>JANWVQ010000021.1 GCA_025056745.1 Ignavibacterium sp.
GAGTTAAAAAGAAGCCAAGCTGCAATTATTACATCAACAATATTCCAGATTGTTCTACCAAGAGTTATTTTCATAAATGGTTGAAACAATAAAGCTAAAGAAAGATAAAGAACGAACAATAATTTATTTTCCTGCTCATAAAAGTGATAAGCATATAAACCAAAAACAGCAGTAGCGACAAATCTGACTAATTGATAATATCCATAAGGCATATCAAATAAGCAGACTAAAAGGAGAATTGATAACAGAATGTTTATGACTATTATATGTTTATAATTCAGCATATTTTTTTGGAAAAGAATAATTATCGAAATCAGGGTAATTCCTTAATGCTCCGATAGCTAAATTTATAACTATCTCTCTCAATTCTTTTGGTTCAAGTACTTTGACACCTTCACCTCTACTTACAATCCAGGAAGCAATTTCATTTAGTGAATTTACAACACATTCAAAAATTACAGAACCATCTTCATTTTGTGTTAATTTCTGTTCAAAAACAAGGATTCTCGGTTCAATTCTATCTGCCCAAAATTTTGATAACCAAAGTTTTATAAAAAACTTTTCATTACTGACCCAAGTTTTCCAGGAATAGTTGAAAAGGTTTGACAAATTATAACTTTCTTTTTTGAATTTTTTATCAGAGGTTTGCACTCTTACAATTTTTTCTAAAATAAATTGTTTAATTATTCCTTCTGATCCAGCAATTAGTCTCCAAGTTCCCTCGTGTTGAATTATTAACAACGGCTCAATTTCTCTTCCCTTATCAATTTTATTTCCAACTTTATTATAATCAATTATGGCAATTGCAGAGTTATCAATACATCTTTGCAACATTACAATATTACTTAAAGAATTTAATCCTCTTTTCTTAACCAATAGAGAAGTAGTTTTATCAATTCCATATTCATTGTGGCTTAAGCTCATATATTGTAGGATAATTTCAACTATTTTCTCTCTCGAGGGTTCAGAAGTTAGACAAACGCCTCTTTTTTTATCTGAATGAATATCTATACCATAAGATCTTAAATCTTGTAAGTCTCTTTTGATTGTCAATTCTTCTACATTAAAAAATTCGGCGAGGTCAATTGTTCTTAAAGGTTTTTGAGCACTATTGTAAATACAAAAACCCAAAATTTCAATTTGACGTTTAATTTTGGTTTGAAAATCGAACATTTGACCCCCTATCTAAAAATTCTTTTGCAAAATAATTCTTGATTATAATTATTTCAAGAAATCGCTTTAAAAAAGTATCATTCAATGATACTAATCGAGCTTAAAGGATGCTTTAATTTTGTAGTGAAAACACAAAATATTATAAATGGAGGTCTAAATGCTAATCGAAACATTATCATTTCAAAAACACAAAAGACTTTCAGTAGTCCAATTTGCTACTAACAACAAAAATACGTTTGATTATATCTCTTGTGATAAAGCAATCAAACAGAACTTTATTGAGGTCAAAGAAATAAGCAATGAAGGACGAGTAAATGATTTATTATTGATAAATAACTCTGACAAATATGTGTTTTTTATGGATGGTGATATACTTCAGGGTGCAAAGCAAAATCGTGTTTTGAATACAAGTGTATTGGCAGCTCCAAATACAAAAATCAAATTACCGGTCAGTTGTGTTGAGCAAGGACGTTGGAGAACTATCTCATCTAAATTTAACCCATCCGATTACGTTTCACCTCAAAAACTCAGAGCGAAAAAATCCGAGGCAGTAAAGATGAATTTAATGAGTTCTGCAAGTTATTATGCATCTCAAGGCGAAGTGTGGGATGAAGTAAGTTCATACTTAAGAATGAACTTTGTTAATTCACGTACTTCTAACCTGTCTGATATATATGAAAACAAGAAGCAAGATTTTGAAAAGTTTATTGAACTCTTTAAACCTGCTGAAGATGCAAATGGAATAGCAATCTTCGTTGATCAACAACTCCTAAATACCGATGTTTTCAATAGAACAGATATTTATAATGAGTATTTCCCCAAAATTCTAAGAAGCACCGCAATGGAAGTATTTTATCTTCAAGACAAGGAGAATAATCTAACAGAGGCGGAGGCATTTTATAAAACAACAGATTTATTTGATAATTTGCCACAAATTAAATTTACAACCCATCCTGGAGTTGGTGTGGGCGAAGAGAAAAGATTTGATACAAAAGCTCTAACAGGTCTTGAACTAAGTTTTCAAAATCACTTGATTCATCTAACTCTGTTAAATCTTGAATATAATTCAAGCGAAAATAAAAATGCTAAAAGATGGTCTAGATTTTAGTTGTAAAAGTTTAAATGAGATAATTGATTTTCTAAAATCAAGGCAAGTTGAAAAGTTAGAAATAAGCCCTTCTAATTTGAAGGTTTGTGAAGATGGTAATATCCTCTTTCTAAGAACAATGAATGGACACATAAAAGATTATCCAATTAGAAGGGCTTTCCTTTATAAATTACTAAAATGGTTTCAATTCCCGGTAAATCAAATATTAAACTTATCTATCGAAACAATAGCTTATATCTGCAATGATTTTCTAATGAACATACGTTCAGATAAAGTTTATATTAAAGTTGAAAATGGCGACGCTCTTACAATTCTCAGTAAAAAATACAATGAAATTACAGATCAAGAAATTCTGAATATGATTTCTGAAATCGGAATTAGTGAAATATCAAGAAACGATTTTTTTATGAGCGTAAATACTGAAGAAAAATATAGAATAAAACCTTTTCCAGGCGATGATTTTGGAATAGGATTAAACATTTTAAACTCCGAAACGGGGTTCAGAGCATTAACTGTCAATCAATTCATTTTTAGATATATCTGTTCTAACGGAGCATACACTTCAATTACAGATAATAAAGATAATAGACGATTTCATTACGGCAGTGATAATCTGCGCCAATTTGTTGTTGATAAAATTGAAATAGCAAAACAAAAGAAAGAGCACATTCTTAATAAAATAATAGCTCTGAATAATGAAAAATTTGATGATGAAATTTTGATGAAAATTAAAAGCGAAGTAAATCGGGTTTTAGGTAAAAATAAAACAGATGAGTTCTTTGCAGATGTAGATTTAACATCCACAAGGTATGAATTATTTAATCACATCACACAGCGAGCAAAACAATTCAATCTATCCAAGAGATATTTTCTTGAAAGTTTAGCAGGGGAGATGCTACTTAATTAAAAATTTTTAAGAATAATTTTGATTTATTTCTAATCAATAATATAAAGGGAATTGCACTTGACCTTAGCCACATAAATAAGTCAATGAGGCTAAAGCCATTAAATGATTTTGAATTTCTTCTCAGTTGGATAAATCCAACTGCAAAAAAGAAATAAATTTATTTTTATAGTAAAAATTACAGTTCACTTTAGTGAACTGACTAAAAAAATAGTAAAAAATCGGCTTTAGCCACATCATAAGAAATGGGACTAAAGTCAAAATGATTTATTAAATTTTATTCTCAGTCAGCTAAAGCTGACTGCAATGAAAGTCTTAGTAAATTGCACTTGACTTTAGTCAAGTGATTAAAGAATTAAAGACTAATATGGCTTTAGCCACATTAGGGAAGAACAATGAGGCTAAAGCCAGAATGCTTGTGTTTATAATTTCTTTTCAGTTAGCTAAAGCTAACTGCAATTGAAATCAAATTTATATTAATAGATTAACTACAATTCACTTTAGTGAACTGACAAAAAGAGAATAGAA
>JANWVQ010000029.1 GCA_025056745.1 Ignavibacterium sp.
AAATACCTTATAAATCAACCAAAGCTCATATAATCAACTTTAAATGCAGCTTTTTCATAGATGGAGAAGAAAAATTTTTAATAAAATCAGTTAAAGAAAAAGGGCTATTAAAAATTGATTATTTGTCATATAACGAGTCAATCTATTATGATATTAAAAATAAAATCTTTGACAGCAAAGAAGTCGAAATAAATCTTTTAAGAAATGATGAGAATTATTATGAGTATCAAATACATGATTGGAAACTATCCATAGTTTTAGAGAAAATTAAAGAAAAATACTTTATGTCATTTTTTTATTTGCCAGAAAGAACAGAATTCTTTAAACTAATGTTAGATGATTGGAAAGACAATTAAAATTCTTTTTTATGGGTCTAAAATTTCTATAAGAAACTTACTTAAAAGAATTAATTATGAGCACAGGAATATTTGCGTCTTACGATACTCAAGATTTGAACAGGATTGCAGCAAAAGGCATCCTTGAAAAACTCAGAACAATAAGACAAAAAATAAATGTAAATTTAACCGCCAGGAGAATTATCTGGGAGTTGATTCAAAATGCAAAAGACAATGTTCTCATTTGTCAAAACCAAAATACAAGTCTCAAAATAGCAATTGAATTGACTAATAATTCCTTCACTTTTTCTCATAATAATGGATTTTTGACCAATGAAAATATACGAGGACTTATTAGAAGATATTCTTCAAGTGATAAAGACAGAGATTACAATTCCTTAAAAGACCCTCCTTTAACAACCGGTCGCTTTGGAACTGGATTTATGACAACACATTTATTATCCGAAAAAGTTACTGTAAAAGGCATTTATAAAGATGAAAATTGTGAATTTAGACAATTTACATTACCGATTAATCGAACTGGAACAAATGAAAAGGATATAATAAATTCAATTGAAAGTTCATTTTCAGAAGTAGAATATTCTATCATTAATTCACCAAAAATTAATAAAGATCCTTATGAATTCGAAACAAAATTTATCTATGAATTAGATGATGAAGGTTATAAATATTCTCTTATTGCTATTGACGATTTTAATTTATGTATAGGACCAACTTTGATAAACTTGGTATCTGTTGACGAGGTTAAAGTGAAAATTGGAGAAACAACTACTATTTACAAACTCAAAGAAAAAGAGAATTATAAAAAAGCAGAATTAAATTTTAGTATAACTGAGTTGCAAAAAAATGAAAACACGCTTGAAAACAATAAATTTTTGGTAATTGACAATGATAAGATAAGGCTGATATTTTTGATAGATAAAGTGGAAGATAGATATTTAATAAAGATTTTTGATTCAAAAGTGCCAAGACTATTTCTTGATTTTCCTCTAGTAGGGACAGAGAAAATTAACATACCTTTCATAATTAATAGTCGTTTTTTTGAGCCTACCGAGGAGAGAGACGGAGTTAGTTTAACGGGTAGTGATGACAGAGATACAAAAGTCAATAGTTCTATTTTAATTGAAGCTAACAATTTATTTAAATTATTCTTAGATTTAGTTTGTTCTGACGATAAATGGAGTAATCTTTTTAATTTGGCAAGGTTTAATCTTCCAGAAGAAGATAGATGGATTAATTTAGAGTGGTATAAAAGCTCAATATTAAAACCCATTAGAGACAAGTTAATTAAATCGAAGATAGTTGAGACTGCAACAGGTTCAAGGAAGAGTATAAAGGATATTAACGACAGAGATCAGATTTACTTTCCATATGATACGAAAGAAGAAAATAGAATGATTCTTTGGGAATTAAGTAAACTAATTTTCCCAGATTATATCCCAATTAGGGAAGATGTAAATGCTTGGTATGAAATTATTTGGGAGGATTGTTACAAACTTAATGTTGAAAAGTTAGCAGAAAAAATTTCAAAATTTGATAGCATTGATGAATTAAAGACAGAACTAAAATTATCTGAAGAAGAAGTTTTTGGATGGTTGAACAGATTTTATGAATTAATTTTTAATGATAAAAGTTTTGTTAACAAAAAAAAATTTAATGATTACAAAATTTTTCCAAATCAAAATGGCAAGTTCTCAAACTTATCTGATCTAAGTATTGATGATGACATCGAAGAAGAACTTAAAAATGTTTTGAAAATACTAGATGTTGATATAAGAAATAAACTATTACATAAGAAAGTTGTTTTTGATCAAGAGGATCTATTAAAAGAAATTAAAATTAATATAAAAGATCAAGAGTGGGTAGTTGATTATATTAATAAATCTTTAGAAAAAATTAAATCTAATGAAGTCATTGATTATCTAATATCTCTTTTTTCAAATGACCCTGATTTTCCTCCAGAACGTGAACTAATATACAATTTTAATCGTATAATCTTTAAAAATAGAATACCCGAAAAAAAGAGCATCAAAAAATGGAGCAAATCCATTTGGAAGAATGCTGATAAGTTAAGGATATCTGATTTAGTAATTGAAATATCAAATAGAAAAAACATTGATGGTTTAGTAAAACTGTTAGGTGAAGATTCTGAAAAAACATTATTGTGTTGGCTTCAAAAATTTATCGATTTTTTAAGAGAATATAATTTTGAAGAAATGTTAAATACATTAGAATCTCCAATAATACCAAATCAAAATAATGTCTTTAAAGCTAAAGATAAATTATTTGTTCAAGATACAAATTTATCTGAG
>JANWVQ010000047.1 GCA_025056745.1 Ignavibacterium sp.
ATAGAATTGATATTAAAATCCATCAATAATAACTCTTAAATACTTTGTGCTATTATTAAGAATTTCAAGTTTGATATATATAAAATCAAAAATTAAATCTTATCAGATTAAAAGTTAATTAAAAAAGTCAGTCTGAATTTAGAAAAATCTTCCAATTGTTCAGACTGACTTATCTCTATGTTCATTAAATTATTTTATTTAATCAGAAGCATTTTCTTTGTATCACTAAATTTTTCAGTAATAATAGAATAAAAGTATACACCACTTGTTAAATTACTTGCATCAAAATCAACTGTATAAACACCTGCTGACAATTGATCATTAACTAAAGTTTCAACAGTTCTACCTAAAATATCTGTTATGACAATTTTAACTTGAGTAATTTCTGGAATAGAGAATTTGATTTTTGTATTTGGATTAAATGGATTAGGATAATTTTGAGATAGTTCAAAACTTGATGGAATTTCATTCTCTGTTTTTTCTACACCAACAGGAGAAAAAGTCGCTGTTCTCAAATCATCAAAGTATAATATTCCGTTGGGATTTCCGTTATTTTGAGAATATGTTAATTGAAAGCTATCAAAACTTAGAGGAGGTTCTAAAATATTATTACCAATCCAATTTCCAGTTTGACCTTGAGTTAAATTCCAATTAATCAACCTCCATCCAATCCAATCTATGTTAATCCAAGGACTTACTTCGTGCCCTCCAGGACCATTATCATTTACACAAAATCTAAACCTATTATTTGAGCCATCCCCAAAAACAAATGCTTGTAGAATTACATCAGTATTGAATGTCGGCGTAGTTGGATTAAAGAACTGTCTCAATAACCAACTATTTGCGCTTGTTTCCCAAGCATAATTTAATTGCATTGATCGTGTACTTGCAGTGTTGACATTCAATACTGTTGTGGATAGTGCAGCACTTGTTTGAGATGGAATTACTCCAATTGTTGAACCAGAACCCGTAGGTTGCAGCCAGTTCCCAATTCCATTTTCAAAGTTATCAATTAAATTAACTTGATTATATGTATTGACTCCAGTTGTAAAAGTTTGATTAACAGGAACTGTAGTTTGATTTCCAAACAAATCCGCCACTCCAGCTTGTAAATTCATTGTGTATGTTTCATTTTCAATTAAAGGTGTAGTCACAAAGAAATTTATTACGCTTCTGTTATTGACAACATAATGTCTTAAAATGCCAGCTGCATTAGTGTTATTTGAATTTCTAATGAGATTAAATTTACCAGATAGAGTTGCAGTATTTAATTGTTCATTAAATTCAAAACTTATTATTGGTCTTAATTCAACATTAGAAGAATTTGGGTTTGGATAAATCTTAACGACTTGAGGTGGTGTAGTGTCAGGTGATTTCGTTCTTATCCTGAATATATAAGGATCACCGGGAGTTCCATCACCATTACCATCAAATTGATGTCCAAATTTTCCACGTGCAGAACCTAAGATTGTAATTTGATAGAGAGTATTAAAATTAAAATTACTTGTAGAAATAGTTAATCGTTGATCATTATTAGACCAAGATAGAGTGTAATTCACGTTAGGAGAAATTTGTAAAGCATTTTGTACAGAATTTCGATCCATTTGTCTTGTAAAATTAATTATGATTGGATCATTTCCTGGATATAAACTATCATTGTTCGCCGGAGTTGTTGATGAAACTGTAGGTGGTCTATTTGAAATTAGAGTAACATCTTTGAACGTAATGAAAGTGTCACTCATCGTAACTGTTGTAACAAGTGTGTCGTAATTAGGACCCCAATATCTAATTTGGTGAGTTCCTGGAGGAATTCCTTCGAAATAATAAAAACCATTTCTCAAAAGCTCAGGATCATTTGAATATTTATGAAAAAGTTTTTCCCAAGTATCAGTTGTATCTCTCTGACCAAGAATTGATATTACAGCTCCATTGATAGGTTTATTATTTTCAAAATCTCTAATTATTCCTGCAACAGTTCCGGCAAATGGTCTTGGAATATTATGATATCTCAAAATTGACCAATAAAAAGTTAATGCTTCTAGTCTTTTCCATTTTGCATTCATATTCAATTGGTTTTGAGTTGGATTTGTATGAAATCCAGCTTCACTCAGTTGTGATGGCATATTTGTTTCACGATTAACCCAAAGATATGGGGTATTTCCAGGAACATTATAAAAAGTCCTATCACCAACAGAGCCTCTTGTATTTGTTCTATATCCCGCAGTCAACAATACCACCATAATATCACTCATCTTTTTCCCTCCCGGAGGGAATTTTTCTGGACCGTTTATTCCCAATTGGCCCCACAACAGTAGAGTACTATTTGGTTCAGGGGAAGATGAAGCATCACTGTGAATTGAATGATAATGAGCAGCTGCTAATGCATTTGCTTGACTTGTTCTTTGTGCTAAAGTAACATAAACAGAATCATTTTCTCTGCATATATAAACAGTATCTATATCAGTCCAATCTAATAGCATTTGTCTAAGATTTAAACCAACTCTCAAAACTTTTTCTGCCTCCGAATATCCATAAACTCCCATATTTTCAAATTGACTATGGCCGGGATCTAAATAAATATTCCAATTTGATAGTCCTGTTACTTGTTGTGCATTTAGTTCAAACGACAGTAATAAAATTTGAATAAATAAAATTATCTTTTGTTTTAAGTTTCTCATATTAACTCCATATTATTCTAATTTCATTATGTGAATAGTTCCTTCATCAAGTACTTCAAAAACAATGTTATCATCAACTAATGAAGGAGAAGGACTCATTTCTAATTTATCAATTGTATTTGTAATGTTCTTTTTATTTGAACCATCATATCTTATTGTGAAAATATCTGAGTAAGTAAATTGATGTCCATCATCTTCAGAGATCATATAAACAATTGTTTGAGAATCTTTTAACCATTTACCTCTGTATCCTTTTCCCAAGTCATAAAGTTCTGTACCATCAGTTTTCATCGAATAAAGATTACCACCATAAATTTCAAAAACAACTCTTTGATTGTCTGGAGAGACAGAAAGATTCATACATTTCTTACCTTTGATTGGCTCAAACACATCAAGTTTACCTGAAATATTATCTTTAACTGCAATTTTATCATCCATCAAAAAGACACTCTTGTTTGGTATGTTATTTATAAATTCAGGAGTCACTTGTATGTTAGTTTGAAATGTTTCTACATTTCCCTTGAAGGCAAATATTACTTGATTATTATATGCTGACCAATAAGGAAGTGAAGGCATTTTAGTTCTATAGTCAGTAAGCTGAATTGCTTCTTTATTTATAATGTCATAAATTTTTATAGTATTGTAACGAATAGGACCATCGTAATATGCCGGACGTGCTAAGATATATCTTGAGTCCAAAGACCATTGCATTGCAAAACCTGCTGCAATCTCATCTGAAATTTGTGTGATAGACTTATCTTCAAGACTGTAGATATAAATTCCGCGATAGTTTGCTTTTGAAAAAGCAATAAACTTTCCGTTCGGTGAAAAAGCTGGGCCGAGAATTGGGTCGTCCAAACTACCAAACAACTTTTGAGATTGTCCGAAGATGAGGCTTGAGATAGTGAGCAAATATATCAGTGATATAAAATATCTTCTCATAGGATTAACCTTTATATTTAGTTGTTCTGAAATTTATAAAAAAACTTGTTTAGTTTACAATATAATTTATATTTCTCTATTAATTATTTATCATATTTATTTGTAACTTTGTAAAACTTCAAGGAAAAAATATGGAAAAAACAATAACGGTTATTATTCCTTTCCTAAATAAAATTGTAACAACTCGCAACATTGAAGTCTTCAGAAAAAATAATTTAGTTGATAAAGTGATATTACTTTCTTCTAATGATGAAAACTTAGGTCAAGATTTGACTATAATTACTGATAATATTAAAAACACATCAACCTACAAAAAAATCTCAAATAACATAAGCTCAGAATATGTTCTTTTATTACTTTCAGGAAAAGAAGTCGAACCTTATGATTATATGCTAGAGAGATTAATTAAAATAAGTTCATTCACAAAATCTGCATTTGTCTATTCTGATTTCTATGAATTCAAAAATGATACTATCATAAAACACTCTACAATTGATTATCAGTTAGGTAGTTTAAGAGATGACTTTGATTTTGGTGAAATAATTTTCATTAAATCAAATTCTTTTAAGATTGCCGTCGAAAGGATGGATGCTGAATATACTTATTCAGCATTTTACGATTTAAGATTAAAAATATCACAAAGAGAAAAAATTTTTAGAGTACCAGAGTTTCTTTATGTTGTTAAACAAAATGATCAAAAAAATTCAGAGGATAGTCACTTTAGTTATGTTGATCCTAAAAATCGTCAAGTTCAAATTGAATATGAAAAAGTTTGTACTAATCATCTAAAAGATATAAATGCATTAGTCGGTCCCGATTTTGAGACTATAGACTTTAATGCAAATGATTTTGAATATGATGCTTCTGTAATAATACCTGTAAAGAATCGTGTTAGAACAATAGGTGATGCTATTAAATCTGTATTATCACAAAAATCTTCTTATAAGTTCAACTTAATAATTGTAGATAATCATTCAACAGATGGTACGACAGAAATAATTAGAAATTATAAATCTTCTGATGAAAGAGTTGTGCACATTATTCCCGAAAGATTGGATTTAGGAATTGGTGGTTGCTGGAATTTAGCAGTTCAAAACCGTATGTGTGGTAAGTTTGCAATACAATTAGATAGTGATGATATATACAAAGATGAAAACACAATACAGACAATTGTAGATACATTCTACAAAGAAAAATGCGCTATGGTTATTGGCTCTTATCAAATAACTGATTTTAACTTAAGAGAACTTCCCCCTGGACTTATAGATCACCGAGAATGGACACCTGAAAACGGCCCAAATAATGCCTTAAGAATTAATGGATTAGGTGCTCCAAGGGCTTTTTATACTCCAATATTACGTAAAATTAAAATTCCGAATGTGAGTTATGGTGAGGACTATGCTGTTGGTTTAGAAATTTCAAGAAAATATAAAATAGGAAGAATATATCATTCCATTTATTTATGTAGGAGATGGGAAGATAATTCTGATGCAAATTTGGATAATGAAAAAATAAATCTTAATAATTTTTACAAAGATAGAATAAGAACCATTGAATTACTTGCTAGAATGAAATAGCCTTGTTAAATAAGAAAAAATCTTTAAATGGAATTATATTACATATTGACAATTAATTTAACATTCTATAGTTTTTAGATGAAAATTTTAAAAATGTCAATTTAAATGACATCCATTAAAAAAGTGCTATCTGCATTTATAACCTACTAAAGGAGTTATATATGAAAAAATTTTTACTGCTTCAAATTTTTCTTCTCTTAACATCTATATCATTCTCTCAAACTGGGAAAATAAATGGAATTGTAAAAGATGCAGAAACAGGAGAAGTATTAGTTGGAGCAAATATCATAATTGAAGGGACAAGTTTAGGAGCTGCTACAAATGTCGATGGCTATTACGTAATCACAAGTGTTCCGCCCAGGTCTTACAAATTAAGAGCTTCGATGGTTGGGTATGCTCCTCAAGTTGTCGAAGATGTTAGAGTAAATATAAATCAAACAACAGAAATTAATTTTAATCTGAAACCTTCTTCAATTCAAACTGAAGAGATTGTTGTTGTTGCAAAACAACCAATTGTAAGACAAGATGTATCCTCAAGTGTTGTAAATTTAAACATTGATGAAGTTAAAAGCTTACCAGTTGTTAGCGTATCAGCGATTATAGGACTTCAAGCTGGTGTGCAAGGTTTAACAATTCGTGGCGGTGGTAGTGATCAAACTGCTTTTGTTGTTAATGGAATTACCTTAAGAGATGAAAGAGATAATACTCCTTACACTGGTATAAGTTTCACAGCAATCGAGGAATTGCAAATACAAACAGGTGGGTTTAATGCAGAGTATGGAAATATTCGTTCAGGACTTATTAATATAGTTACAAAAGAGGGAAGAAAAGATAAATTTAACTTTTCTTTCATCGGCAGATATCGACCTGCAGGAAGAAAACATTTTGGTGATGCCGCAAACTCCCCAAATTCTTATTGGATTAGACCTTTCATCGATGATGCAGTAGCTTGGACAGGAACTGATAATGGTAATTGGGATATTTACACCAAACGACAATATATGAAATTTCCTACTGGTTGGAACAAAGTCTCTGAAGCTTTAATTGGTGATTCTGATCCAAACAATGACCTTTCACCTCAAGCAGCTCAAGAATTATTCCTTTGGCAACACAGAAGACAATTAGATATTCAAAAACCTGATTATGATATTGATATGAGTTTAAGCGGGCCTGTTCCAGGTGGTGAATATTTAGGTAATTTGAGATTTTTAGCATCTTATAGAACAACAAGAGAAATGTATTACATTCCTCTTTCAAGAGATGCTTATGAAGATTATAATGCTCAATTCAGATTAACTGCAGATTTAATGACAGGTATGAAATTGAATATTGAAGGATTGATCGGTAAGCAGACTGGTACAAATAGTAGTCGTTCCGGAGGTCCAGGTTTATTTAGGTCACCATCAGGAATTGCAAGTCAATTGGACTGGCGCAGTGCCGCAAGCTATCTCGATTCGAGAATTTATGCTCCTGAATATTGGAATCCAAGTGAAGTAAAAACCAATATGCAGGGCTTCAAACTTACACACGTAATAAGTCCTCAAACTTTCTATGAAGTTCTTGGAAGTAGAGTAGCATTTGCTTATAATACAAATCCAGGAACCCCAAGAGATACAACCAAAAAATATAAAATTGGTGGAAACTTTTATGATGAAGCACCTTTCGGATATTTCAGTGGTGCGAGTGCTGGAATAGGTTCTGCTATGAATATGGGATTAGGTTTTAGTAACTCTCGTGACACAAGTCGCTTAGCTACTTACACCCTAAAATTTGATTTTGCAAGTCAAATTGATAAATACAATTACATTAAAACAGGCTTTGAATTTATTTACACTGATAATAACGTTAATTATGGTTTAATTGAACCTTCACTACCCTCAAATAACTCAAGGTCTGTTTGGCATACTTATCCGAAAAGGTTAGCAGTCTACGCTCAAGATAAACTCGAATTTGAAGGAATGATTGCTAATATTGGATTAAGATTAGATTATTCTGATCCAGGTGGACTATGGTATGAATTTGATCCCTACAACAAAGCATTGTCTGGAAAATTTGCCGGTGGAATTGATACTTTATTGAAAAAAGTTCCAGTCAAAAAGCAACTTAATATTTCTCCAAGAGTTGGTGTAGCATTCCCAATTACCGTTGATAGTAAATTATATTTTAACTATGGGCACTTCCGTTCAATGCCTGTTCCAGAGAATCTATTTTTATTAAGACGTTCACTTTCAACTTTTGAAGTTCAGAGAATTGCAAATCCATCAAATCCTTTACCTCGAACAATAGCTTACGAATTAGGTTATGAACAAAATCTCTTTGATCAATTTCTTGTATCACTTAAAGGATATTATAAAGATGTTTCAGACCAACCACGGTTAGTCAGATATTTAAGTCGTTTTGGAACGGTCAATTATCAAATACCAGAGCCGAACAGTTACGAAGACATTAGAGGATTTGAAGTAGAAATTAGAAAAAATAGGGGTGAATGGATAACAGGATTCTTAAATTATACTTATATGGTTAGAACCACTGGATTCTTTGGGTTAGCAAATTATTACGAAGATCCACAACGTGCTCAACAAGAAAAAACTAACACAAAACTATTCTATCAAAATAAACCAGTTCCAGCTCCTTATGCGCGAGCAAATATAGATTTATTCACACCAAAAGGTTGGGGGCCTGAATTAGGTGGATTCAAAATTCTTGAACAATGGAGATTAAATCTTTTAGGAGTATGGAATTCTGGAACATATTTCAGCTGGACAGGTCCAGGACCAGTTAAACCGGGGTATGAAAATAACATTCAATGGAAAGATTATATAAATTTAGATTTGAGATTATCCAAGACAATTAACTTCGGTGGTTTCGAATTAGAGTTATTTATGGATGTTTACAACGCTCTTAACACTCAATACCTTGGCTTCCAAGCTGGATTTGTTGATGCACAAGATTATTATGATTATATGACTTCATTACATTTACCAGCAGATGTTGTCAAAGATTTCAACTATGGTAACATTCCAGGAAATGACAGACCAGGTGATTTCAGACCTTTTAATGTTGAATTCCAACCGATGGAATATGCAAAAAGAATTTATGAAGTTAGAAATCCAAATACAAGAGCTTGGTACTATGATGCAGAAACAGGAATGTTTTTCCAATGGAATGGATATAGTTGGAATAGAGTGAACGACAATAAAGTTAAAGAAGCTTTGGATAAAAAAGCCTATATTGATAATCCGAACTTAAACTACACAGCCTTCTTAAATCCAAGAAATATTTTCTTCGGAATTAAGTTAAATATTAACCTATAGGATAGAAAAGAATTTAGTAGAGGAAATAATGAAAAATAACAAAGTAATTTTCACAAACAACATCTTATTTATACTGTTTTTTACTCTGTTTTTAAGTAATAAAACAAATGCTCAATTCACAAATCTTTGGATGTCGGCAAGTAATATTCACAGCTGGTTCTCGGAAATCGGAAGTGAGATAGAAGAAGGCTTCGTAAGACAGCAGCAATATGGAATGCAATGGCCAGCAATTTACAAATCCCAAGATATGCAAGCAGCTCGTGGATGGTGGATAGGCTGCAAAGATTTTACTGATGAAAATGGTAATTATTTCCCATATAAAGTTGTTACAGTTGGTCCAAGAAGCCCTGTCTTTTATGCGGCATATCCAGTTAAAATGGTTATGTATAGTCAATTCGATGCCCCTTTAGTTACAGCAGATGGAAACATTACTTACGATAAACCCGTATCAATTGATATAGTGACAGATACACTAAAAGCTGATAGAATGCTTCTTAACGTTGTTAACACTCAATTAGGTGTTACAATGGAAAGAAGAATCCTTCAATTTTCTCAACAATATCACGATAACTATTTTATTTATGAATATAAGTTTACTAATACTGGTAATACAGATGCAGATCCTGAAATAGAGTTGCCAAATAATACAGTCAAGGATATGTATGTATTTTGGACCTATCGTAATGCTGTAAATGCTTCAACAAGATACGTTATAGGAAATTCAACTGGTTGGGGAAAAAATACAATGAATGATGCGAGAGGAGATGGTGTTAAACCAGACCCTCCAGGAGAAAATTTCAGAGCTCAATTCTCTTGGCACGGCTTTACAGGTGAGAAAGATGTCCCTTATGACAATATCGGAGCACCAATTTGGACACTCAGTGCTACAGCTTTGAGATTTAACACTCCTGATGATACTATTGGAAGACTAGGCGGAACTCAATTTATAGGTGTTGCTACTTTACACGCTGATAAATCAGCAACTGATAAATCCGACGATCCCTCTCAACCTTCTACAACAAATTATTTAGATTCTGACGATATTTTATTCAAAGGTGGACAGGATAATGCTTTCAATATTCAAAGAATGACAGATCAATATATGTATATGAAAAGTGGACATCAATCTCCAAGACACGCTGATTTAGTTGAACCAAGTGGTGATTTTGCTAATCAAAGAACAAATCCAAATCTTGGAAATACTGGAGGTTTTTCATTTAATAATGGATATGGTCCATATACCTTAGGCCCCGGCCAAAGCATAAGAATTGTTTTAGTTGAAGGAGCAAATGGTTTGAGTCGTCCTGAACAAATTAGAATAGGAAGATTATTTAAAGCTGGTGCAATCTCTGCATACGAAAAAAATAAAGCTGTTATTGACAGTGGTAGAATAAAATTATTTCAAACTTTCCAAAGAGCAAAGGAAAATTTCCAATCAGGATATAATATTCCTAGACCTCCTAGACCTCCACAGACTTTTGAAGTTCAGGGTTTAGGAGATAGAATTTCATTAACTTGGACAATTGATCCAAATGATCCAAATCCACCTCAGAGTTTCAGGATTTATAGACAACAAGAAGATTATTATAAAGATCCTGTTCTTATTGCCGAATTACCTGGAACAGCAAGAAGCTATGATGATGTTACTGCTATTCGTGGATTCAGTTATTTCTACTATATAACTTGTGTAGGTGCAGATCAACCAGGTGGACCTGGAACGCCACCGGGAAGATTAGAAAGTCATAGAGTTTATACCCAAACTTATAGTCCTGTTACATTAAAACGTCCACCAGAAAAAAATCTTAAGAGTGTTCGAATTGTTCCTAATCCATATATAATTGATTCAAAATTCAGATACTATGGTACCTATGATGATGATAAAATTGCATTTTACAACTTACCATCAAAATGCACTATTAAAATTTACACAGAATTAGGCGAATTGATACATACAATTGAACATAAAGGTAGTGGTGATGCTTATTGGTATAATGTAACCTCTTCAAATCAGATTGTTGTTAGTGGTATTTATTTAGCAGTTATTACTGACCATAATACCGGTGAAACAGTAATTGAAAAATTCGCAATCATCAGATAATAGGAAGGCAAGCAGATGAAAAGATTTTATTTAATTCTTGTTGTATCCTTGATTTCATTATGGGGATGTGAGTATTTTGAAAATAGCACTACTCTAAATTCCGCATCTTTAGAATTAAATATAACAGGATTACCTCAGTTACCAGATACTATGGCTTATGTGGCTTGGTTTGATACTGATGATAGACCTGCTGTTTTCATAAAGCAACTCTCTCCAAATGCACAAGGTAATGTTTATTTCAAAGAAGAACAGAAATTGGCTTTTCTCGATAGCGCTCAGATATTTTTAGTAACAGTAGAGAGAAAAAGTCAAATAGGTTCTGCTAACTTTGCTCCAAGTTCAAGAATTGTGTTAATCGGTAGGTTTAGTCGTGGACTTTCAAATCTTTCTTTAGCAGAGAATTTTTCTAATTTTCAACAAACTTCAGCCAAATACACTTTATACACTCCAACAGATGGTAACATTTCCTCAGTTCCATTTGGTGGTATCTGGTTTGTTGATTCTGTTGATGCAAATAGAACAACAGCAGGATTAAATTTGCCTGTTCTCTCTGCAGGATGGATCTATGAAGGATGGATCGAGGTAAGTGGAAATAAACTCTCTACTGGAAGGTTTAGAAATCCAAAAGCAGCAGATTTGTTCAATGGTTTTTCAGCTAGTGCTGCCTCTATCCCATTCCCAGGTGAAGATTTTCTTAATAATGCTCCAACTGGTTTTACATTTCCATTAGATTTAAGAGGAAAAAAGGCATTCGTTAGTTTAGAGCTTAATGATGGAAGGACTCGAGGTACAACACCCTTGTATGTATTGTTTGAAGCTGATATACCTAATGATGCTGTTAGTTTGAAATCATATCCAATGTCTCTTAAAAATGTAAATATTCCAAAGGGAACAGCAGTAATTAAAATAGATTTACTCAAATAGATAATAATTTTGAAAAATTATAGGTATAAAATGAAAAAAATAATTTTATTTATTCTGTTTTGCTTGATAATAAACTCTGCTTTGAGTTCATTTGCTCAAGAGAGAAAAAAATTAGCTCAAACAGGGATGAAATTTTTAAGTGTCTCATTAGATCCACGCTCCTCTGGATTGAGCGATGCAGTTACTTCGATTACAAATTCCTCAACTGCTATGTTGTATAATCCATCCACAATGGCGAAAATGGATAGATTTGTTGATTATTCTTTCGGAACGACAAAATGGATTGCTGATATAAATTACATTTATGGAACCGCCGCAATAAATTTTATGGATGGTCAATATGGTGTTTTGGGTGTTTCTTTAGTTGCTGTTGACTATGGAGAATTTAATGGAACAATTGTTGCAAATAATGATGATGGTTACATCGATGTTGGAACATATAAACCAACAGCAATAGCTTTAGGACTTGGGTATGCAAAAGCTCTTTCAGAAAAATTCTTTGTAGGTGGTAATGTTAAATATGTTCGGCAATCAATGGGGACTGCAGTCGTTGGATTTAATCAACTTGGTGATGGCATAGTCAAAGAGTATAAATTGGATGTCTTAGCTTTTGATTTTGGAATTTTGTATAAGACAGGATTTAAAAGTCTGAATTTTGGAATGAATATAAGAAACTTTTCTAAAGAGTTGAAATATGTTCAAGAATCTTTTCAGTTACCACTAAACTTTAAAATTGGATTATCAATGGATGCATTTGATTTAATAGAAATTGATAAAAATATGCATTCACTTTTAGTTTCAGTAGATGCCTCTCATCCAAGAGATTACCCAGAACAATTATCATTCGGACTTGAATATACTTTTCTTAACTCAATTTCTTTTCGAGGGGGCTATACTTTTCCAACAGATGAACAAGAGTTTAGTGCTGGTGTTGGATTCAAACAAGCTTTCTCTGACCTAAAATTTGCTGTTGATTACTCTTATACTCCTTTTGGTATTTTTAATAAAGTTCATCGAGTATCAATAAACATCGGTTATTAAATCAAGAGAGTAATATGAAAAAAAGAATTTACAATTTAATATTTGTCTTACTTGGTCTCTTAAGCCTGACATTTATCAGCTGTTCAGAAGATCCGGAGCCAAGTTTGTATGAATTAGTTAAACGCACTGGAGTTGCTCCAACTATAACTTCAATTACTTCATCGACACCCACTGCCTTGGCTGGTGTTTCTGTTTTGACTATAAACGGAAGCAATTTTTCAAACAAAGTTGAAGAAAACACAGTATTTTTTAATGGAGTTAAAGGAACTGTTCTAAGTGCTTCAGCGAATAAATTAGAAGTTAAATCTCCCGCCACAGTTTTTGGAGATAGCGTCAAAATTAAAATAACTGTCTTTAAGAATGAAAATATCAGTAATACTTTTATTTTCTCACTTTCAAATCCTATAAACATACCATATCCATTTGATCCAAAGGTTGGTGATATACCTTGGGCTGTGACAGTTAGAAATAATGGTGATTTAATTGTTTCGTTAGATGGAAAAGGAATTAAAAGAATTTCTGGCAATACTATGTCTGATTTTATTCCAAAAGGTGCTGAGTCATATTGGAATACAATCAAAATAACTTCATCAGGAGATGTTTATGGCTCAAGAAATCTAAGAGGTATTTGGAAATTACAGCAGAATACACCTCCATCAACTGCTCCTTGGTCTATTACTCCAACGGGTACTCGAGTCTGGGATTTTGATTGGGATAATAATCAAAATATTTGGGCTGTTGGAAATAATAATGTAATTATTAAAGTTAAACCTGATTTATCAACTTCAACTTACGAGTTTGTTGCTAATCTAAGAACTGTTAGATTTTACAATGGTTATCTTTATGTTGCTGGAGTTAAAGATAATCGAGAAAAAGTATGGAGATTTCCAATTAATGCAAGTGGTGATTTAGGAACAGCAGAAGACTATGTTGATTTAACTAATAGATATCCTTCAGTAATCATTAATACAATGACTTTTGGTTCTGATGGTGTTTTATATTTAGGGACTAATAAAAAAACAGATCCAATATTAGAAGTTAAACCAGATAAATCAATTTCAGATTTTTATCCTGGTATTATACCGGCGTCGGATGTTATATCATTTTATTGGCAAGGTCAATTTTTATATTTCATAAGAAAAGCTGATACGAGAGACCAAACAGTAATTAGAGTCAATATGTTGAAAAATGGGGCGCCTTATTTTGGAAACTAATTAACCTACTAAATTCATAAATAAATAAGGAGAACACTATGTTCAAAAAATTGTTTCTTTCCTTTGTTTTATTAACCACTATTGCTTTTAGTCAATGGGTTAA
The DNA here is from genome assembly GCA_025056745.1 of Ignavibacterium sp. Taxonomy (GTDB): domain Bacteria; phylum Bacteroidota; class Ignavibacteria; order Ignavibacteriales; family Ignavibacteriaceae; genus Ignavibacterium. The sequence continues at coordinate 13,892 of JANWVQ010000047.1, forward strand.
TACAGGAGCTTGGCCAGATACATCATTAAAAGGACAGCTTCACGGAATTGCAGTTGATCCTGCTGGAAAAGTTTGGGTTGGTAACTTTAGCCCTGAAAGATTTCTACCACCTGGAGGAGGTCCAAATGATTCTGTAACTGCTAATTTGATTAGAGTTTACAATCCTAATGGAACACCTGCTTCTTTCTCTCCTATTTGGAGAATCGTTGGTCCAGGATTCAATGATACCCTAAAAGGTTCAAATATGAGGGGTATGAGGGCTGACCATAATGGTAACATTTTAATGGTTTTTGGAAATCAGATAATGTATCGTGTAAATTATCAGACAGGTGCTGGAATGAAGAAAGTAAATCTTAATCTTGGCACTTCACCAACCGCACCTGCAGTAAGTAGCTCTGGACAAATTTTCGTAGGTCCTGTTGTAAATGCCGGTGCTCCTATTAAAGAATTTGATTCTGAATTTAACTTCGTTGGTAATGTTGCAGTATTAAATCAAACAGGTTTCTCAAGAAGTATGGAATGTAGTCCAGATGGAAACACTGTTTATTTCCCGATCTATACAAGGCAAAGAATTATAGTTTACAGAAGACCCAATGAATTTGCACCATTTGACTCTGTTGGAACAATTATGAATGGTGTTGCTTGTGAATCAATAACAAGAAATCGTGCTACTGGAAGACTTTGGGTAGCAGCCGGTTCTATGAATGATAGACCAGATTCATCATTCTATCCTTGGTCTGTAAATACTTGGTATGAATATAATCTAGCAACCAATCAAATTACTGATAGTCTTAAATGGAATTTCTTTATTCCTTTGAGTCCAAATGAAAGACCAAGAGGAATTGATTTTAGTCCTGATGGCAATACTGCATACATTGGTTGCTTTGGAGGTTCAGGTTATCCACTTGTTCAAAGAGTACAAAAAGCTGTTAATGTTGAACCTTCAGTTACTGTTGTAGATGGTTATTCCTTGTCTCAAAATTATCCGAATCCATTTAACCCAACAACAAAAATTGATTTCAAATTACGAGAAAATGGATTCGTAACTTTGAAAGTTTATGATATGTTAGGTAAAGAAGTTGCAGTTTTGGTAAATGAAGAAAAACCCGCCGGAGAATATTCAGTTAACTTTGATGCCTCAAATCTTTCTTCTGGCACATATATTTATCAACTTAATGTTAATGGTCTAAGAATAACAAATAAGATGTCATTAATCAAATAATTTTATTATTCTAAAAAATTAAACAGGAATCTCAGAAATGGGATTCCTGTTTTTTTTATACTAAATTGTTCACTTTATGTTTTTTGAAAATTTAATTAAATTCATATTAAAATAAAGATAACTGAAAGATGACTACAGATAATTCGAAATACGAAAAAATGTTGACAACTTTAATTGAAGAGGCAAAGAAGAATTTAAGTAAAGTTGATGAAGCGCTTTTAATTAAAGCTTTTAATTACAGCTTAGAGGCACATAAAGATGATATTAGAGCGTCTGGAGAGCCTTATATTGTTCATCCATATTCTGTTGCTATGATTATTCTCGAAGAATTTCCTGTGGATGATATCACAATTGCTAGTGCTTTACTCCACGATGTTGTTGAAGATACGGATATAAAGATAGATTTTATTAAAAAAGAATTTGGAAAAGAAGTTGCTGAAATCGTCGATGGAGTTACAAAAATTAGTGGAATCTTTCGTGGTCAAGAAATTAATAAAGCAGAGAACTACTCTAAATTTCTTTTATCAATAGTAAAAGATATTAGAGTTATATTTGTAAAATTTGCTGATAGATTACACAATATGCGTACCCTCGAGTTCGTTAATCCAGATAAACAAAGAAGAATTTCTCTTGAAACTTTAGAAGTTTATGCTCCTTTAGCACATAGGTTTGGTTTAGGTCGTATAAAATGGGAATTAGAGGATTTAGCTTTCAAATATTTGAATAGGGAAGCTTATGAAGAAATTGCAAGGAAACTTCAAACTAAAAGAAAGGACAGAGAAGCTTATATAAAAAAGTTTACTGCACCTATAATTGAAGAACTTGATAAATTAAATATTAAATATGAGATAAGTGGACGTCCAAAGCACTTGTATAGTATATATTTAAAGATGATTAAAAGAAATAAACCTTTTGAAGAAATTTATGATCTTTTTGCAGTAAGAATAATTATTGATTCAGATAATCCAACAATATGTTATACAGTATATGGCATTATTAATTTAATCTATTCACCGATACCTTCAAGATTCAAAGATTATATTGCCATTCCCAAAGTTAATAATTATCAGTCTATACATATGACAGTGTATGGACCAGAAGGAAGACGTGTTGAAGTTCAAATCAGGACTCGTAAAATGCACGAGGTTGCTGAAAAAGGTTTTGCTGCGCATTGGAAATACAAAGAAAATAGAACCAACATAGATAAAGAATTAGAGAATTGGGTTAATTGGATAAGAGAAATTTTTGAGAACACTACAAATAAAGATGACGCTAGAAAAGAGTTAATTGAGAATTTCAAACTTAATTTATATCAAAATGAAGTTTTTGTTTATACTCCAAAAGGAGATCTTAAGAGATTACCAGTTGGTTCAACTCCTGTAGATTTTGCATTTGAAATTCATAGTAAAATAGGTCATCATTGTATTGGAGCAAAAGTCAATGGTAAGATAGTCCCTCTTGACACTCCATTAAAAACTGGCGACCAAGTAGAGATATTAACCTCCAAAAATCATCATCCTAATAAGAACTGGCTAAATTTTGTTAAAACATCCAAAGCTAAAAGTGAAATTCGAAAATGGTTAAATGCTGAAGAGCAAGAGATAATTCAAAAAGGTAAGGAAATTTGGGAAAGAAAGACTAAAAAGCTAAAGTTGAATTTCAGTAACGAAGATTTAATGAGAATAATACATACACATAAATATGATAATTCAAGGCAATTCTTCAAAGCAATTGCTCAAGGCTCATTAAATGTTGATGAAATATTAACAGCAAAAAAAACAAAAGAAGAAAAAGACAAACAAAATGATTTAGATTTCAATAAGTTCGCTGATATCGCAAGAGGTGAAGTAGGTGGAATCCTTATAGATGGAAAAAAATCATCTATTTTATACGACTATGCAAAATGTTGTAACCCAATTCCCGGAGATCCTGTAATAGGATATATTACTATAGGTGAAGGCATAAAAATTCATAGAAAAAATTGTGTAAATCTTATAAACTTATCCAGTATTGATCCTTCTAAGTTAGTTGCTGTTCAATGGCCAGAAACTGACAGTAATTTATTCGTTGCTGGAATTTTAATCAGAGGAAATGATAGACCGGGCTTAGTAAGAGATATTTCTCATTCGATAGTTACTTATAGAAATACCAATATCAGAACTTTTAATATAAGTTCAAATTCTCCTATCTTCGAAGGCAAAATTTCACTTTATGTTCAAAACTTGGAACATTTAAATGGTATTATTGAAAGATTAAAAAAAATAAAAGAAGTAACCTTTGTTGAAAGATTTGAAAATGAATTATGAATGAACTTGAAAATCATTCAAGAATAATGAGTATTGATTATGGCTTTAAAAGAGTAGGTATAGCACTGACTGATCCATTAAAAAAATTTGCTTATCCTTACAAAACTTTAACCAATGATAAAAGTTTAATAAACAATATAATACATTTGATAAATGAGATGAATGTAGAATTAGTAATAGTTGGTATTCCCGGCGATTATCAAAAAAATCCAAATTCCATTTTTCCAAAAATTTTAGAGTTTAAAAACAATCTGATGGAAAAAATAAATATCGAAGTAATGTTTTGGGATGAGGATTATTCTTCAAAAATAGCATATCAAAAAATTTTAGAATCAGTCCCAAAGAAAAAACAGAGGAGAAATAAAGAACTAATTGATATGCATTCTGCTGCAGTAATATTATCTGAATATTTGCAACAATTATAAAATTAATTTCGTGAATAAACGTTTCTACGCTGTAATTTCTGTTTTCATCGCCATTATAATTTGGATTAGCATCGCACTATCAGATAGCTATTATACTTCATACAATTTGCGATTAAGAATTACTGATGTCCCCGAAAATTTTACACCATCCACAAATATCCCTGAATTTATTAATATAAAAATAAAAGCTGATGGATGGACTTTATTGCCTTTAGAGTTTGGTGGTGAGAAGTATTTCAATATCTCAGCAAAAAATGATAGTTCTAAATTAAGTGAAAATTTAGTTAACTTTATTCAAATGAATAGTTGGTATAATAATAAAATGAACATAATCGAAATTAATCCAAGAGTTATAAACGTAAATATAGAACCAAAAGTTGAAAGTCTTGTTAAAGTAATTCCTGATATTTATATGGAGTTTAAAAGAGGTTTTGGTTTAGCTTCTGAAATTGTATTGGAACCAGATAGTGTTTTAATTAAGGGACCTTCATCTGAGATTAACAAAATTAAAGAGATTAATACAGAAAAAATTTCTTTAATTGAACTTGATGAACCAATAGAAATCATTGCATCACTTAACTTACCAAAAGGTTTTTATTCTGATATTGAAAAAGTTAAAATTTTTCTTGACATTCAAAGAATTATAGATAATACAATTACAGATGTTCCAGTGGTAGTTGAAAATGTACCTAAAAATATTGAAATAGTAATAATCCCTAAAACGGTAAATTTAACTCTGAGAGGGGGAATAAATTATTTTTCAAATTATAACAAAGATGAAATATTAGCCAGAGTTGATTACAATGATATAATTAATGATACTTTGGGTTATTTGAGACCAGATATACAAATACCTAAGAATTTTAATCTTATTTCAACAAAACCTGACATTGTAAGATATATCATAAAAAAGTATTAGTAAAATTTATGTTTATAACATTTGAAGGAATAGATTTTTGCGGAAAATCTACACAAGTAGAATTGTTAAAAAACTTTTTATTACAAAAAGGGAAAAAAGTTATTGTAATAAGAGAGCCCGGAGGTACTAAAATATCTGAACGAATCAGAGAGATACTCCTTGATAAAAAGAATGAAGAAATGCAATTTGAAACTGAATTTTTACTTTTTTCAGCTAGCAGATCCCAATTAGTTAGAGAAGTGATTGCACCTAATTTAGAAAAAGGATTTGTTGTAATTTCAGATAGATTTCACGACAGTTCAACTGCATATCAAGGTTATGGTAGAGGTCTTGATATTCAAAAAATAAAAGTAATAAACTCATTCGCAATTGGTCGTTTTGTACCTAATCTAACATTTTTGATTGATATACCAGTTGAAGAAAGTATTAAAAGAAAACTTTTAAAGTCAAATGATGAACTTGATAGAATTGAAATATCTTCAAAAAAATTTTTCAACAATGTTAGAAATGGTTATTTAGAAATTGCTAAAGAGGAAAGTAGATTTACTATTATTGATGGTACACAAAGTATAGAAAAAATTCACAATCAAATTATCGATAAAATAATTTTAATGAAGGGATTAATTGATGAAAAATAAAATAATTAGTCTTGCTCTTTTAATTACTTTTATAGCTGGATTTACATTTATAAAAAACGGAGACATTTATTATGAAGTTTCTAAAAACATAGATGTTTTTGGAAAGATTTATAAAGAGATAACCTTTAATTATGTCGATGAAATAAATCCATCAGAGTTCATAAAAGCTGGTATCAAGGGAATGCTTGATAAATTAGATCCTTACACAGTTTTTATAGATGAGTCACGAAAATCGGATATTGATATTTTAACAAACGGGAAATACGGTGGAATTGGTGTATCAATTGGGATACAAAATAATCAAGTTAAAATTACTGAAATTATAGAAGGCTATCCTGCTGCAAGACAAGGAATTAAAATTGGTGATATAATTCTTGAAGTAGATGGTTTTAAAGTCTCTGCTGATAACTATGATGAAGTATCTCCAAGAGTTAAAGGAGAGCCAGGAACTCCAATTGAGTTAAAAATTCTCAGATACAACAGAAAAGATACTCTTATCTTCAAGATGGTAAGAGAAGAAATATTACTAAAAAGTTTGGCTTATTACGGTTTTTATCCATCGAACTCAAATAATGTATATCTTAAATTGAATAACTTTAATAAAACAGCTGCAGCAGAAATTCAATCAGCTATAAAAAAACTCAGAAACGAAAAAGAAATAAAATCTATTATTTTAGATTTAAGAGGAAATCCAGGTGGACTGTTGGAATCTGCAATAGAAGTTAGTGATAAGTTTTTGAATAAGGGATTATTAATTGTTTCAACTCGTGGAAAAGATATCTCATCAGAAAAAAAATATTATTCATCTGAAGAACCGCTCGTTAAAAACGAAAAATTAATTATTTTAATAAATGAAAATAGCGCATCTGCCTCTGAAATTGTTGCGGGTGCAATACAAGATCACGACAGAGGAATTATACTTGGAACTCAATCTTTCGGAAAAGGATTAGTTCAGACAATAACCCCAATTACAAATGATGTATCGTTAAAAATAACTACTGCAAGATATTATACTCCAAGCGGTAGATGTATTCAAAAGGTAGATTATTCAAAAGATAATAAAGTTGTTAAGCTTGCTGATAAAGATTCAGTAAATAACTTTTTTACTGATAATCTCAGAAAAGTATATGCCTTTGGTGGAATAACTCCTGATACAATAGTTGAAAATATTTTCAGAAACAACTTGATTGATGAACTTCTATCTCAAGGAATTATTTATGAATTCGTTGATGAATATACATCAGACTACAGTTTAACTCAATTTGAAAAGGATAGTGATGCAAATGTTTTCAATAAATTCGTGGAGTTTGTTAGAAAAAATCCCGGAAAGTTGAAACTTGATTCCTCAAAAAAAATCAGTGAATTGATATCTACCTTTAAATCTGATTCAACGTATAAAAGATATATATCAGATTTAGAAAATATCCAAAAGAAAATTGATGAGAGTGCTTTTCAATTACTAAAAAAACAAGAGTATGAAATAACTGGAATCATAAAAATAGAATTAGTCAGAAGATTTTATGATTCAAAAAAGAGTATTGAAGAGTCTCTAAAAAGAGATAACCAAATAAAAATTGCTTTAGATTTATTGAATGATAATGAGAAGTATAATAGGACTTTGAATAAAGAATAAATTAACAAATCAATCAAATGTTTTTAGATGATTTAAACTTAATTATATTTGAATGCTAATTATTAACTAATCGGTCAAAAATATATGTCAAATAAATATCAAATTGCAGTTTTAGGAGGCGGACCCGGAGGTTATGTCGCAGCAATTAGAGCAGGTCAGCTAGGATTCAAAACTGTTGTTATTGATAAAGATAATTTAGGTGGTATTTGCTTAAACTGGGGGTGTATTCCTACAAAATCATTATTAAAAAATGCGGAGATATACGATAACATTAAAAATCACGGAAAGGATTTTGGTATATCATTTAAGGATTTAACTTTCGATTTCAATGCTATAATTCAAAGAAGTAGAAACATTTCAGATCGAATTACAAAAAATGTTGAGATGTTAGTAAAGAAGAATAAAGTTGATAGAGTCAGAGGTTTTGGAAAGCTTATATCAAAAAATGAAATTGAAATTATGGATGAAAATGGAAATAAAAGTAAAGTAATCTATGCCGATAATATTATAATTGCAACAGGTGCTCGCCCTCGAATGATTCCACAAATTCCTGTCGACAGGAAAAATATTATAACTAGCACAGAAGCAATGATCCTTGATCAACTTCCGAAAGATTTGATAGTAATTGGTGCAGGTGCAATTGGAGTTGAGTTTGCATATTTTTATAGCGTGTTAGGTACAAAAGTTACTATTGTCGAAATGATGGATAACATCCTTCCCATTGAAGATTTTGAGGTTTCACAAACTTTAGAAAAGAATTTCAAAAAAAGAGGTATAGAAATTTATACTAAAGCAATAGTCGAGAAAGCTGAAGTAAAGAAAGACGGAGTTATTGTAACAATCAATCATAACGGAGAGAAAAAAGAACTAGCCGCTGAAAAGGTTCTTAATGCGATTGGTGTAGTTGGTAACGTTGAAGGAATTGGTTTAGAAGAATTAGGAATTCAAATAGAGAAAAATCACATTAAAGTTGATAAAAATAACTATCAAACTAACATCTCAGGCATTTACGCAATCGGTGATGTAATTGGACCACCTTGGTTAGCCCACGTCGCTAGTGCTGAAGCAATTCATTGTGTTGAAGCTATAAAAGGAATTAAAAGCAATCCAATAGATTATGATAATATTCCAGGATGTACCTACTGCCAGCCACAGGTTGCAAGTGTTGGATTAACTGAACAGAAATGTAAAGATTTAGGTTTGAACTATCGTGTAGGAAAATTTCCGTTTATGGCTAGTGGAAAAGCATTTGCAATAGGAGAAAGAGAGGGTTTTGTGAAATTAATATTTGATGAGAAATATGGAGAATTATTAGGTGCACATATTATCGGCAGTGAAGCTACTGAAATGATTGCTGAACTTGTTTTAGCCCGTTCTCACGGCGCAACTGCTCATTCCATTTTGAAGACAGTGCACGCTCATCCAACTTTGTCTGAGTCAATAATGGAAGCTGCAGCTAATTCATTAAATGAAGCAATCCATATTTAGAAATTAGCAAATGGACAGAAAATTAAGATACTTCAATTTTGATATAGTGGATTATAAGGAAGCCTGGGATTTACAAAATCAAATTCACAGCTTAAGGATAAATAATCAAATTGAAGATACTCTTATATTACTTGAACATCCAAATACTTATACCTTAGGTAAAACTGCTCATATCGAAAATTTAATCGGAGATAAAAACTTTCTCCAAAAAAATTCTATCTCGGTTTACAATATTGACAGAGGTGGAGATATAACTTATCACGGTCCTGGTCAATTAGTTGGATACCCAATTATTAATTTGAGTGAATGGTATCAAGATTCACATAAATACTTAAGAGCTCTAGAAGAAGTTTTAATTAAAGTTTGTGATTATTACGGATTAAAAGCTGAAAGGAACGAAAAATACACTGGTGTTTGGATAGAAAATAGAAAAATTGCTGCAATTGGAATTAAAATTAGTCGCTGGGTTACTATGCACGGATTTGCATTTAATGTAAATACTAATCTAAGCTTATTTAATGGAATTATTCCTTGCGGTATTCCAGATAAAGAAGTTACGTCTTTACAGAAAGAAACGGGTAAAACATTCTCTATTACAGAAGTAAAAGAAATTGTCCTTAATTACTTTTCTGAAGTTTTTAGTTATACATCAATAATCAATGATATTAAACTAAGTAAATTTGAATTACCAGAAATGAAAGGATGATAATGACAAAAAATCCAAAGACTAAAGAATCATTAAAGAAAAATTCAAGTAAGGTAGAATTAGTTGAATTAGAAAATAACTTAAAAGGTATTTCATTAACTAATGAACAACTCATCTATGCATTGAAAATGATGATTAAGACAAGAGTTTATGACAACAAGGCAATGAACTATTTAAGACAAGGAAAAACTTTTTTTCATATTGCAGCAAGTGGTCACGAGGCAGTTCAGATAGCAGTGGGAATGCTTCTTGACCCGAAAAAAGATTGGCTATTTCCTTACTATCGTGATCTAGGAATTGTATTGACGGCTGGAGTAACGCCAAGAGAAATATTTCTCCAACAATTTGCTAAAGCTGATGATCCTTCAAGTGGTGGTAGGCAATTACCAATGCACTGGGGTCATCCTAATATTAATCTTCCCTCACAATCATCTCCAACTGGAACTCAATTTCTTCAAGCTGTTGGAGTGGCTTTAGCAAATAAAAAACTATTCAACACTTCAATAACTTTTGTAAGCAGTGGAGAAGGAACAACATCTCAAGGAGAATTTCACGAAGCTGTTAACTGGGCAAGTCGCGATAAGCTGCCAGTCCTATTTTTAATTGAAAATAATAAATATGCTATTTCAGTTCACGTCTCATCACAAAGTGGTGGAGAAGGCCATTCAATTTCATCAATGATGAAAGGTTACAATAATCTTTTAACAATGAAAATTGATGGAACAGATTTTATTGAATCTTTTAATAAATTGTCATTAGCTGTTGAATAC
>JANWVQ010000081.1 GCA_025056745.1 Ignavibacterium sp.
GAACAGATATTACAATTAAAGATGTTTGAGAAATATTTGCGAAGAAATAATACATTTTCACATCAGCAACGATATTATAGGGACTGTCCAGAAAATATTTTATTGCAAGTGGAGTCATTAAAAAAACTACTGAATAGATAAGAAAACCAAGCATAAGATACTTTAAACTTCTCAGAGGATAATCAAGAAATTTCGGGAGTTTTAATCTTCTTTTAAAGATCTTTTCACCAAAATCTCCAATCAATTCAGATAAAAATCCAATCGGACATAACCAGCTGCAAAAGGATTTTCCAAACACAAGTGACATCATTATAATTGCAAGAAAAATAAAAAGTCCCGCCGGATGTGCCTGATGAATTTCACCAGTAGTAATTAAAAGATAAAAACTCATAAAAGAGCTGATTGGTAAAAATCCATCAACTCCCGGTGGTCTTTCATAAAAAGCAGTGGCTCCATTTGTTTCAAGAAATCTTACGAACAAGTAAAATTCAATTCCAATCCATATACACAAAAGTGAAAATAAAACCTGAATTACGAATCTTATTTTCTGGATTCCTTTTTCATCATTTTTTATAATTTTTTCTTTCTTTTTCATATCGGACAATTTCGTCTGATTAAAAGTAAAAAAATTTTAATCTTTACCAATCTTATTAATTGTTTTTTCTTTAAAGTTATCTAATGTTTCAGATGATAACATTTTATAAGCTTTATCTCTCAACTCACCCCATTTATCGTGGACGGGACAAGGTTTTTCAGGAGAACAATTGGGAAATCCTAAAACACATCTATTAAAAATTTCCAATCCATCAATCGCCTCTACAATATCTATCAACCTGATTTTTGAAGGTTTTTTTGCAAGTAAGAATCCTCCACTTTTACCTTTTTTTGAATTAACGATACCACTTTCAGTCAAGCTCTGTAAAATTTTAGAGACGAATTCTTTAGGTATCTTTAATTTTTTTGCAATTTCTTCAGAAGTGCAAATGCAATCTTCTTCCTTAGCAGACATATATAGAATTGCTTGAAGTCCATATTCACATTTTTTAGAAAAAATAACTGTCATTTTCAAAATCAGATAATTTTATCTGATTAAAAATAAATAAATATCATAAAAAAGCAAAATCGTTTTTCATTTAATTAACAAAATCATAACCTAATATTAATTCATTGTTTTAATTGTAATTCTATTTTTAAGTATGTTTTACATATACATCATATTACTAACAATAATTTTCCTAATTATAGGACTAAGAATTATATTCTTCTTAATTACTCCATTGGTAAAAAAATATAATTTAGTTAAAGTTTATAACCCCTTCTTCTTTATCAGAGAAAAAAGAAACTATATTGAAATTCATCTAGGATTTGCAAGAGACTTGATATTAAATAATGATTTTTCCAAAAGAAAAGTTTTAGTCTATTTAGCTTCTGGATTATTAAAACTTATAAATGAAATTGAATCAGGAAGAATAGAACTAAATCGAATCATACAGGGAAATCCTTATTTTTTCAAAACATCTAACTTTCAGAATTTCGGTTTTAATTCAAGAGATTTATATTGTTTTGAGAAAATCAGATTCTACTTGAACTATGTTGAGCTTAGTATTCTCAAGTCATACACTAGTAAAAAACTTGTTTTGATTAAGATAGATAAATTGAAAATTGTTTATACTGATGCAAGAACTTTATTGGCTAACAAAAATAAAATATTGAGCATATATCACAGACTTAAGAAAGAGAATGAAATAATTCATAATTCTTTTGACGATGAAGCTCAAGCTATTCCTAAAACTGCAGTCTAATAATTTTTATTTTTTTTCTTTAATATCTTTCTTCGATTTACATATAATAAAACTAAATAGTAACTTAAAGGTGTTAAAATAAATGTTAGTATTGTCATTCCAACTAAAAAATTTTCTAGTGCTGTTTTTCCAAGTTGACTAATTTGCTTTATGGAGAAATTATTTAACAAATTTTCAATAAGCTCAACAGGGATATAATTTCCTGTAATAGATTCTCCGATTTTGAACATTGAAGCATAAATGAAAATTGCCGTAAATGGATTTGTAATGAGAGTAGCTAAATAAACGACTAGAATATTAACACGTAGTAATAATGCAAGTGGTATTGCCACTATAGTTTGAAATCCCATTGGAATTGTTAAACCTACAAATATTCCAAGTGCAACGCTTAAAGCTAATTTGTGTGGATTATGAGCAAGTTCTTTTTCATAATTGATGAATTTTTTAATTTTTTCTTTGACAAATAAATCTGATAATTTGAATTCCCGAAGTTCTTTTAGTTTACTATATATATTCATTTTACATTTTCTTATTTATATCTAAAATATCTATTAAACTTAAATATCAATTTCTAATGTTAGTTAATAAATTGTAAAAAATATTGTGGAGATGAATATGAAATATCTTATAGCAATTTTTGTTTTTGTAACTTTGATATCTATTAGTTGCTCATCAAAAGTGCATAATCAAATAAAAAGTGCAGATGTGGAAATAGGCAAGAACTTTTTTAATTGGACAGGTACTTATAAAGGAACTTTACCTTGTAAAGATTGTAACGGAATCGAAACAATAATCCGGTTGAATAATGACACTACTTATCAAATTACTTTAAAACATCTTAGTAGAAAACCCGATTCAACAGAAAGTTATGGAATTTTTGTTTGGAATAAAGAGAACAATACAATAACACTAAATGAAATTAAAAATATGTCAAATAAATTTTTTGTAAAAGAAAATACTATTATTCAACTTGATTCTGACGGCAACCAAATACTAGGAGAATTTGCATATAAATATGTTTTGAAAAAAATTCAGTCTACTCCAATTGAAAAAATAACTGATATTACCTGGCGATTAATAGAAATTCAAGGGAAACCAATTTCCAGATTGGATAAGCACAAAAAACCAATACAGTTCAGATTAATTTCCAAAGAAAATCGTGTTAATGGATTTGCAGGATGTAATAATTTTTGGGGCAGTTTTAATCTTAAAGATGGGAACAGAATTTCTTTCTCCAAAATGGCCTCTACTTTAATGGCTTGCCCTGATTTACATCTTGAAACAGAGTTCTATAGAATTTTGGACAGAGCAGATAATTACACAATCAAAGATAATTTTCTCTTTCTCAATAAAGCAAAAATGGCTCCTTTGGCAAAGTTCGAGGCAGTTGTAGAATAACATCAAAGAATAAATGCCACAAAGGCACTAAGACACAAAGATTAATGGTGCCTTCGTGTCTTAGTGGCAAAATTTTTTACTCCATTGGAACTTCAATAACAAGAAAATACGAATTCTTTATGGCAGAAATCTTTACAGAGTTTGTTTCCCAAATTCCAATTGCATCTCTTTTTTGTAGGAGCTGTTCTTCAACTAATAATTCTCCAGAAATTAAAAAGAGATAGATTCCATTTTTTTCTGAATGTAAGTTATAAATAAGTTCTTTTGATTCTTCAAGTTCAGATAATGAAATGAAAGCATTTTGATTTATCCAAAGATTT
>JANWVQ010000004.1 GCA_025056745.1 Ignavibacterium sp.
AGAACATCATAGAGTTAAAACATTTACTGAAGAAGTAGATGAATTTATGAAAAAATATGGATGGAATTTTATTCAGAGCGAGCAGAAGTGAGAGCAATGTGGCTAAAGCCATAAGATATTTTTTTGAGAATTCTTATCATTTTGCTAAAGCAAACTGCAATAAAAAAATAAATTTATTTTATAAGAACAATTGCAGTTCACTTTAGTGAACTGAGATAGAGAAAGTAATTAAAAATTGGCTTTAGCCACATTCAAGAATGATGATGCTAAAGCTAACTGAAATAAAAAAATATTTAGAGTATAGCAGTACACTTCAATGTTCTGAAATAAACTGTATAAACTACTAATTCTTACTCATCCTGCGGTCTTGCTTCAATAGTAACATTCCCATCAAAATCTCTAACCACGATTATTCTATTTGGGCGACAACAAATTCTACACTCTTCTATAAAATCTTGCTTGCCCTCTATTGTCAAGTCAACCCAAACAGAATTATTTACTCCACAGTATTGACAAGTCCAATCTAAAACATCGTCGGTTTGCATAAATTTCTCATTTTTTTGTTTAAAAATAATTAAATATTATTGAACATCAGATGAAAATCTTACTAAATGCTTTTTTTATTGAAACTTTTTTTATAAAAAATAATCTCATTGAATAAAAAATTAATTGAAAGGGAACTATGTATAAAAAATTAATCTTTCGGACCTTAATTCTTTTAATTACTGTATCATTTATTCAATATACTTTTGCTAATCCAACAGATAACAAAAAAGCACCAGAATTTTCTCTAAAAACTCTTGAAGGAAAAACTGTTAAGCTATCAGATTACAAAGGTAAGATTGTTATAATTGATTTTTGGGCTACCTGGTGTCCACCTTGTAGAAAAGGAATTCCAGATTTAGTCGATCTGCAAAAAACTTATTCTAAAGAGTTGGTCGTTATAGGAATTTCCTTGGATCAAGAAAGAACTATAAAAGATTTAAAACCATTTATTCAAAATTACGGTATCAATTATCCTGTTGTGCTTGGTGATGAAAAAGTTGTCAGAGATTATGGCGGTGTTAACGCAATTCCTACTTCTTTTATAGTAGATCAAAAAGGTTTTATTGTAGATTCACACGTTGGACTTGTTCCAAAATCTGTCTATGAAAATAAAATTAAAACTTTGCTTGGAAAGAAATAGAAATTATCTTTAAATGAATAACTAATCCTCACCAATAAAACGGTGAGGATTTTTTGTATAATATCTTACATCTGTCCATATTTAGCCACTTCTTTTTGTCCCGACCTCAAAATTCTTCAAATTTTTAGCATTTCAAATTGGTATTTGATTTGGCTAAGGTTATTAAAAAGAAAAAAAGTTATGAGTATATCAACTATTAAACTGCTTGAAAAATTTATTGATTTCTGTGCTGAAAGAAATAAAGTAATAAGCAATAACATAGCCAACATTGGGACAGAGAACTATCGCAGACAAGAAATATCATTCGATAAAGTCTTGGGTGAAGAACTTAACTCAAAAATAAAAACAACTCGAGAGAGACATATCAAATTCAATATGATTGAAGATGATCCATACAGTGTTCAAAGTGAAAAAATTAAAGAATATACCTCTGGTGTAAATAATGTTGATATCGAAAAAGAAATGGCTGACCTCGCAGAAAATACTTTACTATTCAAATTCACATCCAAAAAAATCGGTGACTACTATCGAGGAATTCAAAACGTAATCAAAGGAGGTGGAAGAGTATGAAAATAGGTAATAATTTCTTTGGCTTTGATATAAGTGCAAAAGGCTTGAGTATTCAAAGAAAAAAAATGAATTTAATAGCAGAAAATTTGGCAAACGGAAATTCTGTTAGAACAGAAGATGGTCAACCTATAAGAAGAAAAATATTAAATGTAACTCAAAAGAATGTCGGATTTGCGGATCAAATGAGAGATATCTCAAACACAATTCAAATTAATACAACAAATCCAAATCATATTAAAAAGCCAATCGAGCCGATAAATAATTCAAATAATAACTCTGGACTTGAGATAAAAGTCGCAGAAGATAAATCGCCTGGTGATGTTGTTTATATGCCAGAACATCCAAATGCTGATGAAAATGGTTATGTTGAATTATCAAATATCAATACAATAACTGAAATGATTGATATGATTGCAGCTACACGTAGTTATGAAGCCAATTTGACAGCATTAAATTCATCAAAACAAATGATTAAAGATTCATTGGAGATATAAAAATGAGAATAGATAATAACTTAAATTCTTCATATATCAATTTAATTAAAACTAATAATCGAGTTCAAAATTCTCAAAATCCCAAATCATTAAATTCCAATGATGTCATAAGTAAAGAGGAAAAACAACTTTTTGCAGAATTATTCCCTGAGAAGAAAAACGAAGTTATGAGCTACAATTTTTATAATCGCTCGGGAAAAATTACAACCGCTCAAATTGGCTCACTAATAGACAGGAGGTTTTAATATGATAATTGAAAGGATATCAGGTTTATCAATTCCCTCGATTCAAGAGTCACCTAAATCAAAAAGCCCTGTTGAAGAGTTTAGTAGCGTATTTGGAGAATTCATAGGCTCCGTTAATAAAGATCAATTAAACTCATCTGAAATGACAAAGAAATTTATCAGTGGCGAAGGTGTAGAAATTCACGAAGTGATGATTGCAGGTGAGAAAGCAAAAACAAGTCTTGAATTACTGATGGAGATCAGAAATAAAACCATCGATATGTATAGAGAATTAACAAGAATGTCGGTATAGTAAAATGGCAAAGGCAAAAGCTTCAGCAGATTCAATTAGAAATTTTATCAACTCTTTGACAATTAAACAAAAGATTGTCATAGGTGTTTCTGTTGTTACAACATTTGTATTAATTATCCTGCTAATTTCTATTTTTAATCAGCCAAGTTATGGTGTTCTTTTCGCTGATTTATCGCAACAAGATGCATCAAAAGTGATTGAATATCTATCCTCGCAAAAAATTCCTTATCAAATTGAAGATAATGGAAGTGTTATTAAAGTTCCGAGAGATAAGATTTATGAAACCAGAATAGAATTAGCAGGCAAAGGCTTACCTTCATCCGGCACAATCGGTTATGAATTGTTTGACAAGACAACGATGGGAATGAGTGACTTTATGCAAAAGTTAAATTATAAACGTGCGCTTGAAGGTGAGCTTGCCAGAACAATTATGGGACAGGAAGGAATTGAGGGAGCAAGAGTGCATTTAGTTTTTCCAGAAAAATCAATTTTCAAAGATGAACAAATTCCTCCCACTGCCTCTGTAGTCATCAAATTAAGAGATAATTATAAACTACCAAAGGAAAAAGCAGCAGCAATTGTCAATTTCATTTCGAGCTCGGTTGAAGGTCTAACGACAAACAATATTACCTTAATCGATACCAAAGGTAGATTATTGTGGAAAGAGGATGCTGAAAATAATTCTATGTCTTTTGCTTCAACAAAGCAATATGAAATAAAAAATTCCATCGAGACGTATTTAGCTCAGAAAGCACAAAATCTTTTGGACAATGTATTAGGATTTGGCAATGCTCTTGTTCAGGTAAATGTTGACTTAAACTTTAATCAAGTAGAAAAGACAATGGAAATATATGATCCAGAGTCGCAAGTTGTTATTAGTGAACAAGTTTCGACTGGTTCTAATTCGGGTATTTCAGTTGGTGACACAACTCAGCAAAGTAATGAAAATACTATTACGAATTATGAGGTAAGCAAAACTATTCAGAAAGTAATTGAAGAGACTGGTAATATCAAAAGACTATCCGTTGCGGCTGTGATTAATGATATTCCTAAGACTGTTGAAAAAGATGGTAAACAAGTTGTTGAATACACTCCAAGGCCACCAGAACAAATCAGAAAAATCGAAGAATTATTAAAAGGTGCTTTGGGAATTAGTCAAGAACGTAATGATGTAATTTCAATAGTTAATATTCCATTTGAAACAAAGCCACTTGATGATGAATTAAACAATCAACCAAGCTCTTGGCTTGATGATAAAAATGAAATAATAAACTTAATATTAGTAATACTCGCAATAGCAGGCTCAATTCTTCTCTTGAAAAATCTTACCGGAAAAATTAAATCAGAAAAAGTTCATATCGGAACCGTTGATAGTGAAAGATTATCTGGTAGAACATCTGAATCTCAATTAGGTAAACTAGATACAAAAGAGAAACCTCAGACAGAATTATCTGCTGCTGGCAAAAGCACTTTATTAGAAATAAAGAAGAAGAGAGAACAGCTGCCAATTGGAGATTTAGAAGAGGAAATTTCTATTGAAGCAATTAATAGAGAAAACCAAATTGAAAAGATTAAAAACTACATAATGAAAAATCCAGCAGATGCATCAAAACTAATAAATACTTGGTTGTACGAAAATGAATGATAAACTAAATAAAATGATGACAAAGGAAGAGGTAACTGAGTCGGTCAGTGGACTCAGAAAAGCAGCTCTTCTGTTTTTAGCTATTGATGTTGAAACTGCTTCCTCAATTATTAAATACTTGGACACAGAGCAAGTTGAAAGAATATCAACAGAAATAGCTAAAATAAAAAGTGTTCCTTCTAAAGTTGTAGATGAAGTGATTAAAGAATTTCACAATATGGTTATTGCTCGAGAGTATGTTCTCGAAGGTGGAATTGAATACGCACAAATGCTTTTAGAAAAATCTTTAGGTGTCGCGAAAGCACAAGAGATTATTGAAAAAGTTAAGTCCTTAACTACGATGAAAGGATTTGACTTTTTGAAAAAAGCTGATTCAGCTCAATTGGTTAGCTTTTTAAGTAAAGAACATCCTCAAACAATTGCGCTTATACTTTCTCACTTAAGTCCAGATAAAACAGCTGAGGCATTAAGAGAACTTCCCTCTGATTTGAGAGCAGATGTTGCTTTTAGAATTGCTACTTTAGGAAAAGTTGCTCCTCATACCTTAAAGCAGATTGAAAAAGTGGTTGATGAACTCGCCGGTACATCATTAAATCAAACAATCACAAAAATTGGTGGAACAAAAAGTATTGCTAATATCTTGAATAAAATGAATCAGAAGTTGACAAAAGAAATTCTTGAACAATTTGAAATGTGGGATCCTGATGTTACTCAAGACATAAAACGACAAATGTTCCTATTTGACGACATTGTCAATATCGCTGATAGAGATATTCAGAAAATTCTTAAAGAAGTCGATAGAAAAGATCTTGCTCTTTCACTTAAGATTGCTGATGAAAAACTTAAAGAGAAAATATTTAAGAATATGTCCGAGCGTGCAGCTGATTTGTTAAAAGAAGAATTACAATATATGGGTATGGTAAGGTTAAAAGAAGTTGAATCCGCTCAAGCTAGAATTATTGAAATTGTTAAGAACTTAGAAGAATCTGGTGAAATAGTAATAAGCAGTGGAAATAAAGAGGATATGTATGTCTGAGAAAATTATCTTAAATACACCATCTAATAAAATAAAAGCTGTTAAGTTGACTGAAGTTATAGAAACTTTTAATCAGGAAGATGAAAATCAGAGACGTCAAAAGGAAATTGAAATTGAATTTCATAACCAATTTATCAAAGGCTTCAAAGAAGGTCAAAAGGAAGCTATAAATCGTCTTCAAAAAGACTATAATGAAAAACTCAAAGAAGTTTTTTCAATTCTCGATTCAATTCAATCAAAAATAGATAATCAAATTAAAGAGCAATATCATAGACTTGAAGAATTTGTAATCAACTTGTCGTTTCAGATTGCTGAAAAAATAATTCGTCGTGAGATTCAAAAAGAATCACCAGTTGTTAAAGTAATAGAAGAATCTCTAAAAAAACTAACATCTGCAAATGAAATTACCGTTAAACTTAATCCATTAGATATGAACTTGATAGAAACAAATTCAGCATCTATAGCAAGAAATATTAATAGTTCTAAAATAAGATTCGAAGCAGATGAAAGTGTTGAGCGTGGAGGTTGTTTTATAGAAACTGAAATTGGAAATGCTGATGGTAGAATAAAATCTCAAATTGAAAATCTCCTTAAACAACTTGAAACTTGTTTTGAAGAAAACAATGACTGAAGATTTTTACTCAAAATGCGTATCCGTCATTCAAAGCACTGACACAATAAAATTAAGTGGTAAGATTACAGATGTAATTGGACTCATAATTGTCTCAATTGGTCCGAATGTCTCATTAGGTGAAACTTGCAGAATAATTGATAAAGATGGAAATCTAATTTGCAGAGCTGAAGTAGTTGGCTTTAAAGACGGAAAAGTTTTATCTGTAGCTCTCGATGAAGTTCATAACATTGCTCCTAAATCTGAAATCATTGCAGAAGGAAAACCTTTTTCAATTGGTGTTGGAAAGGATTTATTAGGAAGAGTTATTGACGGTTTAGGAAATCCGATTGATGGAAAAGGTGATATAAAATTCAGTTCTTTTCGTTCAATTCACAGAC
This sequence comes from Ignavibacterium sp., assembly GCA_025056745.1. Classification (GTDB taxonomy): domain Bacteria; phylum Bacteroidota; class Ignavibacteria; order Ignavibacteriales; family Ignavibacteriaceae; genus Ignavibacterium. The sequence continues at coordinate 6,480 of JANWVQ010000004.1, forward strand.
AGCCACCTTCACCACTAAGCAGAACAAGAATTGAACAACCTATTCAAACAGGAGTAAGAGCAATTGATGGCCTTTTAACAATTGGCAAAGGTCAAAGAGTTGGAATATTTGCTGGAAGTGGTGTTGGTAAAAGTGTTTTGCTGGGTATGATTGCCCGAAATACAAGTGCAGACGTTAATGTTATTGCATTAATTGGGGAACGTGGTAGAGAGGTTAGAGAATTTATAGAAAGAGATCTTGGTGAAGAAGGGCTGAAAAGATCCGTTGTAATTGTTGCTACAAGCGATAAGTCAGCTCTGTTGAGAATAAAAGGCGCTTTTATTGCAACTACAATTGCAGAGTATTTCAGAGATCTTGGAATGGATGTTATGTTGATGATGGACTCAGTCACTCGGTTTGCAATGGCTCAAAGAGAGGTTGGACTTGCGATTGGAGAACCTCCTACTACTAAAGGTTATACTCCAAGCGTTTTTGCTTTACTTCCAAAACTTTTAGAAAGAGCGGGAACATCAAAACAAGGTTCTATTACTGGTCTTTATACTGTGCTCGTTGATGGTGATGATATGACTGAACCTATAGCAGATGCTGTTAGATCAATTTTGGATGGACACATCGTTCTCTCTAGACAATTAGCAAATAGCGGTATTTATCCCGCAATTGATCCTTTGCAAAGCATAAGCAGAGTGATGCCAGATATTGTATCTGATGAGCATAGAAGTAGAGTTAGAATTTTCAATGAAATTTTAGCTACATACAAAGAAGCTGAAGATTTAATTAACATTGGTGCTTATGTAAAGGGAAGTAATCCTCAGATTGATCACGCATTGTCAAAGATTGGTCAACTTAAGTCATTTATAAAACAAGATATGTTTGAAAAAACTGAATTTAGAGCCACAATAGAAAGACTTAATAACATAATTCAATTATGAGAAAATTATGTTAAAATTCAAATTCAAACTTGAGCCAGTCAAAAAGGCAAAAGAAAATCTATCGAAGACCATAAAAAAAGATATTGCTAAAATCGATTCAATGATAAATGAGAAAAATGATGAAAGAGATAGATTGATTAATGAATTGGATTCATTACGAAATTACAGGTTAAATAGAGTAAGCTCCTCTGAAATGCAATTTATTGAAGGTTACAAAATAGCACTATCATCAAAGATAAAAGATATTGAAAAAGAAATTCTTGAGCTTGAAAAACATAAAGAAAATAAGATAAAACAACTTCAAGTTTATAATAAAGAATTAAAAATAATTGAAAGATTTGAAGAAATTAAAAGAAATGAATTTGAAAAGGAACAAAATAAAATTGAGAATAAAACATTTGATGAAATAGCTATTCAAAATTATGCGAGAGAGAAACTATGAAAAACATATTAGTTGTTATTCCGTTTATATTTGCTTTTATTCTAGTTACTGGTGCTTTAGTTTATCTTAATGAAATTTATACAAACATATTTCAGTTTGATTTTACTCCAAGAGCAAGCCAGCAGAGCGCAAAATTAGATTCTTTGGCAATTAAAGATTCATTGAAATTAGCAAATCAATCTCAACCTTTAGATACTTTGAAAGCATCAAAGGATACTATGAAAATTGATTTAACAAATGTGATGGCTCCTAAATCTGATACATTAAATACTTTAGCAAGTAATACTAATGAGCAAAATAATAGTATTCAAAGAGTTTCAAACAATGTTTCAAATAGTAAAGAATTGAAAGATTCTGCTTATACAGTATGGTTAAAGAAAACTGTTAAGTTAGTTGAAAATTTACCGCCTGCTCAGGCTTCTAAACTATTAAAGAATTTTTCCGATAATCAGGCGAGAGACATAATATTTAATATGAAACAAAAACAAGCAGCAAAAATCATCTCTTATCTAGAACCAGAATATGTTTATAAAATAACAAGGTTTCAATAATGCTAATAAATACACTTTTTATAAATAGCCAACTTGCCAATAAAAGTATCTCAAATAAATCTGAGAATTCAGATAAGTTATTCGGCTTTTTATTTTCAGAGATAATGGCAATTGATAATAATGCAGAGAAAATAAATTTAGTTAAAGATCATCTTGGTGGAAATTTAATTGATTATAAAAGTGTTTTTATAAATTATAAGTTTGATACAAATGTAAACTTATCCGATATAAATAATGAAAACTCAATTGATCCAATTATCTCATTATCAAGCCTGTTCTTTGCAGAAAATCAAACTGATTTGAAATTAGATCAAGTTGAAAAAATTATTTATACTCCTGAGCAATTTGTATCAAGTTTTTCTTCGTTAGTCAAATCTCTTCTTGAAAACAAAGACTCAGAACCAAATGTTGAGATAAAACTGTTCTCTAAAAATTTCATATTATCACATACTGTTGAAAAGTCCGAATTAAAAAATTTTGAAAAATTTCTATTTGAGACGATTGAAAAAGAATCAACATTCTCAATAAGTCTAAGTGCCTTTGATAAGCAAATTTTATTTGAGATATTTTCTCAGGTAGCATCATCAGTTCTAACAAAAGAATTTTCAAACGATAACAAAGGAATTGTTGAACATAATTTACCGAATGAAACTCAACAGATATTTAATAACCAGAACTTAACTTCTAATGTTAATCTTCAAACTTCAAACAAATTAAATTTGACAGAAAAATCAAATAGTTTGAATATTAATCTTAAAGATAACTTAGGAAATTTGAAGACAGAATTTAATGTTCTTGATAATGAAATAAACTTAAAGCAAGAGAAAGAAACATCTTCAGACAATACAAATAACTTAAATCTAAAATCATTACAAAATAACTCAGATGAAAAAGTTGATGTAGTTCAAAAGCAAAGCACCATAACCTCTGAAAGTCCTAATAATAACGGTGGTGATAATAATTTAGTAAAGAACTTTAATTCAGATGTAATTAACAATGTAAGTGCTAATAGGACTATAATCGAATCAAAAAATAACAATCAGAATTATAATCGTGTTGATTTTAATCCTGAATTAGAAAGAGCGTTTGACAACAAAATTAAAATTTCTGAAAAAGATAATTTGAATCAGGATTCAATTGAAAAACCTTCTTTGAAAGTATTCATTCAACAAGGTGATAGTAAAAATTCATACACAAATAAAATCAATATTGAAAATTCTATTAATGAAATTAATCATATAATAAAAAACTCATCTGAACAAAGTATTGTTTCTTTGAAGGTAGAAGTAAAGTCAACTAATAATAATGAAATTAAAATCAATAATTCAGAAGTAGAAAATAATTTTGAAAATCACATTGTCAGAGAAAGACAACTTCAAAACATTTTCCGAAAAATTGTTGCTCAAAACAATGAAAGCCAAAATAACACTACCTACATAAGATTGTCATCAAATTCAGTTGTTAAAGAAAATCAACCACTGACTGTAAATGCTTCTGAAGTAAATACAAATCTTCAAGAGATAAACAACTCACAATTTGAAAAATTGAATTCAGGAGAATTAGTTAATTCAAATAATCAAAAAATATCAGATGAAAGTTTCGCCAAAACAGTCAATAAAAATGAATTAGTTAAATCTTTTACTCAAGGATTAACATTTGATCCGAATAATATTCAACTATCAGAAAATAGCTCAGCAAATAAATTTACATTACAATATAAACAACCTAACGAATCGACTGATTACTCTAGAAATGAAAAAAATATTGTAAAGAATGACTTTTCAAATGAAGAAAAATTCAATACAAACATTAGTTCTGATTTATCTCAAAAAATATCGCTGAAAAAAGAATCATTAGAAAATTTACAACTAATAGGAACTGAAACATCAGATAATATAAACATTAATCTTAGTAATAAAAGCCAAGATGAAGTAAAACAAATTATATCATCGGATAATCAGTCAATAAAAAGTTTAGAGAATTTCAAAAATGAACCAAACTTTAATTCTCTAAACTTAAAGGATACAAAAACAGAAATAATACAGAATGAAATGAAAAATAATATTCCAAATGAAATCGCAGAGACTAATTCTGAAATGGGTAGTGAATTAAATTTTAATAATAAACAATCATCTCATTCAATCAATGATAATAAAAATGAATTTGATTCAAATGATTTAAGGAATGAAAAACCCAATCGAACATTTACCACTATTGATAACGATGGCAATAACAATTTCGAAGACAATAATATTGAAACTATAAAAGCAACTTTTGAAAATAAAAATATTTCATCAAGAATATCAGTTGATTCTTTAGATGAAATATCAGAGAATTCGTCCAATAATAAAGTTGATGAAAATAAAAATCAGATAAATTTATCTCTCAAAAAAGATGATCTTTCAATAAAACAAAAAGCTAATGATGAAGAAGTAATAGTTTCACAAAATACAGTCAGGATATTTAATGAAAAACCTGCCAAAAAAGTTATCAACTTAAATAATAAGAACGAAGTATCTGTTGATGATAAAATCGTCGATCCCGATAATGATAAAAGTTATTCACCTCTCGATGAAAAGAGAAATCATATTGAGAAAAAATTTGAAAACTCTGAAATAAAGAATATCAATCAAGAACCAAACGTTAAAACAGAGAAAACAAACAACACTGAACAGATTAAAAAAGTTATCAACGCACCCAATAGAATAGAAATTTCTACAGATGATAAAAACGTAAATCCAGATAATGATAAAAGTCATTTACCTCTTGATGAAAAGAGAAATAGTCTTGAGAAGAAATTCGAAAACTCTGTAATAAAGAATATCAATCAAGAACATAACGTTAAAACAGAAACAAGGAACAACACTGAACAGATTAAAAACAGTATAAGTCAAGAGAATGTTGAATTCAAAAACTATTCACAAAGTGAGAATCAGAATTTGTCAAATAATATCACTGGTTCATCAGAAATAAATAAAAAGGTTTTATCTAATATCTCCAGAAACAATTTTCACAACTCATTTGAAAACGATAATGATTTGATAAGATTTCTTGAATCCAAAACTGTTGAGAATCTCGTAAAAATCTTAAATGATAATAATCTTAATATTAAAGCAGAGTTAAACAAGATTTCCACAAATAATCAAACTGTTGAGTTAAAGTTATTTCCTGAAGATTTAGGAAAAGTAAGAATTATCTTAGAAAATAATGAAAACGTGATGTCAGCTAAGATTGAAGTAAATTCAGAGCAAGCAAAAAATTTGGTAATGACAAATCTTCCTCGTCTTAAAGAGTCGCTTTCTCAAGAAGGTGTAAATCTTCAAAACTTAAATGTTCTCTTAAATAGTAATGAACAGAAAAATAACAATAATGCTAATCAAAAGAAGAAGAACAATAACTCTAAATTTCTTTTCGATGGAGAAGATAAAACAGATGAAATGAGAATTAAAGATTTAGGATATAATACAATTGAATATTTAGCATAGGAGTTAAAATGGTAACAGGAAATATAAGCTCAGTAAATAATACAACTACCAACACTCGCAATAGCAAAAATGTAATGGGCAAAGATGATTTCCTAAAATTGATGCTTGCACAAATGAGAAATCAAGACCCATTGAACCCAATGGAATCTGCTGAATTCGCAGCACAACTAGCGCAATTTACATCTGTTGAGCAACTTATGAACTTAAATGATTCAATGAAGACAAGTTTGGATGCAAACTATTTGTTGTCACAATCGATTAATAATACTTTAGCTGCAACATTGATTGGAAATGATGCTAAACTTGATACATCTGAATTTAGATACTCAGGACAAGATGAACAGATTCTTGGATACAATCTTAGCACAAATGCAAAAGATGTAACTATAAAAATTTATAATGAGAACGGTGCACTCGTTAGAACAATTCAAAATGCATCTGGTAATGCTGGAGACAATAAACTTTCTTGGGATTTTACCGATAATAATGGTGAAAAAGTTTCTTTTGGTAAATACAGATTTGAGGTTACTGCAACTGATTATAATGGTAATGCAATTAATGTTGAAACATTCTTATTCGGAAAAATTGATGGTGTGAGATTTACCGAGTTTGGAACAAAGTTAATAATAAATGGAATTGAGTTTAACTTATCAGATATTAAAGAAATATTAAAACCATAGAAAGGAGGTTAATTGATGTATGAAATAAACGGAATTCAAGTCCCTTTCCTTCCGATAAATAACTTCGAAGGAAACAGGGTTCAGAACCGTGGCTCTTCAGAGAGTTTCGAATCGATTTTTCAACAGGAACTCGAGAAGATCAAATTTTCTCATCACGCAGTTAAAAGATTGGAAGAAAGACAAATCAAACTGAGTGATGAAGACATTGCAAAGATCAATTCAGCTGTTGAAAAAGCCGAACAAAAAGGTTCGAGAGATTCTTTGGTAATGATGAATTCAACTGCTTTTATAGTAAATATTCCCAATAGAACAATCATCACTGCAATGCCGATTGACAGAAGCGGTGAGAATGTTTTTACAAACATAGATTCTGTAGTTTTTGCATAAAATAAATTAACTAATTAATAAATAATGGGCGGGACCTTCCGAGGACGCCCAGTCCGACCGACTGACTGACGTCGGACATTTCAAATGAAAACTTAAAAATTAAGGAGGTAATTATGCCATTACTAAATTCACTCTTTTCGGGTGTCTCAGGTCTAAGAAACCATCAATCAATGATGGATGTTATCAGCAATAATATTGCTAACGTAAATACAATTGGTTACAAAGGTTCTCGTGTAACCTTCAGTGACACATTCAATAGAATCATTAGATATGGTTCAAATCCCACAGAAACTACTGGCGGTGTTAATACATTTCAAGTTGGACTTGGAATGAGAATCAATACTGTTGATAGAACCTGGAATCAAGGAACTTTTGAAGGAACTGGAGTCACAACTGATTTAGCTCTTCAAGGTCCTGGTTTGTTCATTCTTCAGAGTAACGGTGAGAGATTCTATACAAGAGCAGGAGCATTTATCTTTGATGCTGATGGTCGTTTGGTAAGTACTCAAAATGGTGCAATTGTCCAAGGTAAGGTAGCAAATAAAGAAGGATTGATACCTCCAGGAAATTATCTTGAGGACATAGTAGTTGATCCAAATATGCGTCTGCCCGCCGTTGCAACTTCTAGAGTTTCTTGGGGTGGAAATTTGAAGAGCGCATCTCCTCTAACTAGAAGTGAAAATTATCTGCAAACTGGAAATATTAATTCCTCTATTGCAATAGGTGATTCTGTTACTGATAGTAATACAGTTTATGATGAAAATGGTAATAAATACACATTCACAGTTACTTACACAAAGACAGCAGATAATACATACACAATGGAATATAGATTGAGAGATTCAAATAATAACGTTGTTGTAGGTCCTACTTCTCAAACTGTCGTATTTGATGGAACAACTGGTCAATTACTTACTGTTAATGGTCAACCACCTGCAGTAATACAAATTCAAAATGCTCAGCTCGGTATTAATTTTAATTTTAATATGACTGGAATTACTCAAAATAACTCAACAACTACAATAGCATCAACAGTTGACTCTAATAGACAGCCAACAATTATAACTGGCTCTGTGACAATATTCGATTCCCTTGGAAACTCTCATATATTGACTATAAAATATACTAAAGTTGCAGACAATAGCTGGAGATGGTCTGCAAGTGTTCCAGAAAGTTCAGGAACTTTAAGTGGTAATGCAGGAAGTATATCATTCAATCCAGATGGTTCGATAAATGCAATAATTCCAAATCCACCCGTCTTAACTTTTACGCCTACTGGAGGTGCAAGTGCTCAAAATATTATTTTGAATTTTGGTGAAGGATTTAATGGAATTACACAAACATCTGCAAATTCCGTTGTATCTGCATTGAGCCAAGATGGATCTGCAGCTGCTTCTTTATCAAATCTTAGCATAGATAAATATGGTTACATAGTTGGTGTATTTACAAATGGTCAATCCCGTCAATTAGCACAAATTATGATTGCAACATTTCCAAATTTGAATGGTTTGATAAGTGTTGGAGAAAATTTATATACTGTTAGCGCAAATACAGGAGATCCATTGATTGGCGAGCCAGGTGAATCAACCGGAACTACAATTCAATCTGGAGCACTAGAGCAATCAAACGTTGATTTATCTGAGGAATTTACAAGAATGATAGTTTCGCAAAGAGGTTTTCAAGCAAGTGCAAGAGTAGTAACTGTTTCTGATACTCTGTTGCAGGAAATTACAAATCTTGTAAGATAATCCCTTCCTTAGCCCTAAATTAGGGGGTCTCTTTAAGAGGCTCCCTTTTTTATTTTTAACCAACTGTCCAATAATAACCACTATTTATTACAGAATTGTTCATTTCACTTCAAAAATCATTTTTTCTGATGGCATATTGATTGAAATAATAAAGAGAGTTAAATAATTATATCAATGGGATAAGAGATGAAATCTAAAATATTATTAATAGGTTTACCTCTTTTTATTGTTCAATTGGTTTTAGTTTATTTCATTACTGCAAACATTTTGATTTCAAGGGATCATTCACAAAATAATGAAAGTAACCAAAAAGAAACTAAAACCGAGGAAGTAAAATCAGAAGAAAAAGAGCAAAAATCCGATGAGTCAAAAGCTGAAGAATCAAATAAAAACTCAAATAGTAAAACAGTTGGTCAACACCTATACACTTTAGATGATATTATATGCAATCCAGCTGAAACCAATGGAAAAATTCTTGTCCTTACAAGCATAGGTTTCGATATGAATTCAGCAGAATCAAAAAAAGTGATGGAAGAAAAAACTGTAATTCTTAAAGATGTCGTATTGAATACAATTTCAAGAAAAACTGTAAGTGAATTAAGTAATGTTTCTAAAAGAGATTCGCTTAAACTTGAAATAATTAAAAACGTCGAGCAAAAATTACCTAATGTTAAAATTAATGACCTTTACTTTAGTAAGTTTATAATTCAGTAAAAAATTTGAGATTAATATGGCAGAAGTTTTATCTCAACAAGATATAGATGATATTCTGAAGGGTGGAGGGTCTTTTACAGAGGCAAAATCAAATCAAAAAGAAGTCTTGCCTTATGATTTTAGATTACCTAACAGAATATCGAAAACCCAACTTAGGACAATTAGAAATATAAGCGAAAACTTTGCAGAAAGTTTCGGCTCTTATCTTATGACAACTCTTCAAACGGTTGTCAATATAAGGGTTAACACAGTTGACCAAATTTATTATTCTGAATATGTCCTTTCCGTTCCTGATCCAGCAGTTTTATATACTTTTACAATCAAAGGTACTGACATAAGATTAGTATTAGAATTAAACATAGATTTCGCTTTAGTTATTGTGGATAGGCTTCTAGGTGGCAGTGGAAACAGTATGAAACCACAGAAAGTTATAACTCAAATTGAACAGAAAGTTTTATCAAATGTAATTGATAAGATAATGTTTGATTTAAAGAAAGCTTGGATGGTTGTTGATAATCTCGAGTTTAAATTGGACAGCTTTGAAACTGATATAGATTTCGTTCAGCTTTCTTCAGCAAATGAATCTGTTTTACTAATTTCTTTCGAGATATCGATTGGTGACCAATCATTCTTGATGAATTTATGTTTTACAACTTTTGCTTTTGATCCAATACTTTCAAAATTGTCTTCAAAAAAGGTTAGCACTGTTAAACACTCTAAATATTACGGGATGACAGCATCTGAGTTGATTAAACTTCAACTCTCAGAGGTTCTCTTACCAGTAGTTGTTGAATTAGGCGAAACTCAAATCACCTTTCAAGATTTAATTGATCTAAAAGTAGGTGATATAATTGTTCTTGATAATAAAGTTCATAATGAGTTAAAGGTGAATGTAAATGATAAACTTGCATATTATGCTTATCCTGGTGTTGTAAATAATCATAAAGCAGTAAAGATTACTAAGAATTTATTAACTAACATTCAATTATGAGGGAATCCTATGGAAAATCAATTTGATAATCAAAGTTTTAATGAAATGAATAATCCGAATCAAATTAAAAAAGAAGCAAGTGCAGCTGAGTTCCCATCATTTGATGAAAGCCAATTCAGTGGTAGCTCTGAGATAGATGAGAAAATTAATTTTCTTAAAGATCTCAAGCTAAATGTTTATATAGAACTCGGTAGAACTTATATGCAAATAAAAGATATTCTTGAATTGGAAAGAGGATATGTAATAGAACTAGATAAATTAGCCAGTGAACCTGTGGATATTTATGTTAATAACAAAAAAATTGCTGAGGGAGAAGTAGTAGTAATTGATAAACATTTTGGTGTTAAAATAGTTTCTTTAGCAGAGCCAAAGAATAGCTTAAAAGGATTGTTCTAATGGGATTCTTTGACATATTAAAATTAATTCTACCTTTACTTCTATTAATTGGACTTTTGTATGGATTATTACTTTTAGTTAAGCGAATTCAATTCAAAGGAAGCAACATATCTAATTCAAACATAAAAGTAATTCATACTTTGGTTCTGATGCCGAAAAAGTACTTGAGCTTTGTTAAAATAAATAATAAGGTTTTTGTTTTGGGTTTAAGTGAACAAAGTATTTCTCTAATAAAGGAATTAGATTCCAGTGATTTTACATTAAGTAATGAATCTGAACAGAGTTCTGCAACTTTTAGTGATTATTTCAAAAACTTGATTAAAAGATGAAACAATTTTTTTTTATTGGACTGGTTATATCTATCTTATGTTTAACTTCTTCAGTATTCGCTCAGAATAATCAAAGTTTAACATTTCCAATTCCAAAATTAAATGTAGAAGTTGGAACATCTCAGAGTGGTCAAGATGTAGCAGTAACATTGCAAATATTACTATTGATGACAATTCTTGCTCTTGCTCCTTCAATAGTAATAATGACTACTTCTTATCTCAGAATTATTATCGTTTTTCATTTCTTAAAGAACGCACTTGGAACCCAACAAATGCCTCCTGGCCAGTTGCTCTCTGGTATTGCCTTGTTTATAACATTTTTTGTTATGGCTCCAACTTGGAATGAAGTAAATCAAAAAGCAATTAAACCTCTGATGGATAAGGAAATTTCAGTTGAAGAAGCATACAACAGAGGAATTGAGCCTATAAGAAATTTTATGTTCAAACACGTTCGAGATGAAGATCTAGAGCTATTTATTTCAATGGCTAATATGGAAAGACCGAATTCACGTAATGATCTTCCCACTTATATTATAGTCCCGGCTTTTGCCTTAAGTGAATTAAGAACTGGTTTTATAATTGGATTCTTTTTGTTCATTCCATTTTTAATGGTTGACTTAATTATCTCGAGTATTTTAATGTCGATGGGAATGATGATGTTGCCACCAATGTTGGTTTCTCTACCATTCAAAATACTTTTGTTCATATTAGTTGATGGTTGGAATTTAATTGTTGGTTCATTAGTAAGGAGTATAGTTCAATGACAGAGCAAGTAGTTATAGACGTATTATCTGAAGCATTTTACAGTTCATTTTACATATTGCTTCCAATCCTTGGCGTTGCTTTAGTTGTTGGAATTTTGGTATCAATCTTTCAAGCAGCTACATCAATTCAAGAGATGACTCTTACTTTTATTCCCAAAATATTGGTTACTGCAATTACAGTTATTTTAATTCTTCCTTTTGCTTTGGATATAATGATACCATTAACAAAAAAATATTTTACAATTTTTATAACGCTAATTAAATGATGATTAATGTCGCTGATTTCATTTTGCTATTTTTAATATTCTTGAGAATTTCCTCAACAGTAGTTGTTGCTCCGTTTTTCGGTAACAGGGGAATACCTGTAACAGTTAAACTTTTTATCTCATTAGTAATTAGCTATATAATTTATCTCACAATTGATCGAAATCTAATACCACCAATTGAAGCAAATTGGACTTTATTCGTCTTCGCAATTAAAGAGGTAATAGTTGGATTAACAATTGGTTTTATGGTACAACTCGTATTTTACGCTGTTAATTATGCTGGTACATTAATTGGATTTGATATGATGTTGAGTATGGCGGAGGTTTTTAATCCTTATGAAGATATTCAATCAAATATAATAGGTGAGATGCTCTATTATGGAGCAATCATAATATTCATTTTAATAAATGGACATCACTATTTAATTCAATCTCTGAATTACTCTTTCAAAGCGATTTCAATTGGAAGTTTTGCAATCTCAGAATCATTACATTTATTTCTGATCAAGATGACTGCAAGTGTTTTCGTTTTAGCAGTTAAAATAGCTTCACCAATATTAATTTCATTTTTTTTAGTAAACATCGCTGAAGGAATTATTTCAAGAATGATTCCTCAAATGCAAGTTTTCTTTGTTACTCAGCCATTAAAACTCGGGCTTGGAATTTTTATTCTAACTTTAACTATTCCATTATACATATTCTTGATTAAGAACTTACTTAAAGAATATGAAAAAAATCTTTACATATTAATTAACACGATGGGATCATAAAATGGCAGAGCACCAAGGACAAGAAAAGACTGAACAACCGACTTCGAAAAAGCTTGAAGACTCAAGACAAAAAGGTTTAGTTGCAAAAAGCATCGAAATTAATTCCTTACTAATTGTTTTTGCTGGAATGGTAACTATATTTCTTTTTCAAAATACAATTGCTAAAAACTTTGCAGACTTTTCAATAAGTATATTTAGCTCTCTTGACATTTTACCATCTCGCTTAGGAATGATTCAAAATTATTTTATGGATTGGTATTGGTTTTTCATCATTGTAACATTCCCGGTCATCATAGCAATTACATTAATAGCATTAGCAGCAAACATCTCCCAAGTCGGATTCAAAATTACTCCAAAGGCATTGGAGCCAAAATTTGATAAAATAAACCCTCTTAATGGATTGAAGAGAATGTTCTCAGGTCGAGCTCTTGTTGAGGTCTTAAAGACATTATTTAAATTTATTCTTATTTCAATATTCACTTATTTTGTTTTAAAAGATTTTATAACCTCATCTACCATTCTTGAAAACAGTGATATAAATGATATAATGTCTTTTATGATTGATTCTGCCTTCTCACTAATATGGAAGTTTGGACTTTTATACACATTATTAGCTGGTGCTGATTTCGCTTATCAACGATATAAATTCAGAAAAGATATGATGATGACAAAAGAAGAAGTTAAAGAGGAATTAAAACAGACAGAAGGTGATCCAGTTATTAAATCAAGAATAAAAAGAATGCAATTGCAAGCTGCACGAAATAGAATGATGAAAGAATTGCCGACTGCTGATGTTGTTATAACGAATCCAACTCACTATGCAGTTGCTTTAAGATATGATATGATGAAAAACAACGCGCCTGAAGTAATTGCTAAAGGTGTTGATGAATTAGCACAACGTATTAAAAAAGTTGCAGCAGAGCATAATATTCCAATATATGAAGATAAAGAATTAGCTCGCGCATTATATAAAATGTGCGACATAGGTGACACAATACCTCAACAATTATTCAGAGCTGTTGCACAAATTCTTGCTTACATTTATAGCTTGAAAAGGAATAAAAAGAAGAGTTATTAATTATGCAAATATTTAATAAAAACACGGACTTATTACTTGCATTCGGTCTTATTCTGATTCTCGGACTGATGATAATCCCTTTGCCAGCAGCTTTGTTGGATTTCTTCCTTGCAATTAGTATTACTCTATCAGTTTTAATTCTTGTTGTATCACTTTTCATAAAGTCTCCTTTAGATTTATCAATATTCCCCGGCCTTTTGTTAATATCTACTCTTTTCAGATTATCATTAAATATCAGTTCAACAAGATTAATATTAATTGATGGATATGCTGGCAAAGTGATAGAGACATTTGGTTCTTTCGTAGTTAGAGGTGATTATGTGGTTGGATTTATAATTTTCATCATTCTCGTGATTATACAATTTATCGTAATTGTTAAAGGATCAGGAAGAATATCTGAAGTTGCAGCAAGATTCACATTAGATGCGATGCCCGGAAAGCAAATGGCAATTGATGCTGATTTGAATACAGGTTTAATAAATGAAGAAGAAGCAAAGAGACGAAGAGAAAATATAGCAAGAGAAGCAGAGTTTTATGGTGCAATGGATGGTGCTAGTAAGTTCGTCAAAGGTGATGCTATTGCAGGTTTGATAATAACCGCTATTAATATTATTGGTGGATTTATAATTGGAGTAGGGCAAAAAAATCTACCAGTAGTTGAAGCTTTACAACAATACACAATTTTAACAATTGGTGATGGACTTGTTTCTCAAATTCCAGCTTTGTTGATTTCAACTTCTGCAGGTTTTGTCGTTACAAGAGATACATCAGGCGTTTCACTTGATTCAAAGTTCAAATTACAACTTTTGTCAAATCATAGAGTTTTGGGAATTGTGGCAATAACAATAACTATATTTGGACTTTTGCCGGGTATGCCTACAATTCCATTTATATTATTGGGAATAATTTTAGGAATTAGTTCTTTTATTAAGAAAAAAGAATTACAAGAAGCTGCTGAAATGATAACTGAAGAAAAAACATCTCAGCCAGTTCAGGAAGAAACTGTTGAACAATACCTTCAAGTTGATCCAATTGAAATTGAAATAGGTTATGGCTTGATTTCACTTGTTGATGAAAATCAAGGTGGAAATCTTTTTCAAAAGATAGCTGCTACAAGAAAATTCATAGCTTTGGAATACGGAGTGATTATTCCACCAGTTCGTGTCAGAGATAATCTTCAATTGAATCCTAACCAATATCTGATTAAGATTAAAGGTAATGTTGTTTCAAGTGATGAAATATTCCCTGATCGATATTTAGCAATGAATCCTGGCGGAATTTCAGAAACACTACAAGGAATTTTAACTAAAGACCCAGCATTCGGATTAGAAAGTTATTGGATAACTGATGAAGAAAAAGACAGAGCTGAAATGCTTGGATATACAGTTGTTGATGCTATCTCTGTGCTTTCCACAAATCTTCAGGAAACATTAAAGAAAAACTTTGATAAAATTTTAACTAGACAAGCAGTAAAACAGCTCTTAGATAACCTTAAAAAAGATTATCCAGCAGTTGTTGAAGAAATACAACCCGATAATTTGCCTTTAGGTACAATACAAAAAATTCTTCAGAATCTATTAAAAGAACTTATTCCTATTAAAGACTTAGTTCAAATAATTGAATCACTTATAGATTATTCAAAAGTTACAAAGAACATTGATGTACTAACAGAATACGTGAGACACTCTTTAGGAAATACAATTGCAAATATGTATAAAGATTCAAATGGAATAATTCACGCTGCCTCAATTGGACAGGGACTTGAACAATACATAACTAAAGCTTTGCAAAGTCAAAAAGAGTCTGTTCAAACTTTAGGATTGACTCCTCAAATGTTAGCTGATATAAAAGCATCTTTAGAGAGAATTTTTGATAAATTCAATTCGTTAGGTTATCAACCGATAATAATTACCTCAGCCACTATTAGACCTTATTTTTACAGGTTGATAAATACTTCTTTCCCTGATTTCGCAGTTTTATCCTACACTGAATTACCTTCAAATGTTGAGATAGAATTTATAGATAACTTGGAGTTAACAAATGCAAATTAAAAAGTTTGTCGCACCAACTCTTAAAGAAGTTACAGATATGATGAAAAATGAATTCGGTGCAGATGCTGTAATCCTCAGTACAAAAGTTATTGAAAAAGATCATAAAAAATTTTATGAATTAACTGCTGGTATTGACAAAATTGTTGAGAAAAAAGAAAATCTTGATCAGAGCAAATTGAACTTTCTTCAAGAGCTTGAAAGAGTGTCAAAACAGTTGTCATTAAATAAACAAGAAAAAGTAAACTCAGGTAAAATAAAAGAAAAATATGGACAGAAGGGAAAAACTGAACTAAAAAATAAATCTGAAAAATCAATTGATCAGGCATTAAAAAAAGTTGTAGAAAATTTAAAGGACAAAGAAATCCAAAAGAATGTCATCGTTGCAATCATTGAGCAAATGAAAAAGTATAAGAATTTTCTCCAGGCTGATAATGTTGAAAATTACGCTAAGACTTGCCTCAGTAGTATGTTACTAACAAAAAATTTTGACATAAAATCATCTCAAAAAAAAGTTGTAGCATTAGTTGGCTCAACAGGAGTTGGTAAGACAACAACAATTGCAAAACTTGCTTTGATTGCTAAAATGATAAACAAGTTGGATGTAGGACTTATTTCGATTGATACTTTCAGACTTGGTGCAATTGATCAATTACAAAGTTTCGCAGATGTAAGTCAAATAGATTTAATGGTTGCTTATACACCAGAAGATATGAATTCAATAATGAAACGTTTTTCTAAAAAAGATATTGTTTTCATAGATACTGTTGGAAGATCTCAAAATCGTTTAGAGCAACTGAATCAAAATTTAGAATTTTTGAAAAAGATTAATGTTGATGATGTCTTTTTAGTTCTAAGTGCCACTTCATCATACAGAACAATTTTAGACACAGTAAATAAATTTAGAATCTTTAACTATAATAGTTTTATTTTCACAAAAATAGATGAAGCTCCTGTCCTTGGAAATCTAATCAATATAGTAACCAAAACAGGCATTCCAATTTCTTTTGTAACCAATGGACAAGTTATTCCAGATGATATAATTGCTGCTGAGCAAGAGAATTTGGCCAATTTAATATATCACGGTAACTTATGATTGCTGGTCAATTAAAACGTGTAGTCGAATTATCTCAAAGTTATAATGTTAGCAATCCCGAGATTAACTTTAATATTATTTCATTTATCTCTGGAAAAGGCGGCACAGGTAAGACAGTATTGTCATTGCTGACAGCATTAAACTTTTCAAGACAAGGGAAAAAAGTTCTTCTGGTTGATCTGGATTTAGGTTTTCCAAATATTCATCTGTTATTAAACCAACGCGCTGTTAAATCATTAGATAATTTTTGTTCTAAATTAAGTCAGCTTAGTGATGAAATAACTATTCTTGAAGAAAATCTTCACATTATTTACGGTTTATCAGAAAATCCATTAACATTTAATTCATCCAAGTATATAATTAAAAACATACTATCTGAAATATCAAAGCTAAGTAAAAACTACGATTTTGTAATTTTAGATTTAGGTGCTGGGATTGATGAATTTAAGATTTGGTCCTTGGAAAAATCATTCACAAAAATTATTGTTTCGAATAATGAACCAAGTTCAATAATGGATGCTTATGCAGTCATAAAAATTTATGAAAACATTAAAGGACCATCAGAATTTTTTATTACAATAAACAAATGCTCAAATTCTGAGGATGGAAAAGAAAGTTTCTTAAAGTTAAATAAAGCCGTTTTGAGTTTTTTGAAAAGCAAAATTGAATTATTAAGCATAATCTCTGAGAATGAACTTATAAAAAGTGCAGTATCAAATCAGAACTTAATTGAAGTTTTTGATAAATACATTATTAAAAATCAAGAAATTCAGCTCACTTGTCAGAAATTAGATAAATTTGTTCAACTGCACAATATTAACCAGTCCTGAATTATCAATCTTAATTTAACCTCAAAAATCAATTCAAAATAAAGGTCAAAATTGGTTTCTCTTTTGGTATATCATTTGTGAAAATAATACAGGAGGAAAAAATGAATAAAATCGTATTAAACATAGGTCTATTGATATTCTGTCTCTCGATCATTTTTTTTAGTCAAAGACAGATGCCGATTGTAGAGGTTCTATACAAATCCTTGATAATATTTATTATATCTACAATAATACTTTCTGTTGGCGCATATATTCTAATGAAAACATTTGAAAGCAACGAAGAAAAAAATAACAATGAGAAAACAAAAATTTTAGGAAATCAAAATGAGCAACTCTGAATTATGGAGAGAATATAAAAATTCTCCGACTCCGGCATTAAAAAAACAAATAATTTTAAGATACCTTAATCTAGTTCATTATGTTATCAGAAAATCAAATTTATCGACCAACTCAGTTCTAGATGAAAGAGATTTCTTTCAATTTGGAATTGAAGGGTTAAGTGAAGCAATTGATAGATTTGATCCCGATTACGGTACCAAATTCGAAACTTATGCCATTCAGAGAATTAAAGGAAAGATAATTGATGAATTAAGAAAAGTTCAATCTAAAATTAAAACTAATGACGATTTAAATAATTCCAATTCACAATATCCTCAAAACATTTCGATGAACAATCAAATTGAAGATGAAGATGGTGGCTATCAACTTTCCGAAGTTCTCCCTTTAGAACAAACAACTCAGGCACAAGAGGTTGAAGAAAAAGAAATGAAAGAGTTGCTCGTAAAAGCAATTAAAGATCTGAATGAAAGAGAAAGATTGATCATTTCATTGTATTACTATGAAAATTTAAACTATCAAGAAATAGCTGAATTAATGAATATCACTGTTTCAAGAGTATCACAAATCCATTCAAGAATACTCAATAATCTTAAATCAAAATTGTTGGTTTACAATGAGTGAAATAATTACAGATATTGCTGCAAAGAGAGAACTGGGAAATAAACTACTTTCTGGAATAAGAAATTTACCACCAGTTCCATTTTTGATGCTTGAAGTTTCTAAAATGCTTGAAAATCCACGTGTTGGGGCATCGGATCTAAGCAGGGTAATTAGCAAAGATCAAGCAATGGTTGCAAAAATACTGACAGTTGCTAATTCACCTCTTTATGGTCTTCCAAGAAGAGTTTCAACACTTGAGTTTGCAATAGTGATTCTCGGTTTTGATCAAATTAAAAACATAATTGTTGCTTTCTCGATGATGGATGCATTCAGAACTTATGATGAAAGAAATTGGAATAAAAGAGCTTACTGGTTTCATTCAATTATGACTGCAGTTGCATCAAAAAGAATTGCAGATGATCTAGGTTATAGGAAATCAGGTGAAGCATTCACAGTTGGATTATTACACGATTTAGGAATAACAGTAATTCACAAATATTTCAATAACAAATTTCACGAAATTGTGGGCTTAGTTGAAAATCAAAAGATGAGTTATCTCGCTGCTGAAGAAAAAGTAATGAAATTAACTCATCAAGAAATAGGAAAATTCTTAACTGAAAAGTGGAACCTTCCAGAAAGCATTGGTGATGGAATTTTATATCATCATTCACCATCATTAGCAATTGAAAATAAAGAACTCGCAGCTATTGTTCATTTGGCTGATTGTATGACTCAAAGATTTTTAATCGGTGATTTTGATTGGGATGAAAATATTATGCTTGATGTCGGAGTGATTGATATTCTTAATCTTGGTGATATTCAATACTTAGAAAATTTCATTGATAGTTACAAAGAACTTTTCAAAGCACAATTTGATTCAATTATTTTTTAGGAATAACTATGCTAAATACAGAATTAACATTACAGCAAAAACGTGAAAGAACTCTAAAAATTGTCAACAATGTTTTCAACCTAAATGTAATTCCAAAGGTTGTTTTTGAACTCATCAAAGCTTTGGATAATCCTCGAACTAATGCAATGGAATTAAATAAATTAGTTAGCCACGATCAAGCTTTAATAACTAAAATCTTAACTGTGGCTAATTCACCAATGTATGGACTTCAGAGAAAAGTGACAACAATAGATTTTGCAATATTAGTTATAGGATTTAAGGAGTTAAAAAACATTGTTGCGGCAATTTCTATTTCAGATGCTCTTAGAAATAAAACAGATCGTTATCTCTCACAAAAAGACTTCTTGTTACATTCTTATTTAGTCGGTTCAGCTGCAAAAAAAATATCTAAAGATATTGGAATGCAAAACAGTGGTGAAGCTTTTATATGTGGGTTTTTACACGATATAGGTTTATCAATAATTCATAGATATATGCATTCAAACTTTGTTAAAATTGTTGAACTTATGCAAAATGAAAAACTAAGTTTGAGAGAAGCTGAGTTAGAAGTCAATGGAATAACACACGAGGAAATTGGTGCAACATTACTAGAAAAGTGGAACTTCCCAAACGAGATAGTGGAACCTGTTAGATATCATCATACTCCTTCACAATCTCAGTCAAGTCCAACAATGTCTGCAATTATAAATCTTGCAGATTTTATGACTGAAGCTTTAAAAATTGGAGAGCTATATCTTGACAAAGGATTAAGTTTAGACGAATTAACATTAAGCAAATTCAAATTCGAAAAAGAACTGGATGCAGAAAAATTCTCAAATAATTACAAAGATTTATTCTGGGAACAAATGGAATTTGTGAGGTTCTTAAATTGAGAGTTATAAAGCAACATAAACAAAATTATTATCCGTTCGCTCTCTCTTTGCCGATTATTGATCGCAAAGATTTAGAGAGTCAAAAGATTTTAAGTTTGCAAAGTAATAGCAAATCTTTCTCATCAGAAAATTTCGCTTCTAACTATTACTTTGAAAATCTTCTAAGTTTTTCAGAAAAAATTGCTTTCTGTAAAAACTCATCAGAAGTTTTGAAAGAATTCAATTCTTTTGTTAATTCGTTGAAATATTTCTTTACACCTGAGATATTTATTCTTAATGAAAAAACTTCAACTTTAATTCCCCTTAACTCAAATTGTGAGCCTTTAATTTCACTATTTATTAAAAAGAATTATACAAGTGGAGTAATTGATTGGATAGCTGAATCTAAACAACCTCAAATAGTCTCAAATGAGATAGATCTAAATTTTGAAAATTGCATAATCATTCCTCTTTACAATAATTCAAAGTTTAAAGGACTTTTGTTCGCTTATACAAGATTGAAACAAGATGAAATTAATAAAAATGAAGTTAGATATCTTTTAACTTTGATTAACCTTACTTTTCAAAGAATTCTAAACGATTTGAATAGATCAGAGTTATACAATGCATATTTACAACTTCAAACTCTTCAATCAAAATTAGAAAATGATTTTAGATTTGCAGTGCTAGGCGAACTTACTTACAGAAGTCTTGAAGAAATTGCTTCACCAATACAAGTTATTCTTACTTATTCTGATTTAATAAGACAGGAAATTCCAGATCTTCAAGATGAAAATTTAGACATTATAAAAAACAAAGTATATGACATTAAAAAAATATTAGACAGACTTGTTAAGTTCATTAATATCAATAAATCAAATCCTAAGATAATTCCTTGTTCAATAAATGATAGCATAAAAGAATTCAGCAAACTAATTGAGCCAGCATTACTAGCAGAAAATTGTGAACTGGTTTTAGATCTCGAAGAAAATATTCCGACAGTGCTTAGTTGCTCAAATTACCTAAATCAGATTTTAATTAACGCTTTCAGTCTTGTAAATCCCTTAACAGAAAAAGATGGTGGTATAATAATTCAAACTCGTTATTCAAAGCAAAACATAACAGTTAAAATGATATTCACTAAATCGATTGATTTAGAAAATATAAAAGAACATCAAATAGGAATTAACATCCTGAAATCTTTGATGGAAAAACACGAAGGAGAATTTTTAATTGACTCAAAGAAATCTTCTGGTAGCACTTTAATATTTACATTTCCTTTAATAAGAAAGGTGAGAGCATGATAGATTTAGTTTTAATCTTCTTAGCAGTTATTTCATTATTGACAGCTCTATTTGGAATAAAATACTATGACAGATTAAATAACTCGATGGATAAGAATAATCTATTAAGCTTATTACACTTTGAAAGAAATAAATCAAATAAAAGATCTAATCGTAGAAGAGAAATAATACTAAAAGAAACTAAAAAGATATCAACAAATGATATTAATAATTTATATCAGATTGCGAAGAAAAACAGATTATCGGTTGGAGAAGTATTATTAGCAGTTAAAATAAATTCCTATAAGTGAGGAAAATATGATCAAAGGTATATATCACGCAGGAAGAAGCCTAACAAATAACACAAAAAATTTAGAAAGAATAGCAAACAATCTCGCCAACATAAACACTGTTGGATTTAAGAGAGAAGGGATGTTTATTGAAATACTTAAACAAGCTGGAAATTCTGAAATAAAAACTCCTATTGATCTTAAGCAAGGAAATTTGGCACAAACAGGAAATCCTTTAGACTTAGCTATATCTGGAGATGGATATTTCGTTATAAGTAACGATGGAAAATATGAGTTAACAAGAAATGGAAGTTTTATGATTGATGATGATGGTTTCCTAGTAAATAAGGAAGGAAAAAGAGTCATTGGAAAAGCTGGAGAGATTAATCTTCTTAATTATAAACTGGATAATGAACAAATTTTATCTATCGATGAAGAAGGTGAAATAAAAGTTGGAGACATCGTTATAGATAAACTACTAATAATTAATCAACAAGAAAGGTTTGCTGACCTTGGAAATATCGGTCTTAAATATGATGACTTAAATGATTTGTTAAATTCAAGCTCCGAGGCTGATTATAAAATTATGCAAGGTTATCTTGAAGAATCAAATGTCAATCCGATTGAAGAAATGGAACTAATGATTAAAGTGTCGAAAGATTATGAGGCTTCTTATAGGATTGTCCAATCGTTGGATGATTCAATTCAAAAAGCAAATGAAATTGGAAAAGTATAGGAGTAAAATATGAGTACAAGAGCATTAAGAGCAGCTGCATCAGGTATGTATGCACAGCAACTTAACATAGAGGTTATTGCAAACAACATTGCAAATATGAACACGACAGGTTTCAAAAGGAACAAACCTGAATTTCAAGATTTGATGTATCAAAGAGTTGCTGTTAATCCAATAAATGTATCAGCTCCGGGAATTCGCGAAGTTGGGACTGAAAATGTGAGTATTGGTAACGGTGTTAAACCAAGTGCCTCCCAAAAAATATTTGAACAAGGTGGATTAGTTCAAACAAACAATTTGTTTGATTTAGCTATTCAAGGCGATGGATTTTTCCAGATCAGAAGACCAGATGGTTCATTTGCATATACTCGTGATGGTTCTTTCAAATTAAATGCTGATGGCTTAGTTGTGAATAGTAATGGATTGCCGCTTTATCCGGAAATACAGTTAGTAGAAGGTGCAACCAGCTTTAATGTTTCACCAGACGGAACAGTCGAGATTCTTCAACCAGATGGCTCAGTTGTTAATTCACTAAAAATCCAATTAGTAAAATTCTTAAATCCATCTGGTTTGTCACCAATTGGAAATAATTTATACATTGAGACAGCAGCAAGTGGTGCTCCAATCTTTGGAGAACCAGGTGTTGATGGATTCGGTGAAATACAACAAGGATATCTAGAAACATCTAACGTGGATATTGTCGAAGAAATGATTTCAATGATAACTGCACAACGTGCTTATGAAATTAATAGTAAGACAGTAAAAACTGTCGAAGAAATGATGACAATGGCAAACAACTTAAAACGTTAATAAGTATGATTATTTCAATTTTAATTCTTTTGAGTTTTAATGTTTATTCACAGTCGATTGAAAATGAGATTATATCTTATTTAAATAGCTACTTTAATGATTATGATAAAGTTGAAATTCAGTCTATGAACAATAATCTAAATGATCTTGAAATTGATTACTCAAAGCCTTTAGTTAAAAATTCTGATTTAGTGCTATTACCAATGAAAAATAAAAATAATGGTAATGTTTCAATTAAAAGATTAAAAGTCAAATTTTATAAAAAGGTATTAACAGCAAATATGGATATTCAATTTGGAACACTATTAAAAAATCAAGATTTCTCGGTTGTATTGAAAGATGTAACGATGATTAAGAGAGAATTAGTCCCAGTACAGCAAGATTTAACGAATTATAAAGCAAAGTTTTCTATAAAAAAAGGTGATTTATTATTGTCGGATATGATTGAAGAAATTCCTTCTGTTATTTCTGGTGAAAAAGTGATAGCAGAGATTCAAAGAGGTTCGGTTTTAATATCAACTGATTGTATTGCAAGGCAGAATGGGAAAATTGGTGAAAGAATTGATGTATTGACACCTAATAATGAAGTTATAAAAGCAAAAGTAATAAGTAAAAATAAAGTAATAGTCGAGTGAAAAATGAAAAGCATAGTTTTATTTTTTATGATTTTAACAATCGTTGCATTACCTCAAGATATGAGGAAGAATGCAAGTTATTCTCTCTTTTCTGATCAAAAAGCATCGAGAGTAGGAGATGCAATAACAATAATAGTTGTCGAATCTTCAATTGCAAGTAATAATGCAGAAACAAAGAGTGGAAGAGAGTCTGAGATATCACTCAATTTCTCCGGTAACTTCAAAGGCAATCCTTTACCAAGTGGGGATGCAAGTGCTGGTAGTGGTAATGAATTTAAGGGGTCAGGTTCAACTAAAACCTCTGGAGTAATTCAAACAAAAATTAGTGCAACAATTGACTCTGTTTTAGCTAATGGAAATTTACTTATTAGTGGAAGTAAAAAAATTATTATAAATAACGAAGAGCAGCTGATTACCATTAGAGGAATTGTAAGAACATCTGATGTTAGGGCCGATAATTCAGTTTTATCATACAACATTTCAAATGCTGAAATTACTTTCGAAGGAAGTGGAATTGTAAGTGGAGTTCAATCTCCAGGAATATTAACACGTTTTCTAAGATTTTTATTCTAGGTGGAAATATGAGATACCTAATAACATTTTTAGTATTGATTTACATAAATAACATTACCTTTGCTCAAAGAATTAAAGATATTGCTTACTTAAATAGTGAGCACACAGAGCAGGTAATCGGTTACGGCATTGTTGTTGGACTGGCTGGAACAGGGGATAGTTACAGAACTCAATTTACGATGCAGTCAATTACAAGTATGTTAAAGAGATTTGGTATAACAGTTCCTCAGACAGATGTAAGAACTCGAAATGTTGCGGCAGTAATGGTAACAGCTAACCTTCAACATAATTTCAAACCGGGATTTAAATTCGATGTAATCGTCTCATCATTAGGCGATGCTACCAGTTTGTTAGGTGGAACTTTATTAATGACCCCACTTTCTGCAATGGATGGAGAGGTTTATGCTTTTGCTCAAGGTCCTGTTTCAATCGGAGGCTATGATTTTAATACTTATACCGGAAATAGAATAGCAAGAAATCACGCTTTAACAGGACGTGTTCCTTTAGGTGGAGTGCTTAAAAATGAAATCCCGCAAAATACAGTTACTAATAATCAGTTTAGTCTGTTTCTTAAAATGCCTGATATTACTACGTCAAATAATGTAATGAGAACAATTAATACAAGATTTGGAGAAAACACAGCAACAGCAATTGACGCATCTGAAATAAGAGTAAGAGTGCCAGCAGATAGAACAAACGATGTTATTGGATTTTTATCTGAATTAGAATCATTGCCTGTTGAAACTGATTACGTCGCAAAAGTTATTCTTAATGAAAGAACAGGAACTGTAGTTTCAGGAAATAATGTACAAATTAAACCAGTCAGCATAACACACGGAAGCTTAAATATAACTATCAGAAATTATCCAATTATTTCTCAACCGGGAGCATTTTCAAGTGGTACTACAGCGATTGTAAACAATGCTATCCCATTTGTTTCACAGGATTCAACTAGTACAATTGCTATTCAGGGTGCTACAAATGTTCAGGAGGTTGCTGCAGCTCTTAATTCTCTAAAAGTTTCTCCGAAAGATATTATTGCAATTTTCCAAGCTTTGAAAGAGGCTGGAGCTTTAGTAGCTGAATTGGTAATAATGTAACTTAATTAAAAACTATGGAAGGAATAGAATTAAAAATATCGAATCCTCAAAAACACTTCAGTCAAATAAGTGTAAATAATATTAAGACTGAAGAGGAGAAAAAGAAATTAGCACAAGCTTCAAAGCAATTTGAAAGTCTGCTAACTTCTTTGATGTTGAAAAGTATGACTCAAACAACTGAAGGATTGTTTGGTGATAATAGTTATGGTGGAGACTCATTTGAATCTATTTTTCATCTTGAATTAGCAAATAAAATCTCTGAAGGAAATGGGTTAGGTTTAGCAAATATGATTTACAAAAATCTAACTGGTGAGGATCTACCAACTGAGTTCAGATTTAGTGATTTAAGAATCAGACCTAGTAGGCAAATTAACTATAGTGATCAAACAAATGATATCGGAGCAATAAGACCATCAAGTGAATCATTAAATCGCTTATCGAGATATGAAAACATTATTGAAGAAGCTGCTGAAAGATATGGCTTGAATAAAAACCTAATTAAATCTGTAATTTTAGCTGAATCAGCAGCAAGGGAAGATGCTATTTCATCAGCAAATGCAAAAGGGCTTATGCAAATTATTGACTCAACCGCTGAATACTTGGGAATTAGAAATGTCTGGAATCCAAAAGAAAATATTTTTGGTGGCTCAAAATATCTTGCAGAACTTTTAGAGAGATTTAATGGTGATCTTAGGCTTGCTCTGGCTGGTTACAACGCTGGTCCGGCTAATGTTGAAAAGTATAATGGAATTCCTCCTTTTGATGAAACAAAATCTTATGTGAAAAGAGTAATTGGTTATTTAAATCATTTTGAGAGTAACTTATGACATACGAGAAACTTATTGCGCTAATGCAAACTCAGAAAAACAAATTAACTGATCTTTTAGATACATTGAAGTCAATGCAGAAAGCAATAATTGAGCAAGAATATCAGGACTTCAATAGAACAATTGAACTACATCAAAGAATTTTATCTGACATAAGGAATATTGAGAAGGATAGAACTAAATTAATTATTTCCATAATTGGTAATCAGTCATACTCAAAAGAAAAACTTCCGCAAATGATTTTTAACGCTTTAAAAGTTAAAGATAACAACTTAAAGAAAAAGTATTTGGATTTGAGAGATGAAATAACCAATCTGATAAAGGAAGTAACCAGAATAAATTTTCAAAATATGTATTTGATTGACAATTCAAGAAAATTAATTAAAGATTTAGTTGTTACCATTTATGGCTCAGCAAATCAAAAAATATTAGATAAGAAAGTATAATGGCAATTACAAAAGTTTTTGACATAGCAAACAGAAGTTTGGCTGTCTATCGTAAAGCGTTGGATATTACAAGTCATAATATCGCAAACGCAAATAATCCTAATTTCTCCAGACAAAAAGTACATTTTGCTACAGATTCATCAGATTTAAGTGCTGGATTAGTTTGGGGAAATGGCGTCAAAATTGCCGATGTTCGACGTTACAGAGATAGTTTTATTGAATCGCAAACCCGTATTATGAATTCTAAGTATAATGATAACAAAAGACAAAGTGAATTAATAACAAACATTGAAAAATTATTTTCTGAGCCATCTGAATTAGGTTTAGGAAATATGATAAGCAAGTTCTTTAATTCTTTTAGTGAACTTGCAGCTTCACCCACTTCAAATCCTCTGCGTACAAACGTGGTAAATGCAGCAACTAATCTCGCAGCTAAAGTAAATAACTTAAATAAATCTCTTAATGATATAAGAGAAAATATTAGAATGGAATTTGATGATAAAGTTAAACAATTAAATAAGATTTTAGTTGAAATTCACCAAATCAATAAAGACATTAAATCAAATCAAGTAAACAAAATTTCTATTAATGATTTGCTTGACTCAAGAGATAAGTTATTAAATGAGCTAAGTAAACTTGTAAACATCCACGTAACAACCTCTTCAGATAATACTGTTAATGTCTCCATTGGTGGTTCGTTTGCAGTGGATTCTTATCACGTAAGAGAATTTGAGATGAATAATGATAATGGAGTATTGTCTTTAAGATTAAAGGGTGCGACTAATTCCGTAATACTGACTGATGGAGAAATGAATGCTCTGGCTACAGTTCATAATCAAAAAGTTACTTCTTATCGTCAAAAAATAGATAAAATTGTTAGCACGATCGTAAATGAGGTAAACAAGATTCACTCTACTGGTTATTCTAAAACAACACCGGCACAGACTGGTTTGAATTTCTTTGAGGATTATCGAGATGGTATATTAAGAATTAATCAAGTGATTGTTAATAATCCAAATATGATTGCAATCTCAGCAGATGGAACTCAAGGGAATGGTGATCTCGCTTTAAGAATTAGTGAGCTAATGGATATGAAACTTATTGATAACTCAACTATTATGGAATACTACACCACTTTAGTAAACGAAATTGGAAATGATGGATTGCTAAACAAAAATTTAACTGAATCAAGCCAATTGGTACTCGATCAACTTGAAAATCAAAAACAATTAAATTCAGGAGTATCGCTTGATGAAGAGATGACTAACGTAATTCAATTTCAGAGATCCTATGAGGCATCAGCTAAATTAATAAAAGTATCTGATGAATTATTAAAGACTATCTTGGAGTTAGTATGAATCGAGTAACAGATGCATACGTTTCAAATCATTACATCAACAGTATCAATAGATTAAAAGGATCAATAAGTCTCTTGCAAAGACAAATTGCAAGTGGAAACTTAATTGAAAAACCATCTGACTCTCCAAGTAAGTCAGCCATTTTGATTAGAAATAATGATGTATTAAATCAAATAAATACAAACTTAAATAATATTAAAACTGGACTTTCATTTCTTAATCAAACGGTTTTCTCATTAGAAGTTATTCAATCTGAATTGTTGAATGTTATAGGAAAGTTGACAGATATTGAGGATCCATTAAAACAAAAAAATCTAAATAACTATGCTGACCAATTCGAACAATCTTTAAAAACTATTTTAGATGTAGCAAACTCAAAAGCTGATGGTAAATATGTTTTTGGTGGAACAGATCTATCTGAAAAACCATTTCGAGTCTCTTCTGATAATCAAACAATTATTCAAAATCCGAATTCAACTGGAAAAGTAAATGCAAAAATTTCAAGCGGAATCACTGAGAAAATAAATCTTACTGGTGTTGAAGTTTTTGGAACCATACTAAAAGGTAATGGAGCTTTTGATAAGAATACCTCGATTGGATCAATAAAAACTGTTAATCAAAATGTTTATGATAGTGCTGGTAATCAATACAATCTACAGTTAAACTTCGAGAAAGTTGCTCAGAATAAATATAATCTTACTTACACTATAACAGATTCAAATAACAATAACATTTTTACTTCTCCAACTCCACAAGTCCTTGATTTTGATCAAAATACAGGTTATTTGTCTAAAATTAATGGAAAGGCTCCATCAGAGATTAACATTTCAGTTCCGAACAACAATATTAATTTCTTTTTAGATTTAACAAATCTTACTGAAGGAAATTCTGATTCATTTTATTTTGAATTGAATCAGCAAATGGACATCTTCAATTTGATGAAAAATATTATCAGAAACTTGAGGAATGGAATTTTGCCAACTGAAGAACAAAAAGAACAAGTACACAGATTTCACGTTAGAGTTTTAGAAAAATTATCTGAGATTGGGAATATTATAAATCAATTCAATTCTTTTGAGAATATGCTTAATCAACAATCTTTACAGATTCAGGATTTGAATCAAGAAGTTGGTGGTGTTGACGTTGTTAAATCAATAATCGAATTGCAAAACAAAGATTATCTTCTTCAAATAACTCAAAAAATCGCAGCATCTATCTTACCTAAATCATTGTTGGACTACCTATGATTAAAAAGCTTGGAAGTATAAACGGATTAATTTTAGGAATACTTTCGGTATTCGGTGCATTTATATGGGAAGGAGGATCACTAAACGCCTTATTTCTAATTCCGCCAATAATAATTGTCTTTGGAGGAACTTTTGCTGCTGTTATCATTGGATTTGGGCTAGAAAATTTTCTAAAAATATTCCAGCTGATCAAAATTGCTTATTTCCCGAGACAATACAATCATCAACACATTATCGATGCTTTAGTTAAACTTTCTTTCAAAGCGAGAAAAGAGGGACTGCTTTCAATTGAAAGTGAAATAAACAATATTGATTTTTACTTTTGTAGAAAACTATTAAGAAATGCCATAGATGGGACAGATCCTCAAATGTTAATGGAACTTGCTGAAGTTGAGATGAAAGCAATTCAAGAAAGACACCATTCGAATATTTTTATATTTACCAAGATGGGAGGTTACGCTCCTACGATGGGAATTTTAGGAACAGTTATGGGTTTGATTATGGCACTTTCACAAGCAGGTAGTGAACCAACTGTTCTTATTAAAAGTATAGCAACAGCATTTATTGCAACTTTATGGGGAGTTTTTTCAGCAAATTTAATTTGGTTACCAATAGCAGATAGATTGAAAAAATGTCATCAAGACGAGAAACAATTAATGTTAATGTCTCTTCAGGGAGTGATAGCAATTCAAAGTGGAGATATACCGATTCTGGTGAAATCCCGTTTGATAAGTATGCTACCTCAAAAAGAGCAAGAATTAGTCTACAGTTAGACGAGCCTGAAGAGTTATTTCAAGAGTCTGCGGAAAAGGATAGATACTTAATCACCTACGCAGATTTAATAACACTTTTATTAGGTTTATTTATTCTTTTATATACTGCTTCCAATCTTGACATTCAAAAGTATGAAAAGATGTTGGGTGCTTTTAGCGATGTTTTTGGAACTTCAGCAAAGATTAACATAAGCAACCCTCAGGAGCCTTTAATTTTAACTCCGATTGACAGATTGAAGATTGAAATGAATCAATTAATTTCGGAGAGTGAATTTTCAAATTCTATTAGAATGGAGGAGAACGAGAGGGGTATTGTGATTCACATATTAGAAAATATTGTGTTCACACCTGGTTCAGCTGAATTAAAAAATACATCCAAAATTGTTTTGCATAGGATTGCAAATATTATTAAAAAATTGCCTAATGATATCAGAGTTGAAGGACATACAGATAATATTCCTATTAATACCCCAACGTTTCCTTCTAACTGGCATCTATCAGTCGCAAGGGCTTTGAACACAGCTTATTATTTAATAAATAATGAAGGTGTTCCTCCAGATAGAGTTTCAATTGTTGGAAATGCTGAATATAAACCTATTGAGTCAAACGAAACTGCTTATGGTCGAGCTTTAAATAGAAGAGTAGATATTGTAATAATAAAATAAAAAGATAAAAGCTATGAAAGTAAATTTTGATCATATTGGTGAAGTTGAATTTGATGATAGTCTTATTTTAACCTTTGAAAATGGTCTAATCGGTTTTGAGTATCTAAAAAAATTTGTTCTGATCAAAACTGATGATGACCTTTTCTATTGGTTAAATTCAATCGAACGGCCTGAATTCTGTTTCCCTTTAATTGGGATCAGAGTGATTGATGAAAACTATCCTTTTATGGAAAATTTTGAAGCTTTTGCTGTTGTTGTTTTCAATAAGGATCCTCTTAAGATTACAATTAATCTCAAAGCACCAATTTACATAAATCAGGATAGCAAGATAGGCCTCCAAAAAATCATCGATGATGATAAATACCCCGTTGATTATAAATTATTTGTGGAGTGCTGACTATGCTTATCCTTACAAGAAAATTAAATGAAGAAATTGTTATTGATGGTGATATAACCATTAAAATAATATCAATATCTGAAAATCAAGTCAAGTTAGGATTTGTTGCTCCCAAAAATATTCAGATAAATAGAAAAGAAGTTTTTGAGAAAGTAAAAGAATCGCTGCTTAAAGCAACCGAAATGAAAACAGAAAAACCAAACTTAACAAGTGGTCTAAAACCTAATAAACTTTAAGTATGTCAAAAGATTCTATAAAAATATTAGTAGTTGATGATTCAGATTTAACAAGAACTTCATTGATTGATTTGTTCTCAAAATATATCTGCAGTGTTCACACTAGCATTGATGGTCTTGATGGCATTCAAAAAGCACTCAACATCAAGCCAGATGTAATTCTATTAGATATTCTGATGCCAAATCTTGATGGAATAAAAAGTTTACAAGTTATGAGAATAATAAATGAACTGAAAAATATTCCAATTATAGTAATTAGTGGTAACAGTAATCGAAGTAATTTATTTGCTTGTCTTGAGGCGGGTGCAAATAAAGTTTTAACAAAACCACTTGATGAAAAAATTTTAATATCATCAATAGAAGAATTGACAAATAAAAAATTTGAATCTATAAACTCAAATGAAGAAGTAGCTGAAACTGATTATATGGAGTTGAAGAAAATTTATATCAAAGCATTTCCCAAAAAAGAAGAACAAATAATGAAAGCAATTCTTTCAAAAGACAGAGAAACATTAGCAGCAATTTTTCACGAGTTGAAAGGTGTTTCAGCCTCGATGGGTTTTCCTGAGATTACAGAAATAAGCAAGGAAATTGAAACTGCAGTTAAATCACCAGATGTTGATTGGAATTTTGTACGATATCAAACAGATGAGATCTTATCAATTATTGAGAGAAATTCTTTTTCCCTATAGATGGAGTAAAAAATGTTTGTAATTATTGGAATAGTAGTAGTTCTCGGGGCAGTAATTGGAGGCTTCATTTTCGCAGGTGGAAATGTTGTTTTGCTTATTCAACCTGCTGAGTTTATAATCATAGTAGGTGCAGCTGTTGGAAGCGTTCTGATTTCTTCCCCGTTGAGTTTATTAAAAAAGATTTTTGGGTCAATACCTTTATTATTTAAGGGCTTTCAAATCTCTAAACAAGATTATCTTGAGCTTCTTAAAGCACTTAATGATCTGTTTTTATTGGCTCAAAGAGATGGCTTATTAGCTATTGAAAAACACATTGAAAATCCTAAAGAAAGTGAAATTTTATCTCAAGCGAAAAATTTTGTCAACAATCATCACGTCGTTACATTTTTCTCTGATACAATGAAAGTTATGCTTTCTGGTGGTGTCCCGCCTCACGAACTCGAAACACTTATTGATGCTGAAATAGAAACTTTCGAATTAGAGGGTAAACCAATAACAAATACAATTTCGAAAGTCGGAGATGCTTTCCCTGGATTGGGAATTGTTGCAGCAGTGTTGGGAATCATTGTTACTATGAGCTCGATTAATAAAGGTGCTGAATATGTTGGAATGCACGTAGCTGCTGCTTTAGTAGGAACGTTTTTAGGAGTGTTATTGTCTTACGGTATTGTAGGTCCGATTGCTTCTAATTTAGAATTAATTCACGAAAGTGAAAAAAGATATTATGAGACAATAAAAGCTTGTATTGTTGCTTATGCAAAAGGTAATCCTCCAATAGTTGCAGTTGAATTTGCAAGAAGAACAATTTTCAGTGACTATCGTCCATCATTCTCTGAATTAGAAAACTTCATTAGAGGAAAAGGAGCTGAGGGTAAATGAAATCCAGTGAGCAACAAGCCCCGATAATAATTAAAAAAGGCAAGCACGGACACGGTCATCACGGTGGCGCTTGGAAGGTTGCTTATGCAGATTTTGTAACAGCTATGATGGCTCTTTTTATAGTTCTTTGGGTTTTAGGGCAAGATAAAAAAGTTATTGAAAGTGTTGCAAGCTATTTTAGAGACCCAATTGGATTCACTGAAAAATTAAGAGTTATAACACCTGGAAATTCTGAAATGCCCTTTGAAGCAGATACACTTAATATAAATATTAAAGAACAGCTTAGAGAATTAGAAATTCAAAGATTACAGAGCCTTGGTGAATCACTAAAACAAGAACTAAAACAAAATCCTGAATTTCAGGAACTTGCAGATCAGATAAACATTGAAATAGTAAATGAGGGACTTAGAATTGAGCTTACTGAGTCAACAGAAAATGTATTTTTTGAGGTTGGAACTGCCAATTTAAAACCAGAAGCTGCAAAGATTATTCAGAGAATGGCAGCAAGTTTTCAAAAATTACCTAATAAAATCATCATCGAGGGTCATACAGACTCAAGACCTTATATTCAAGGAGAAAAAGGTTATTCTAATTTTGAATTAAGCGCCGAAAGAGCAAATGCAACTAGAAGAACTTTAGTAACTGCTGGTCTTGATCCAAAAAAAATTGATGAAGTTCGTGGCTATGCTGATACAAGACTGAGAGATCCAAATGATCCTTTTGCTGCAGTTAATCGCAGAACAAGTTTGATTATTAAATTTGAAACCGAGTCTCCATAATGAAAAAGTTAGTTTGCGTTGTTGAAGATGATGAATTAGCCTCCCAGCTTTATCAGTTTTATTTCAACAGATATGGTATAAAATCTTTTATCTCCGATAATGCTGAGGAAATTATTAGATTTATTAAAGAAGAGAATGTCGGTCTTATCATAATGGACATAAATTTAACAAATACATTCATTAATGGAAAAAAAGTTGATGGATTGCAATTTACCAAATACTTAAAAAACAATAATGAAACTAAACATATTCCTATAATGTATGTAACAGGTACAAATATCGAATATGGAAAAGAAACTGAGGACATTTATGTCGATGCAGTTGATGTTATAAATAAGCCAATATCGAACTTTAACTTATTTATACAAAAAATAAATAGATACTTAGATTTATGAAGTCACCTGATAATGTTTTATTAGTTGAAGACGAAAAAGATACGAGATTTATTCTTGAAAAGTTATTGAGTAAAAATAATTTCGTAGTTGAGACTGCCACTAATGGTGTAGAGGCTTTGGAGAAACTTAAAACTTTTTCTCCCAAAGTTATTCTTGCTGATTGGACAATGCCAGTGATGGATGGTATGAAACTTTGTTCAATAATTAAAAATGATCCAAACTATAAAATGATTTATTTTATTATTTTAACAGCAAGGACTTCCTTAAATGATAAAGTTGCTGGTTTAGATATTGGTGCAGATGATTTTCTTGTAAAGCCAATTGAAAATCAGGAATTGATTGCGAGGATACGTTCGGGTGTTAGAATTTATGATTTACAAAATGAAGTTAAAGTTGCTGAACATTCAAAAGCATTAATCGAAATGGCTTGCACTATTGGACATAACTTAAATAATCCTTTAAGTTCTTTAGAAATGGCCTTTGAAAATCTTAAATCAGAATTATCGGAAGAATCTAAACAAAAATTTGACGATGATTTTAATCTTATTAAATTGTCAATTGATAGAATTAAAACTTTGGCCTCTCAATTAGTCAATATTCAAGATCCTAAATTGATTGAATATACAGGAGGCACAAAAATGATCAGATTAGATTAAACTATTAAACTTAACCTCATTTTTATCGATAATTCAAATGAGGTATAATATGCTTGGTAAAATTGAAAATATCAATCTCAAACCAGAAATGCGCAATGAAATAAAATCATCAAAAGGCGATTCTGGTTCATTCAAAGTCCATAAAAAGCAAGGATTTGCAGATACCTTGACTTATTCATCTGCGTTAATTTTTTTATCCTCTCTTAATTGGAAATTAAAAAAATTCTTTGTCAACTCTGAAAATCAAATTGAAATAGAAATTCAGTTTGATAACTATATTTTTTGTTTCTTGATCAATCAAAAAGCACCATCAACTAAAAATATTTTCATAAAAATCATAGAGAACGTTTTTGCAGGAACATCAAAAATAAATAAATATATTTGTGAGATTAATTTTGATTTAATAAAAGTTGATTCAAAAGAAATTGAATATGATTCATTGAATACATTATTTTCAAGAGTAAAAACTTTTTTGATACCAGGTGACAAAGAGGTGAATAGAATGTATTTTTATAATATAATAAACGGCTTAAATGAAAGATTAGTTTACCTATTTTCTCAGATATATTTGAATGTAATCGAGTTTATCGAAAAATTGAACAGTAAAAAATTATTATCCATTTCAGAAGATTCTCAAACAAGTAATACCAACAATATATCAATATCTGGAGTTTATGTTGAATATCAATAATTTTGAAACTTCCCATAATCAAATAAATCCTACAATATTGAACTCTGCTTTGGATTTTTTTTTAACTGATGAACCAATACTGATTCTAAATCAAAATTTTGATATTGTCTTTATAAATGATGCATTTAAGTTTTCAGAATTACATAATTTCTATCTTGATGAAAATTCTGAAAATTTTAATCAATTAAAAGATAATATCAAGCTTTTTTCTGCATCGTCTTTCAATTATTCGCGATTAAATGTTTCAATTTTTTCAAAAGATGAAAATAGAAAAAGTGAATACTTAATAAACATAAGCAGAATAAACTTTCAGCAGAGTGAGATTTTTTTGTTAAAATTCATTGATGCAATAAAACTTTTAGAGAGAGAAAACAGAATTGCATCAATTCAAACCGCTTTGGAAATGATGAAAATCCCTTTGATAATAACTTCTTCAAAGGGAAATATTATTTATTTATCTGAGGAGTTCGAAAAAATATTTGATCAAAGTTTAGAAAATTTACACAATAAATTCTTTTGTCTCGCTCTGGAAAAATATTTAAGTAAA
Source organism: Ignavibacterium sp. (assembly GCA_025056745.1). Lineage (GTDB taxonomy): Bacteria > Bacteroidota > Ignavibacteria > Ignavibacteriales > Ignavibacteriaceae > Ignavibacterium. The sequence goes on from JANWVQ010000004.1 coordinate 42,699, forward strand.
GAAGACTTACTTTCATTAGAAAGTTCTTTTCTTAGTAATAAAATTTGGAACAAAACTTTTCAAATAAGTTCGAAGAGTGGTAAAACTCATCACTATGAAATTAAATTCCTTCCAACAAATCGATTCATAAATGGTGACAAATTAAATGTTCTCATAATTTTAGATATTACAAATCATATTGAAAAGAAAATAGAAGCAGAAGCTTTAGCTGATAGAATAAGCTCAATTTTGGATAGTATAATCGATCCTGTTTTTATTGTAAAAGATTGTGATAATTATTTATCCTTGGAACGTGCTAATAAAAGTTTTTTTGATTTATTTAATATTAGTTCCAGCAAACTAGGAACAAATATTGAGAAATTTTTAGACAGAAATTTATTTGATTTTATTGTTGCAAATATTAATTCATTAAAGAATTCAGATAAAAGCTTCATAGAATTCGATTACTCGCTTTCAAACAAATACTACAAAATTAAACTTTCATCATTAACAACATCACAGAATGAGTTGATATTTATAATCACAATGAATAACATTACACAAGAGATTGAGTATCATAATAAAATTAACGAAGCATATAAAAAGGAAACTCATTTAAATAAATTAAAAACAGCTTTCATTGAAAATATATCTCACGAAATAAGAACACCTTTTCACGCAATCTCAGGCTATTCTGATTTAATCGATGATGCTATTAAAAATGAGGACTATGGAACAATTCAGGAAATTACCGTTTTAATGAAAGACGTTTTAGGGCGAGTTACAAAGCTTTTCGATAATTTAATAGAACTTTCACATATTGAATCAAAATCATTGATATTTGAATACAATAACATCAATCCAAACAAGGTTGTTAAAATTGTTTATGAAAGTCTAATTAAAAAAGCTATTGAGAAAGGCATTCAGCTATTATTAGATTTAGGTGACTTTAAAAGTCTTATTCGAATAGATCCTAAAAAGTTAGAGAAAATTATTTTCTCATTAGTTGATAATTCAATTAAATATACTCATTATGGTAATGTCATTGTCAGAACATATCTTCAAAATGGAAAAGTTTATATTTCAATTACTGATACTGGTGAAGGAATGAATCAAAATGAAATTAATGAATTTTTGCAACCATTCAGCCAAGAAGAAGATACCTTCACAAGGAAATATCAGGGAATGGGACTTGGTTTAACAGTTGCATACAGATTAACTAAAATGCTTGGCGGTGAAATTGAAATTGTAAGTCAAAAGAGTGTTGGAACAAAAGTTATTTTATCTTTTGATGCAATTGATGGATTGTCAAAATGAGAGTATCGACTTTGAAAGATGAAATAATTACATCAATACAAAGATCAATATTAAATCAAGATAATCTTGGTATTATTAGAATAGATAAAGAAGGAAATCCCATTTACGTTAACAATCATTTACTTAAACTTTTATCTTTTCAAAATTCAGAGGAATTTTTTAATCATTATTCAAGAAATAAAGAATTTCAAAAAAATACCGAACCTTCGAAATATCTTTCATACTTGAAGAATGAAATTCGTCCAAACTTTCTTGAATCCAGATGGATCAATAAAAATGGAAAAGTAGTTTTCTTTAAAGAATTTGTCAGTCCTGTTATAAATAAAAATGGTGAAATTACTTATTTTGATTGTATAATCGAGGATATAACTAATGACAAATTAGTTGAAGAGCTCATAAAAGATAATCAACTAAGGGATCTTTCAATCTTAAAAGTTTTACCAGATTTATTGTTTATAATTTCTTACGAAGGAATCTTTTTAGATTATAAATATAGCGCACGAAATCAGGTAAAATTTATATCAAAACCTGGAGATGTAATTGGTAAAAGAGTTGAACAAGTTTTTCCAAGTGAAGTCGCAGATTTAATACTTAATGCAGTTAGAAAAACTATAACAAACGGTGAATTACAAACAGTTGAATTCTCAATCGAGAGATCAGGTAAATTTTCTTACTTCGAAGCTAGAATAATTCATAACAATACTTATAATCAAGCACTGATTTTATTAAGAGATATTACGGCTCAAAAACAAGCGCAGGAAGAGCTTAAAAAAGTAACAAAAGATTTAGAAGAGGCTAATCGAGAAAAAGATAAATTTTTCTCATTGATAGCACACGACCTTAGAACTCCTTTAATTGGACTTGCTGGTTATGCTGAAATCCTAGCCAATGATATTGATGAATTATCAAAAGAGGAAATTAGAAATTATTCGAATAACATTGTTGAAATATCGAAACAAGCAATCAAATTTCTTTCGAATCTTTTGGAATGGTCAAGGTTACAGACTGGAAGAATTCAATATAATCCAAGTGATGTAAGTATTTATCTGCTCGTTCAAAGTATTTTCCAACTTCTCAAATCAAATGCTGAAAGGAAAAATATTACACTAAATAATTTTGTAAATCCTGAACACATTGTTTATGCTGATGAGAATATGATTTACTCTGTTTTGAATAATCTAATTTCTAACGCAATAAAATTCACAAATTCTGGTGGAGAAATAACAGTAGCAAGTCAATTAGTTGAAGATAAAATTGTTACGTCTGTTAAAGATAATGGTATTGGTATGACTGAAGAACAAATTACAAATCTATTCACTCTCAACAAATCATTTACAAGTTTAGGAACAGCGAAGGAAAAAGGCACTGGGCTTGGAATTATTTTATGCAAAGATTTCATAAGTAAGAACTTTGGTAAGCTTTGGGTAGAGAGTAAAGAGGGTGAAGGTACAACTTTTTATTTTTCTCTACCAAAGTACAACAATTAACCTAAAAAGAAACTTAACATAATTCCAGCTGCGACAGCGCTTCCAATAACTCCAGCGACATTTGGACCCATTGCGTGCATTAAAAGATGATTGGTTGGATCGTACTTTAAGCCCATCATTTGTGATACTCTTGCACTGTCAGGAACTGCTGATACCCCAGCATTACCAATTAATGGATTTATCTTTTTGTCTTCTGGTAAAAATAAATTCATAACTTTAACGAATAAAACTCCGCCAGCCGTTGCAATCACAAATGAGGCAGCGCCGAGGGCAAAAATTCCAACGGAGGTTGGTGTTAAAAATGTTGTAGCTTGAGTAGAGGCTCCAACAGTTAAACCAATCAGAATTGTCACAATATCAATCATTGCACCTTTTGCAGTATCAGCTAATCTCTTTGTAACTCCACTTTCTTTCAGAAGATTCCCAAAGAAAAGCATACCTAACAAAGGAAGTGCACTCGGAGTTATAAAAGTTGTTAGAATCAAACCAACGATAGGAAACATTATCTTCTCTGTTTTTGATACTGATCTTGGTGGTTTCATTCTGATTCTTCTTTCTTTTTCAGTCGTAAGCAATTTCATAATCGGAGGCTGAATTACAGGTACTAAAGCCATATATGAATAAGCTGAAATTGCAATAGCTCCAATTAATTCAGGTGCTAATTTTGAAGCCAAAAAAATCGCTGTAGGTCCATCTGCTCCGCCAATAATAGCAATTGCAGCAGCTCTTTCAGGTATAAATCCAATTAATAATGCAAGAATATAAGCTCCAAAAATTCCTAACTGAGCAGCAGCACCTAATAACATAAGTTTTGGATTTGATAAAAGAGCAGAGAAATCAGTCATTGCACCAATTCCAAGAAATATCAGAGGTGGATAAATGCCTTTGATTACTCCGTAATGTAAATAATTCATTACACTTCCTTGTTCATAGATTCCAATTTGCAGATTAGCACCCTCAAGAAATGGTATGTTACCAATTAGAATTCCAAAACCTATTGGAACTAAAAGCAATGGTTCATATTCTTTTGAGATTGCTAAGTAAATAAATAGCAATCCAACTATTATCATTATTATATGACCGACAGTAATATTCGGAAAAGCTGTATAAAGAATAAATTGTTCTATACCGTGAGAGATGAATTCAAAAAATTTTTCCATAGTTTTACCCGATTTCTATTAATGTATCACCCTCTAAGACATTATCACCTTTCTGGACTTTTATTGATTTAACGATTCCTTCTTTATCTGCATTAATGTTATTTTCCATTTTCATAGCCTCAAGAGTGATCAGTTTCTGTCCAATTGAAACTTTATCACCTTCTTTTACGTGGATTTCCAAAATAACGCCTGGAAGAGGTGATTTTATAAAACCAGTTCCTTTTGGTGCAGTAGGGGATGATGTTTTGAGTTGAGATGGTGTTGATTCAGTTGAAGGCACTGCAAAAGATCTAACTAACTTTGGTGTTTTGGGAGCTGACATTTTCTTTTCTAATTCAACTTTATAAACCGTACCGTTTACTTCAATCTCTGCTGTGTTATCTTCTATATTCAAAATATTGACATCGTATTTGTTGCCTTGAATTGTGAACTTAAAACTTTTCATAAGTTTACCTTTATCTTGGATATTTTCTTAAACTATAAATTTTTGAACTCCACGGAGAATATGCCTTTGAAATTCTACTAATTGTAATCACAGGATTTTCTTTATCGTGAAGTTCATTGAAGTATAAATAAATTGCATAAGCTATTGCAGCATTTACTTCTCCACTTATCTCTTCGACTTTATTTGCTTCTTCTGATTTTCCTTCTTTTCTTAATATTCTTTTTATGTTTAGAGCTAATACTTTGGAGAGATTATAAAAAATTACATATAATAACAATAAAGCGATGAAAACTACACTGTAACCAATAACAGTCATTCCAATTCCATAAGGATCAATTTTCATAAATAAATCTGAATTTCTATGAACTAATATCGAAGTGGAGTCTGAAGTCATTATTGATACTTGAGCTAAGAACATATATCAACCTTGTTATAATGGTAAATTTGAATGTTTCTTGGGTGGATTAACATCTTTTTTAGTTCTTAGAGATTCTAATGCTCTGATAATTCTGAATCTAGTATTTCTTGGTTCAATAACGTCATCAATAAAACCATATTTAGCAGCTTCATAAGGAGTAGTGAATTTTCTTCTGTATTCTTCTTCTTTTTGTTGTAAGAATTTTATTCTCTCTTCGAAATCAGTAATTGCCTTATATTCTTTACTGTATAGAATTTCAATTGCGCCTTTAGGACCCATTACAGCGATTTCAGCACCAGGCCACGCATAATTTATATCGCCTCTCAGATGTTTTGAACTCATAACATCATAAGCCCCGCCATAAGCTTTTCGTAATATAACTGTAATTTTCGGTACTGTTGCTTCTCCGTAAGCAAATAGAAGTTTTGCCCCGTGAATTATTATTCCACCATATTCCTGAGCAGTCCCCGGCAAGAACCCTGGTACATCAACAAACGTTACAATTGGAATATTGAATGCATCACAAAATCTTACGAATCTTGCTGCTTTTCTTGACGAGTTGATGTCTAAAACACCAGCTAAATAATTTGGTTGATTAGCAACAATACCCACAGGAATGCCATTAAATCGAGCAAAACCAATTACAATATTCGGTGCATAATGTCTTTGAACTTCTAAAAATTCATTGTAATCTACTACAGCGTGAATTACATCTTTCACATCATAAGGTTTACTTGGATTATCAGGAATTATATCATTTAGAAAATCATCTAACCTATCAATTGGATCATCACAAGGTAGAATTGGCGGGTCTTCTAAATTATTTTGAGGCATATAACTCAATAGTTTTCTAATCAAGGCTATTCCTTCTTCCTCGGTATCAGCCACGAAATGAGTAACGCCTGATTTTGCTCCGTGAATCATCGCACCGCCGAGCTCTTCCTCAGTCACAGTTTCGCCTGTAACTGTTTTTACAACTTTTGGTCCAGTTACGAACATATAACTAGTATCTTTTGACATTATGATAAAATCTGTAAGAGCAGGGGAGTAAACTGCACCACCAGCACAAGGACCGAATACAGCTGATATTTGAGGTACTAGACCAGATGCTAAGATATTTCTTTGAAAAATTTCAGCGTAGCCGCCAAGACTTTTGACCCCCTCTTGTATTCTTGCACCTCCACTGTCATTAATTCCAATAATAGGTGCACCAACTTTCATCGCTTTATCCATTATTTTACAAATCTTTTGAGCATACATTTCAGAAAGTGACCCACCGAAAACTGTGAAGTCTTGAGAAAATACGTAAACAAGTCTTCCATCGATAGTTCCGTAGCCGGTAACGACACCATCGGAAAGATAGGTCTCTTCAGCTAAACCGAAGTCAATACATCTGTGAGAAACGAACATATCAAATTCTTCGAAACTTCCTTCATCTAAAAGTAAATCAATTCTTTCACGAGCGGTTAGTTTACCTTTTTTATGTTGTGCTTCAATTCTTTTTTCCCCGCCACCTTTACGAGCTTTTTCTCTAAGTTCAAGAAGTTCTTTTATTTTGTCTTGTTGTCCCATTTTTAATTTTCCGTATTTGATGGTTTTTCACAAAATTCTGTTAATACTCCATAAGTTGATTTAGGATGAAGAAAAGCAATATTCAAACCTTCAGCTCCCAATCTTGGTTTTGAATCAATTAACTGAACACCTTTTGAGCTAACAAATTCAAGTGATTTTTCCAATCCTTCGACAGCAAAAGCTAAATGATGAATACCTTCACCTTTCTTTTCGATGAATTTGCCGATAGGGCCATCAGGGGATGTTGATTCGAGTAGCTCAATTTTAGTCTGTCCAACCTGAAAAAAGGCTGTTTTTACTTTTTGATCTTCAACTTCTTCAATTTTATAGCATTTTAGGTTCAATACTTTTTCGTAGAATTCAATACTTTCTTGCAAATTTTTAACTGCTATTCCAATATGTTCTATATGAGTTATTTTCATATATAAATCCCTTTAATTTTTTTTGAAGTTTACAAAGTAAATGCCATTAAAATATGTTAATTTATTTACAATAAAGTGCAAGTTGATGAAAATAAACTTAAAAATAATTTGATAATTCTAATCAATGAGAAACCGATTTTGAGAATTAAGAGTTGGAAATCAGTGAAGAATATTTAAGAATTATGAATTTTTTAATTAGATATTTTAATGTTCTATTTACATCTAATACTTATCTTTTTCCCCTCTTTCTGCTTTTCTGAAACAAAAATACATATTCGTGTTTGAATATGTAAAAACCACCAACCAAAGCTCTATATCTCCATAATTCCTTCTGTTGCATTTTGGCTCGAGTCTCTTCGAAATTTTTGACTATTATTGATTTTAGTTTATATCCTCTTTTCAAAACTTCATTCATCGAATAGAATGCCAAAGGAATCCATTCACCTTTTGAGTATTTATCCCCAATTACCAAAGCAAAATATCTTCCATTGTCTAAGACTTTATAGGTTTTATCAACTACTTTACCTAAAAAATTTAGAAATTCTTCAGATGTCTTAGCATTTGATAAGTCTTTTTCACTATTACTAAATTTTATTATGTCCCAATATGGTGGATGCATTATCAAAAATTGAATTGACTTTATTCCTCTTTTATTCAGTTCTAATTCATAATCTAATTCTGTACTGTCAGCATTAATCACCTCGATTTTTACTTTATGATGATTTGCTTCATTTGAGATGTTTTCATTAGCTAATTTCACAACATCTTTCGATAATTCAACTCCGATTCCATTTCTACCAAGTCTTTTACATTCAATTAATGTAGTGCCGCTTCCTAAAAATGGATCTAAAACCCAGTCCCCAAGTTTAGTAAATCTTCTTAGTAATTGATTTGGGATTTGTGGAATGAAATTTCCCCAATATTCTGCATTGTGAGCACCTGCTCTATCTCTTTTGTCAAATATCCATAAACTGTCTGTTAAAATATCATCGTACTCTTTCCAAAGATTTAGGTTAATATCGTTTATTTTATTGGTTTTAATTTCATTAAAAGTCTTTATTAAGCGTTTTATGTAGTAGAATTTACGCTCTATTGTTCTTGAATTTAGGATTTGTTCTAATTCATTCTTTAAGAATTCATTTTTGATTTGAAAATTTTGATCATTATTTCTAATAGGAATAACTATATCATTTTTGGAAGATTTTGAAATACTTTCAATTAAATTCTTTATCTCTTTATCTATACTTTTTGTATCATTTAAGTTGATAAGGCTTGAAAGAAATTTAATAAGTGTTTCTTTATCGAGGCTTTTTGTAACTGTATTTTTATTATTTGATGACATAGAAAAGATTATTTAAAAATTTTGATTATGATATAAAATAAAATTTATTTCTTCCACAATGAAAATATTCTTTTGTTTAGAATTTTTTTCAAAGTAATAAACATTAGGAATAATTATTAAAAAATTATGGCCTTTTATTACCTAATTTAGTTAAATT
>JANWVQ010000111.1 GCA_025056745.1 Ignavibacterium sp.
CTGCACCTCATCGTTGGTACACCGGTTATCACGGTTATTGGCCTGTTTCAACTACAAAAGTTGAAGAGCATTTTGGTGATATGAATTTACTACGTGAGCTAATCAAAATAGCACATAAGAATAATATTAAAATTCTTCTCGATTTTGTATCAAACCATGTTCACGATGAAAATCCTCTTTGGAAAAATCATCGCGATTGGTTTGGAACAATTGATTTACCAGATGGAAGAAAAAATCTTCGTCTTTGGGATGAGTATCGTTTAACAACCTGGTTTGAACCTTATATGCCTTCATTTGATTACATCGGCTCTTACGATGCTCTTGAATATATGACAGATAATGCAGTATGGTGGCTGAATGTAACTGGTGCAGATGGTTTTCGTCATGATGCAGTAAAGCACGTTCCAAATGAGTTCTGGAGAATGTTAACTCAAAAAATCAAACGCAATATAGAAATACCCAAAAAGAAAAAAGTTTATCAGATTGGTGAAACATTTGGCGGAATTGATTTAATAGCTTCTTATGTAAACAATGGACAACTTAGTTCACAGTTTAATTTTAATCTTTATGATGTTGCAATTCCAACTTTTCTAAATCAAAATGCTTCATTCAAATTACTTGACTACCAAATGAAAAAGTGTTTTCAGGTTTTTGGTTACAATAATTTGATGGGAAATCTAATGGACAGTCACGATAAAATTCGTTATATGGCTTATGCTGATGGAGACTTGGAAATAAATGATGGTAGAGCTTCTGAAATAGCCTGGACAAATCCACCTCAAGTTGATAATCCTGAGAGTTATGAAAAACTAAAATTATATATGGCTTATTTATTGTCAATTCCAGGCGTTCCAATTATTTATTATGGTGATGAAATTGGTATGACAGGAGCTTCTGATCCTGATAATAGAAGAATGATGAAATTTGATGAACAGTTAAATTCTTATGAGAAAAAAACTTTTGAAGATGTAAGTAAATTAATTCACATTAGAAAGAATCATCCTGCTTTGAGATATGGTGACTTTCTAACTTTGAAAGCAGATGAAAATTTTTATTCTTTTATTCGCTCTGATATGAATGAAAGAATTTTGGTAGTATTGAATAAAAATTACAATGAGCAAGAAATTAAAATTGAGTTTCCAAAATTTTACAAAGTGTCTAAATTAAAAAATCTGTTCAGCGACGAAGAAATTAATGTAACTAACAACAAAGTTGAATTGAAATTAAAAGGCACATCTTTTCAGATATTAAAGCTGAATTAATATGATTTACAACAATCCAAGAATACTTGAAATAAATACAAGAGTTTGGCTTAGGAAAAAAAATCTCACTTCAATCAAAGAAATCCCGGATTCACAAATAGAGGAATGGAAAGATTTAGGTTTTGATTATATATGGTTTATGGGAATATGGAAAATCAACAAAGATATTGTTTCCAAATATTGTTTTGAACCTGGACTTGTGGCAACTTACAATGAGGCACTGAAAGATTGGAAAAAAGAAGATGTAATAGGATCACCTTATGCAATTTCAGAATATACAGTCAATCCAGAAATAGGCACAGAGGAAGATTTATTAAATCTTAAGCAAAGACTCAATTCAGCAGGAATAAAACTTATTGTTGATTTCGTAAGTAATCATTTCAGTATTGGTTCGGAGCTACTTAAAACAAATAAAGATTTATTTGTCCCTGCAGATGAGTATTTTTATAAAAATGATCCATTGACATACTTTCAATCTCCTTATGATCCAAAAGAATATTATGCACACGGCAGAGATCCACTTTTCCTTGCTTGGCAAGATACGGTTCAAATAAATTATTTCAATCCGAATGCAAGAAAATTTATGATAGATATTCTAAATAAGATCACTTCACTTGCTGATGGCGTTCGATGCGATATGGCTATGTTGACGTTAAATAATATTTTTTATAATACTTGGATAGGACCATTAAGAAAGTATGGTTTTGAAAAACCTGAAAAAGAATTTTGGTATGAAGCTATTGCATCTGTTAAAATTAAAAGACCTGATTTTGTTTTTATAGCTGAAGCTTATTGGAATTTGGAATGGCAACTTCAATTACTTGGTTTTGATTTTACTTACGACAAAACATTATTAGATAGATTAGTACATAATGAAATCCAAGGAGTGAAATATCATCTCAAAGCTGATGAAGACTTTCAAAAAAAATCTGTAAGATTCATTGAAAACCACGATGAATTAAGAGCTGCTGCAAATTTTGGTAAAGACAGATCTATGGCAGCGGCTGTCGTAATAAGCACGATCAGAGGAATGATATTCTATCACGATGGTCAATTCGAAGGGAAAAAAATTAAATTGCCAGTTCAACTTCGAAGAGAACAATTTGAAAAAATTGATGAAAGAATTCAAAACTTTTACTATAAATTACTGAGGATAACCAAAGCACAAATTTTCAGATTGGGTTCTTGGGAACAGCTCGAACCAACATCCGTTCACGAGAAAGATAATACTTTTGAAAATATTTTTGTTTGGCAGTGGATCTATAAAAATGATTCAAGATTAGTTGCGATCAATTTTTCTCCATCTACTGCGAGATGTAGAGTTAAATTTAAAGTCCCACAGGATAAAATGATTTTGAATTTATATGATGAGCTTAATTCAGTAAGTTATGAAAGAAGTGTACAAGAAATAAATGAAGAAGGATTGTTCATAGAGCTTAAGGCTTTCAGTAGTCATATTTTTGCTTTTAATTTATAGAAACAAAAAATGATTAATTTGATTATAGTAATGTTTGGTTCTGCTATTGGAGGTGCATTAAGATATTGGCTATCAAGTGTTGTTTATAAATTCCTTCCTGAAACTTTTCCTTATGGTACTCTTGCAGTTAACATAATTGGAAGCTTTACACTTGGAATTATAATCTTTCTTTTTGATGAACGTGAATTATTAAACAACCAGCTAAGATTTTTTTTAACAATTGGGTTTTGTGGAGGTTTTACCACTTTTTCAACTTTTTCTTTGGAGACATTTAATCTTATTAGAGATAGCGAATATCTACTTGCATCATTAAATGTTTTATTGAATGTAATAGTTTGTCTTGCTGGTGTTTTTATTGCTTATATAATTTCAAAACTAATTTAGTTGGGTTCAATAATGAAAATAACCGGTGAAGCTAAACTACTTAGAATTTTTGTCGGAGAAAATGACAAATCAGGTAGTATTCCAGTTTATGAACGCATTGTATTAAAGGCAAGAGAGAATGGGTTAGCAGGTGCAACTGTATTTAAAGGTGTTATGGGTTATGGCAGTCGAAGTAAGATTCATACATCAAAAATTTTGCGCCTTTCAGAAGACCTGCCTATTATTATAGAAATTGTTGATGAAGTAGAAAAAATCGAGAAGTTCATTCCTATTGTGAATGAAATTTTTGAAAATTCGAAAAGCGGAGGTCTGATTACAATAGAAAAAGCAGAGATAATTAAATACACTTCAGGACATTAGATCAAGAAAAAACACAAATCTCACCTTAAAAGATAAATGTACTATTCAAAGAAAATGTTTCAGTCTGAAACAATTTTTTTGCTAAAAAAACATAAAAAGCCCTTTTTTAAAAGATTTTTTAGCTTTCTTCCCTGGCATTAAAGTTTGAATATTCCTTTCACGTTAAAGAAAGGAATATCTATGACTCAAATTAAGCGATTGATTCAGTTCTCTTATGTAGTGTTGTTTCTAATAGTTTTTTCTTTTCTCTCTTACGCCCAAATGGAAAATTGTAACTTAAATGGTTTTGTTACATATACTCAGGGCGGATGGGGAAGTCCAAGCAACAGTACTCCCGGACAAATCAGAGATAATTACTTCAACTCTGTATTCCCTGGCGGTTTGATAGTTGGAAGTAATTATAAATTAACTCTTACTTCAGCTACTGCGGTAAAGAATTTTTTACCACAAGGGGGAACAGCTGGTGCTTTCAATCAAAATTATACCAATCCATCTTCCACAAGTGCAGGAGTTTTAGCTGGACAAGTTGTTGCATTAACTTTGAATGTCTACTATAGTGCTGCTGGTTATCTTGGAACGAATCCTCTCCCACTTGGAAACTTAGTGATTGCATCAGGGCCATTTGCAGGGAAAACGGTTTATCAATTTCTTGCAATCGCTCACCAAGCAATAGGAGGAGTCAATACAGGATACACATTCTCACAAATTAACGCTGCTGCAACCGCAATAAATAAGAATTTTAACAATCCAAATTCTCACAACAATTTTCTCACCTGTCCACCAAATAATTCTTGTTCTATCCAGAATTATAAAACTTATACACAAGGTGGTTGGGGAAGCCCCGGGACAAGTACTCCCGGACAGATTAGAAATAATTATTTCCATTTAGTATTTCCATCAGGATTAACAATTGGAAGTAATTTCACGCTCAAATTAACAAGTGCTGCTGCCGTTCAAAACTTTTTACCGCAAGGTGGACCGGCAGGTACATTAGGTATGAACTATGTAAATCCTTATACCACTTCTGCTGGGGTTCTCGCTGGCCAACTTGTTGCAGCAACAATGAATGTTGCATTTCATAATGCAGGATATTTAGGTTCAAATCCATATCCAATAGGAAATCTTTATATAACTTCTGGACCTTTTGCTGGTTTTACTGTAAATCAGTTATTAACAATCGCTAATCAGGCAATAGGTGGAGTTAATACTGGATATTCCTTAAGTGATATCAACAATGCTTTAACTCAACTTAACGAAAATTTTGATAATGGAACTGTAAATAATGGTTTCTTAAATTGTAGTTACAGCACTGCTTCACTTGGTGACAGAGTTTGGTATGATGTTAATCAAAACGGAATTCAGGATCCTAATGAAACGGGAGTTGCTGGAGTCGTTGTAAAGTTATATAACTGCAGTAATAACTTTATTGCACAAACTACAACAAATTCACAGGGTATTTATCAATTCACAAATTTGGCTCCCGGTAGTTATTATGTTGTCTTTGTTCTTCCAAATGGATATCAATTTACTTCCAAAGATCAAGGTTTTGATGATTTTAAGGATAGCGATGCTGACCCAGTTACTGGAAAGACAATTTGTATAAATTTAGTTGCTGGTCAAAATGATTTGAAGTGGGATGCTGGAATTTATCAAACTCCTCAAACAAATTGTTTAATAAGTTGGACAGGAACTTTAGGCCCTGATTCAGCAATCTGTTTAACTCAACCTCAGTGGATAACAATTACTGGTAGTGTTTCATTAAATCCATCAAATAATGTCGCAGCATATTTGCAAACCACTTGGAGAGTTGTTCATCCTAATCCAGTGAATAATTGTCCTCCGGCAGCGGGAAATTGTAATGATGAACATTATCTTACAATTCCAATTACTAAAGACACCACCTTTACAATTACAGCTTGGTGGCCAGGAATTCAGCCCGGTGATCAAATTGTTGAGATTCACTATGGAGTTAATGTTCTTGATTGCAACGGTAATCCAGTTCAAAATGGAATAGGAAGAGATCTATATTGGTATCCTTGGGTTTGCAATCCAGTTGAACCAGATGCAGATTTAAGTTTAACAAAGACAGTAAACAATTCAAATCCACAAAATGGTGATATTATTACTTATACTATTACGGTTACAAATTCAGGTCCTGGAAATGCTACTGGTGTTGAAGTTACAGATATCTTACCAAGTGGAGTGATATATCAATCAAGTAATCCTTCACAAGGTTCATACAATCCATCAACAGGAATTTGGTGGGTTGGAAATTTAGCAAGTGGTAATTCTGCAACTTTAACTATAACTGCTCAAGTAAATACAACTTTATTAAATTCATCATCTTTCAATTTGGGTCCTGCTACTGGATTCAACGTTTTTGTTCTAAGAGATTTAAGTCAGCCTTCATCTGATACTGAAGGTAAAATGGCAGTTGGAAGAGATGCAAGTCTAAGCTTCTACTCAGTTGGTGATAAACTTCCTAATTCGAATGGGACAGTAGATGTATTGATTGTCGGTCGAAATCTTTACTTTACCAGTGGTGCAGTTTATGGAGGTAACGTTGTTTACGGCAATTATACAAATCTTCCAACCTATGCAGTAAGTATAACAGATGGAACTTTGAGACAAGATAATGTTATTGATTTTGCAAATGCAGAGACATATTTGAACAATCTTTCAATGACATTGTCCAATTATGCAGCTAATGGTACAGTTAACTTCCAATGGGGCGGATTAACATTAACTGGCACACATCCATATTTGAATGTATTCTCAGTAAGTGGTGCACAACTTTCATCAGCTAATAATGTTTCTATCTCTGTTCCAAATGGTTCTGTTGTATTAGTGAACATTGATGGAAACTTCGTCTCTTGGACAGGTGGTTTAACTGTAACTGGCACAGATGTTTCAAATGTTCTTTACAATTTTTATCAAGCTGATTCATTAAAGATTGTTGGCATAGATGTCAGAGGTTCTATACTTGCTCCAAAAGCTTCAGTTAACTTTATCTCCGGTGTGCAAAATGGACAAATGATTGCAAAAAATCTTTATGGAATGGGGCAGTTTAATAATAAACTCTTTGTTGGAAATATTCCTTCAAGCACATCTGTAACTAATATTGCAGAGATAACTGCTGTATTCCAGAACGATCCAGATTCAGATCCAAACAATGGAAATCCAAATGAGGATGACTATGCTACAGCTACATTCACAGTAAACAATGGAAATGGCGGTGGATCAGGAGGTGGAGGAAATGGTGGAAACGGAAATTGGCAATTATTTAATAGTCAGCCATTTAATCACATAGTTCTCTCTATTACCAATGACTTAAATGGTAATTTGATTGTTGGAACTGTTGGTGGAAATATATTAAGAACTACAGATAATGGTTCAACCTGGAATCAAATTAATAACTCAATGACTGTTGGATTTATTTGGTCTTTAGTTGTTAAGAATAACAAAATTTTTGCAGCAACAGAACAAGGTGTTTTTGTAAGCAATGATAATGGAGCAACTTGGACAATGACATCATTGAGTGGAAAAGATGTTAGAGCTTTAGCAAAATCAAATGATGGCTCACTTTATGCAGGTACTTGGGGCTTCGGTGTTTACAAATCTATGGATAACGGATTAACTTGGTCAGCTGTCAATAATGGATTAACTAACTTAGCAGTTCACGCTTTGACTGTTGATTCATACGGTTCAGTTTATGCTGGCACATTTGGAGAAGGAATATTTAAGTCCCTCAATGGTGGATCAAGCTGGACTAAATTAAATGTCGGTTATAATTTTATTTGGTCTCTCGCCATTACTTCGACAAATAGAATTGTTGCAGGTACTTACGGAAGTGGTGTTATTTATTCAACTGATTTAGGTCAGACTTGGATACAAAATAACAATAATCTTCCATCAACATATATTTATTCAATTAGTGTAGATGCTAATGATAATGTTTATGTAAGCACTTGGGGTGGTGGTGTATTCGTATTAGCTAACAATGCACCCGGATGGAGCCCAATGGGTCTAAGTGGATTTGGCGTCAGTTCTCTATTTGTCACTTCCTCAAGTTCACTTGTTTATGCAGGAACAAGCAATGGTTACATTTACGTTACAGAAGGATACAGCGGAGTAACAAATGTTAATGATAACACAATCCCAACTGAATTTGAGTTATTCCAGAATTATCCAAATCCATTTAATCCGACAACTACCATTAAATTCAATTTGCCAGTTGCTGAGAAAGTTACATTAAAGATATATAATACCTTAGGTGAAGAAGTCAGAACTTTGATAGATGAATTCGTTGAAGCAGGCTCACACAAGATAGTTTTTGATGCAACTGGGTTGTCAAGTGGAATTTATATATATAGAATTCAGACACAAACACACACAATTTCTAAGAAACTCGTTCTCCTTAAATAAGCGCTCCTAATGATTCCCCCTCGAAAGAGGGGGATTTTTTTTATTGTCTTGTCTCCAATCTCTTGATATTTATTTCTGCAAGTTGATGAGAGTTATTCCAATTTCTCATATTCAATACTTTTCGATAATATTCGAGAGAGGATTGGATGTCATTTTGTTCTTCAAAAATCTGTGCAAGATAGATCGTAGAATTTATTTTAAAGCCAGAGTCTTCATCTTTGTCTATTTGATTTGAGATATCAATACATTTTTGAAAATGGTATTTTGATGAATCTAAAAGTTGTTCGTTCTTCAAATGAACTGCAACATAATAATGCGATTCTCTCAATCCATAAGGAAAATTAAATCCGTAAAAATTTGAATCAGCTTTTTGTAAATAATTACTAAAGACCGAGTCGGCACTTTTCAAATCTCCTAACCTTGCATAAATTCTTCCGAGCCATCTTTGAAATGAAGGATTTTTAGGAAATAAAGTAGTTAAGTTATCGGCGTATTTTTTTGCTTCTAAATAATTCTTCTCATAATTAAAGAATAAAGTCATAAGGAAATATTGTGCTTCATATTTGGCATACTTACCATTTTGAGCAGTGTTTTTTAGTTGAGCTATTCCTTTTTCTTTATCACCTTTTGGAAAAAAAATCATCAATGGCTTTATGTAAGGAAATTCTTCAGGAATAACTGCAGCATAATAATTATAAATTCCAAATCCAAGTTGAACATCCTGATTTTGGGGATCAAGTTTAGAGGCATATTCAACTATTGGTAATGCTTCTCTTCCATCATCTGCAGCTTTGAGCCAGCTATCACGTAAAGCTCTGAGACGACCTCTAAAACCAATTGCTCCGCCCTTGAAGAAAAGCGCATCAACATTTTTTTTGTCTTTTTTCAAAATCTGATCGCAATGAAAAATTACATCTTCAAGTTTTTGATAGAACATTTGGTCATAACTTTCATTGTCTAAATCCAATAAAATTTTCCACCAGTCAATCATTGCAAGGAAAAATCTTCCGGAAGGATTTTCAGGATAATCAGTAAGAATAGATCGAAAAGTTTTTTCGGCTTGCCCAAATTCAATATTATATATTTGCTTAATTCCTGTTTGAATTCTTTCGTCAAGAGATTGAGCAAAAGAAAAAAAATTTAATGACAGTAGAATGATAATTAGTGATTTCATAAGAATTTATTTTGAATTGATAAGTTGTCTTGCACTTTCAAGACTAGTTTGAGTAACCTGCTCACCACTCAACAATTTTGCTATTTCGAAAATTCGTTCCTCTTCTGAAAGATATTTTATTTGACTTACAGATCTATCGTCTGATTGAATTTTCTCAACTACGAAATGATGCTCAGCGAATGCGGCAATTTGAGGTAAATGAGTAATGGCAATAATCTGATGATACTTCGCTAAGTCAAGTAATGCTTGTCCAACTTTTTGTGCAACTCTACCACTGATTCCTGTATCAATTTCATCAAAGACCAGAAGAGGAAGTTTATCATTTTTTGCAAGTGCAGTTTTTAGTGCAAGCATAATTCGGGAAATCTCGCCACCTGAAGCAACTTTAATTAAAGGTTTTAAGTCTTCGCCAGGATTTGTTGAAATAAAAAATTCAACGTTATCAATTCCTTTGATGTTATATCCGATTTTTGATTTATCTTTTTCAAAAAAATCATCTGATTCAACTGCAGAAAATCTTATTTCAAATGAAGGTGAATTAATTCCAAGATTTTTCAAAACTGATTTGACTTCGGATTCTACTTTTGATGAATTTTTTTTGCGATTAGTGGATAACTTATTTGCAATTTCGTAAAGTGTTTCTTTTAATAAAAAAATTTCTTTTTTGATTTTATTAATTTCATCTGAAAAATTTTCAGCTAAAGCTATTTCTTTTGAAATTTTCTCTTTGTAAGCAAGTACATTTTCTATTGAAAGTCCATACTTTTTCTTCAGTAAGTTTATCGAATTCAATCGTTCTCTTTTTGCTTCGACCTCTTCTGGTTCAATGCTGATTTGATTTCGATACTTACGAATTGATGATGAAATTTCTTTTAGAGAAATACTCACAGAATCAAATTCACTTTCTAATTCTGATAAAGAGCTATCAATCTTTATAAGTTGACTAAGTTTATTTTTAACTTCAGCTAATTGATCTAAAACTGAATTGTCTGATTCATAAAGCAGATTATAAATCTCTTCACTTAATTGCAAAAGTTTTTCTGAGTTTTCTAGTATGTTCAATTCGTTATTAATATTCTCATCTTCGTATGGTTGTGGATTAACCGATTCAATCTCGTTCAATTGAAACTGATAAATTTCTCTTTTTTCTTTAATTGATTGCTCTTTTGCTAATAAATCTTTTAGTTCTTTCTCCTTTGACTTTATCTTTGAATAAACAATTTGATATTCTTTAAGTATTGATTGGTTATTCGAGTAGTTATCTAAAAAATCAATATGAGTTTCTGTTCTTAAAAGCGATTGATGTTCGTGTTGTCCGTGTAAATCAACTAAAATATCTCCGAGTTCTTTGATCACATTAAGCGAGACGGGAGAATCATTTACAAAACATCTATTATTTCCTTTCTGAGATATCTCTCTTCGTATTATTAATTCATTTTGAAAATCAATTTCATTTTCATCAAGGATTGATTTTACTTTTGTATTGTCTGAAACATCAAAAATTCCTTCCACGAAAGATTTCGTTGCCCCTTTTCTAACAATTTCAGAAGAAGCTCTATCCCCAAGCAAAAGTCCCATTGCATCAATCAGAATGGATTTTCCAGCACCGGTCTCTCCAGTAATAATGTTTAGACCCGGAAAGAATTCAATTTGAATGTGCTCTATCAGTGCGTAATCTTTTATTTCTAAAGATTTAATCATAAGCAAAATTTTATTAACTAAAATAAGTTAATTGTTAGAATCATTAAATTCAAAATTCATAACTTTGTATTGAATTTTATTTTAACCTTACAAAATTTATATTAGCACAAAAACAAAGAGAAAACTATGAACTGCCCTGTTTGTAAAGACGTTAATCTGGTTATTTCCGACAGACAAGGAATAGAAATAGATTACTGTCCCAAATGCCGTGGTGTTTGGCTCGATAGAGGAGAACTTGATAAAATAATAGAACGTTCTTTTCAGACTCAAGCTCCAAACATTGACGATAGAAGACCAGATCCAAGATATTACGATGACGATTATTATAAGTATGGTTATAAAAAAAAGAAAAGAGGTTTTTTAGACGATTTGTTTGATTTTTAATTTCTCTCTGCTCTGTAATTATTTTTATGCTCGGTTTGTAAAATCGAGCAAAATTATATTATCAACTAATTAAAATAAAAACCCTCAAAGATCATTTTAATTATTTTTTTTAATAGAAACCTGATATAAGCTTTTCCCAGTAAATTGTCCTAAAATGAAACCAACTATATTCATTAAAATAGAAATAGTAGTTATATCTAAACCTAATATTAATCTCAATGCTATTATTAAGGCAATTGGGATATGTATTGCCAAAAACCACTGAATCGATTTAGCAGAAGTATTTGCTCTCCAAAATCCAAATGGAATATTCAAAATAAAAACAAATATAGAAAGTAAAATAAATTTAGTTTCCAAAAATTCTCCTGATATTCATAATTAAATTTAACAACATAAACTTTTTATTACTATAATGAATGATTATTTTTGAGCCCATCAAAAACAGTTAAGGGAAAAGATGAGATTATCAAAAACTTTTGTTCCAACATTAAAAGAAATACCAAATGATGCAGTTGTTCCGAGCCATATTTTGATGCTTAGAACTGGAATGGTTAGAATGTTATCAGCAGGAATTTATTCTTTTTTACCACTTGGGTACAGAGTAATAAAAAAAGTTTGTGAAATTGTTCGACAAGAAATGGATGCAATTGGAGGTCAGGAATTTCATCTACCAGCATTGAATCCAAAAGAAATATGGGAAGAAACTGGTAGAGTAGAAGCTTTCGGCGATATTCTTTTTCACGTTAAAAATCGAGACTATGTCTTAGCACCCACGCACGAAGAGATAATGACTTTTCACGCAAGAAATGTTGTGAAGTCTTATAAAGATATGCCACAGATTTGGTATCAGATTCAAACTAAATTCCGCAATGAACCAAGGCCACGAAGTGGAGTAATTAGAGGCAGACAATTTTTAATGAAAGATTCTTATTCATTTGATGTTAGCTGGGAAGACCTTGATAAATCTTATATGTTGCACGACGAAGCTTATAGAAGAATTTTTACTCGCTGTGGATTGAAGTTCTTTGTTGTCGGTGCTTCAAGTGGTGCAATGGGTGGAACCGGCTCTGAAGAATTTATGGTAAAATCAGAAGCTGGCGAAGATACTGTTGCTTATTGTGAATCCTGCGGCTATGCTGCTAATGTTGAAGTGGCAACCTCAAAAGTTTCATCTCCTGAAAGAGAGACTGAATCAAAACAGGTTTATGAAATTCATACACCAAATGTTAAAAGTATTGATGAGCTTTGTGAGTTCCTGAAAATTGATGAGAGCGTTTGTGCTAAATCCAGAATTTATATTAGTAACAATCAACCTATCCTTGTGTTAATGCAAGGCAATGATGAAGTTAATGAAACAAAATTGGAAAAAGCTGTCGGCTCAACTATTCGACCTGCACATCCTGATGAACTTAAAGAAATTACAGGAGCTGATGCCGGCTCAATCGGTCCGATTGGATTTAATGGAAGAATTATTTCGGATTTAAGATTGAAAGACCGGAATAATCTTTTCAGTGGAGCAAATAAAAATGATTATCATATCGGTGGAATTGATTTTCAACGTGATGTAAAAAATATAGATTATGCAGATTTGAGAGTTGTTCAATCTGGTGAAGGTTGTCCAAAATGTGATTCAAAACTTGAAGTTTTTCCTGCAATTGAACTTGGCCATATTTTCAAACTTGGAACGAAGTATTCAGAATCAATGAAAGCATATTTCCTTGATGAAAATGGAAAAGAAAATCCGATTATTATGGGAAGTTATGGAATTGGGATTGAAAGAGTTGTTGCTTGTTATATCGAACAGAATCACGATACAAAAGGTATCGTTTGGAATAAAGCACTTGCTCCATTTCATATTCATTTGATATCAATCAACCCTAAAAATGAAAAAGTAAAAAATGTATCTGATGAGATATATGATAGTTTGACTAAATCTGGATTTGAAGTTCTGTATGATGATCGTGATGCATCTCCCGGCTTTAAGTTTAATGATGCAGATTTGCTCGGAATGCCAATTCAAGTTATTGTTGGTGAGAAAAAACTAAAGGATAATCTTGTTGAATGTAAAATCAGAAAATCTGATGAAAGATTTGATGTTGAATTAAATAATCTCCACAGCAAATTAAAAGAATTACTTGATTCACTTGAGTAAAATTAAATTCTATGTCACCCTTCAAATTTTTAAGGGTGACATTTTCATATCACATTATCCTCTTCTCAATTTTCCTATGGAATCATATAATGAATTTTGAAATTGATAAACTTGAAACTGAACTTAAGAAAAGATTATCCTATCCATACAAATGGGGGCTTAAACAAAATGATGAGTTAGATAAAAAAACAAATTTCATTTATAAAATTTTCTCATTTGATGAACTGCTAATTAAAATTGAAAAAAGTTTTGATAAAATCCCAGAGAAAGATTTGCTTTTCAACTACTCATTGAATCGTTGGTTTAATTTTTGGTCAGCAAGAGCTGTGCAAAGTTTTTTTATTAGTCATTCAAGAGTTAAACCTGCAGAATTCAGCAAAGACAAAGTAAAAGATTTTTACATTGATGATATTCCCTTTGATCATAAAACTTCTGTTTATCCGAGGAAATTCAGAATGCCATTTGTTAAGGCTAAAGAAAATCCTAAACCTTTGATTAAATGGTTCTATAAAAATCAATCTCAACAGCAAAGGAAGCATTTTGCAAATAGACTATTTGTAGTTGTTTATTCAGAATCAGGAGAACATTGGAAAGT
>JANWVQ010000128.1 GCA_025056745.1 Ignavibacterium sp.
GCTCCAAATGAACTTGAAGTTAAAATGGCAAAGTTAATAACTGAGTTAGTTCCATCAGTTGAACTTGTAAGGATGGTTAATAGTGGAACTGAAGCAACAATGTCGGCAATTCGTGTTGCTCGTGCTTTTACAAATAAAGAAAAAATTATAAAGTTTGAGGGATGTTATCACGGACACGCTGACTTCTTTTTAATTAAAGCAGGAAGCGGTGCTTTGACTCTTGGAATTCCAAATTCTCCCGGAGTTACCAAATCAAATGCAGCTGATACTTTGATTGCTGACTTTAATGATATTAATTCAGTTAAGAATCTGATTTTTCAAAATAAAGGTAATATTGCAGCTGTAATAATCGAGCCGATTGCAGGAAATATGGGAGTAGTTAAAGCTTCAATTGAGTTTTTAACTGAGCTAAAAAATTTATGCAGAGATGAAAATATTGTTTTGATTTTTGATGAAGTTATGACTGGTTTTAGAGTTGCTGCAGGTGGTGCTCAGGAAATTTTAGGAATCGAACCTGATTTAACAACTTTCGGAAAAATTATCGGAGGTGGACTACCTGTTGGTGCTTTCGGTGGTAAAAAGGAGATTATGAGTTTAATTGCTCCGTCAGGACCTGTCTATCAAGCAGGTACGTTAAGTGGAAATCCACTTGCAATGGCTGCTGGTTATGCTGCTCTTTCTTATATCAAAGAGCATCCTGAAATTTACATTCAACTTGAAAAAAATTCATCTTATCTTGAACAAGGATTCAAAGATAATTTGAAAAATCTTAATAAATATTTTGCTATAAATAGAGTTGGTTCTATGATGTGTATGTTTTTTACTGAATCAGAAGTTAATGATTATAAATCTGCTGTTTCATCAGACACAGAACTTTATGCAAAATATTTTCACGAAATGTTAAATAATGGAATTTATCTTCCACCTGCTCAATTTGAAGCTATGTTTATTTCGACAGCTCATTCACTTAATGATTTGGATAATACAATTAAAGCACATTATAATTCACTTAAAAAAGTAATTAATTAAATGGAGTAAAACTTATGATAAAAAAACTGAATCTAAGTCAAGGGGTTTTGATATTGATTTTTTTGACTGTAATTGCGATTACAAATATTTATCCATTTGAAAGAGTTCTTGAAAAAAACGGGGTTAAGTATCTTTCTAATACATTGATTATCAAATTAAAAAATCAACCAATCATTCAATCTGATAAATCAGTAGTGTTACCTCAAAATGTTATTCAGTTCTTTAAAGATTATTCAATTAAATCTGTAAGAGCATTATACTCAAATGAAATTTTTGAAAAATCATCAACTTTAGGAAGAATAATCGAATTAAAATATGAATCAGACGTAGATCCTTTTTTCATCTCGTCCAAACTCTCCAAAGTTGATTTGTTTGAATGGATAGAACCAAGGTTTGTTTATGAATTAAGTTTTATTCCTAATGATCCATCGTACAGTCAGCAGTATGCACTTTCACGAATCAATGCTGCACAAGCTTGGGATATTAGCCAAGGTGATACATCAGTTTTTATAGGAATAGTTGATACTGGAGTTGATTGGGACCATCCTGACTTAGAGGCAAATATTTGGATTAATTGGAATGAAATTCCTAATAACGGTATTGATGATGATAACAATGGATTCATTGATGATATTCGCGGTTGGGATTTTGGTGGGTTAAATGGAACTCCTGATAACAATCCTATGGAAGATCAACCTGATCACGGAACACACGTTGCCGGAATTGCATCTGCTGTTACAAATAATGGAATTGGTGTCGCTTCAATTGGCTTCAAATGTAAAATAATGGCTATCAAAACTACAAGAAACGATATGCGGGGAGCCAACGGTCCTTATATAATTTTCGGTTATGAAGGAATAGTTTATGCAGCAAATAATGGTGCTAAAGTTATTAATTGTAGTTGGGGTGGTGGAGCTTATTCAATTTATGGACAAGAAATTATAAACTTTGCAATATCAAGAGGTGCATTAGTTGTTTGTGCAGCTGGAAATAGTAATTCCATAGAACCGTTTTATCCTGCTGCCTATAATGGTGCTTTTTCAGTTGCATCAACCACAAATACA
>JANWVQ010000131.1 GCA_025056745.1 Ignavibacterium sp.
TCAAAGATTTATTCATTTACTAATAATACATTTTCTCTTAAAGACTCAATAAGTGATAGAATAATCAAGGACCATGGTGATTTTAATAAAAATGGTAGATTAGATTTATTGGCACTTTTT
This sequence comes from Ignavibacterium sp., assembly GCA_025056745.1. Lineage (GTDB taxonomy): Bacteria > Bacteroidota > Ignavibacteria > Ignavibacteriales > Ignavibacteriaceae > Ignavibacterium. The sequence continues at coordinate 121 of JANWVQ010000131.1, forward strand.
GTTAGAGATGGATTTATTTTAGAACAGGATAATCTAAACTCTTCAAAATTTTCTCAAAAATTTAGTAGGTCAGGAGGAGATTTTTGGCCAATTTTAGCCAAAGATTTCGATAACGATGGAAGGACAGAAATACTTGCAGTTAAGAATGATACAACGATTTCACTTTGGGAATTACCATCAAATCAATCTTTAGTGCCAACAGAGAAAGTTACATTCAGAAATTTTACAAAAAGATGGATGGGGCAAAATAAAATAAATTCACCAAATGCGATAATTCTTGATTCAAATCAAGATGGAATACAAGAAGTTTGGTTATTGGACGAAGATGGTGATTTGTTTTCTTTTGAAATAAAAGGTGATAATAATTTAACTCCGTATAAAGCTATCTCAACTGAATTTTACGGTAATTCTGCATTCCTCACAAATGGTGATTTTGATGGTGATGGAAAGCAGGAAATAGTTGTATTACTTCATTCAATCGAAAAATTTGATTTAGCACCTTACTATCGTTTAATAGTTTTTAATTTTCAAAACGATCTGGTAAATATTTTGTTTGATCATCCATTTATCGATGCCTCTTATGAGTACAGCAATACATTTAGAAAAGCTGAAAATGCAATTAGACTTTCTGACTTAGATAATGATGGTAAGCAAGAATTAATTTTATTTACATTTCCATACGCTTACGTTTTCAAGCACTATACAAACGGAATTAAAATAATTGCTTATTTTGAAAATGTAAATTCTAACTCAATTTTAATCTCAGATTTTAATAAAAATGACATCAAAGAATTAGCGTTACCTAAAGCAGATGGAATTAAGTTCATTGAGTTTTTAAGCTCCAACACTTTTCCCATTCCAGTTATTATCGAAGGATACAGCTTGGATTCATCAATAGCGAAAATTTCCTGGTCGGGTGAGTCTGACTATTATAAAGTATTCAGAGGTTCAAATCCTAATAATTTAACTCATTATAAAACAGTAAATTATAAAACATTAGTTGATTCTAATTTAACTAATAACTCTTTTTACTATTATTCAATTCAATCTGTAGATTCAGCTAATCCAACAAGAAATTCCTCTTTATCTCAGATTAAAGAAATTTATGTAAAAAACAAAACCAAGGTTGTTGAAGTTAAGGCATCAAGTCAAAATACTATTATTGTAACATTTAATAATAAAATTAGAACAACCATAGATAATCTTCAATCATTTAAAGTTATGAATTTTGGTTATCCAAATTCTATATCGCCCTATAATCAATTCAGTTATCTAATTAAATTCAACAAAAATCTAGGCATTGGTAATCATTATTTGATTGTTGATACCCTTGTTGATTTTTATGATTCACCAATTTCAAAAGACACTATTAGTTTTCTTGTTAATCAAGAGCAGGGGAGCGAATACCTATTTATTAATAATTTTGAATTAATCAATCCTTACAAAATAAAAATTGAATTTAGTGATCCACTTGAACCCTCATCTGCTTTAGATAAAAATAACTATGTTTTCAATCCTCAAAACTTTATTAAAAATATTTATTTTGAAAATAACAGCAATAAGAATATAATTCTAGATTTACAAGGTGGTAAACCAATTGGGTCTATTGGAATAGAATATGTACTAAAAATTATAAATCTTCGCTCAGATTCTAGAAGTGGTTCAAAAACAATTACTGAAGGTGCGGGTAGCTATATTGTTTTTAGTCAAAATAAGTCTAATTTATCAGAATTATATAGTTATCCTAATCCAGTTAAAGTTAATTATCACAACTATTTAACTTTTGCCAACTTGACCAAAAGAACTAAAATACAAATTTTCAACATTCAGGGTACTTTGATTCGTGAAATTCAAAGTATTAATGAATCTGGTGGATTAGATTACGATTTAAAGAACAATGATGGAGATAAATTGCCATCTGGTGTTTATTTTTATATTGTAACTTCATTGGATGATCTTGGTAGAGAGGTTGAAACAAAAACTGGAAAATTTGCTGTAATAAGATGAATATTGATTATAAATCAATAGTAAATTTATCTAACTTATTAACAATTATACGTTTATTGTTAGTTATTCCATTGTATGTATTATTTCAATCCTGGGGACAGAGTTTTGTTAGAGAATCAATTTTAATTCTATTAATTATTGCTGCCGTTACTGATATTTTAGATGGCTATTTAGCTAGAAAATTTGGACATATAACTGAATTTGGAAAAATTCTTGATCCAATTTCAGATAAGATTTTAATTGCATTTTTACTTTTTGAGGTAATTAGACTTAATCTATTACCATATAATTACTTAATAATAGTTATTTTACGAGATATTTTAATCCTTATAGGGGGAATTTATTGTTCAAAAAAAACTGGTATAATTTTACAATCAAATTTTTTAGGTAAAATAACTGCATTAGTAATAGGCATTGTCATTTTCCTAAGAATATTTGGTTTTTCATTTGGTTTCATCGCTTTTGATGTAATTTTTTATTTAAGTATTTTCTTAATTATCGTCTCTTTTATCGTTTATTTATATAGATTAATAAAAGTTTTGAGAGATAAAATATGAGTATCTTTAAAAACTTTAGTTTTAATAAAATCAAAGCAGGATTAGAAAAAACCAAAGAAAAGTTTTTTAATAAAATAACTGAAACAATCACTGGTAAGGCTAATATTGATGAAACAACATTAGAGAAGATTGAAGAGATACTTATTTCAGCAGATGTTGGTGTTGAATCTACTGAACTAATAATAGATAACATAAGGAAAGAATTAAAGAAAAACACTGACCGCTCAACTGAAAATGTAATCAAATCTATGAAAGTGACGATTAGTAATCTGATTATTGAAGGTAATTTACTTAAAGATTTTAATGATAAGCCTTATATTATTCTTATAGTTGGAGTTAATGGAGTAGGAAAGACTACTACTATAGGTAAATTAGCTAACTATTATAATGAATTAGGAAAAAAAGTTTTAATAGTTGCTGGAGATACTTTTAGAGCTGCAGCAAATGAACAATTAGAAATCTGGTCAAAAAGAGCAGGTGTAGAAATTTTTAACAATAATAAAGCATCTGATCCATCTTCTGTTGTATATGATTCTTTAGCTCTCGCATTAAAAAATAACTTCGATATCGTTTTAATAGATACTGCTGGACGATTACATAATAAATCAAATTTGATGAAAGAATTAGAAAAAATTAATCGAGTTATTAATAAAGTTGCAAATAAAAATCCAGACGAAACTTTGTTAGTAATTGATGCAAATACTGGACAAAATGCTGTTCTTCAAGTTCAAGAATTTTCTAAAATAATGCATTTGACAGGATTGATTATTACAAAAATTGATGGTACTGCCAAAGGTGGAATTATAATAAATTTATGTCAGAGATTTAAAATTCCTGTAAAGTTAATCGGAGTTGGTGAAGGAATTGACGACTTACAGGAATTTGATAAAAATCTTTTCATCGAATCGCTTTTTAATAAAAATTGAAAGCTATAGTAGAATATGTTAATGAAAAGACCCACATATCGAAGATTTGAATATATTCCAAGATTTTACAATCCAGATAAAGATGAACAAGAACGAAGAAAACGCAAATTAGGCTTCAGAAATTATCGTAGATTCGATAGGAGAAAGGGAGTAAATAAAATAATAATCTGGGCAATAGCAATCATTATAATTGCTTGGTTTATTTCCAAATACTCAAATTAGTTTACATAATATATATTATCAGACAATTTATTAAACAAACTTCTTAGTTAAACCAATTAAAAGCTTTTAATATTTATTAGTATTTATAAAAACCTTCACCAGTTTTTCTACCTAATTTTTTAGCAGCTACCATTTTCTTTAACAATGGACAAGGACGATATTTTGGATCATTAAAACCATTATACAAAACTTCCATAATTGATAGGCAAACATCCAAACCAATAAAATCTGCTAAAGTAAGCGGACCCATCGGGTGATTCATTCCTAATTTCATCACGTTATCTATAGCTTCTTTTGAAGCTACACCTTCCATTAATGCGTAAATTGCTTCATTGATCATTGGCATTAAAATTCGATTAGAAATGAAGCCAGGATAATCGTGAACTTCTACAGGGACCTTATCAATTTTAATTGTTAATTCTTTTATTGTTTCAAAAGTATCATCTGAAGTTGAATAACCTCTAATGATTTCAACCAGTTTCATAACTGGAACTGGATTCATAAAATGCATTCCGATAAAATTTGAAGGGTTTACGGCAGTTGATAATTCAGTTATTGATATCGAAGAGGTATTTGTGGCTATAATAGAATTTTCTTTTGCAATTTTAGCTAACCTACTAAATAAAGATAACTTAGCATCTTTATTTTCATAAATAGCTTCTATAAATAGGTCAATATCAGATGAAAGATTTTCAGCACCTATTACTTTGTTAATTTTGGACAGAGTTGATAGTTTTTTATTTTCATCAATCGTACCTTTACTTACTTGTCTTTCTAAATTTTTTGTTATTGTATTTATAGCTTTATCGTAAAGTTCTTCATTATTTTCACAAAGAAATACCTCATAATCATTCAATGCGAAAACGTGAGCAATTCCGTTTCCCATTGTACCACCACCTATAACAGCAACTTTTTTTATTTCCATACTTATCTCCTTTATTTAATATTTGTTAATTATTTAACATTTTTTACAATCAATGCAGAAGCTTCACCTCCGCCAATACATAAAGAAGCTAATCCGTAGTTTAAATTTCTTCTTTTCATTTCATAGATTAAAGTTGTCAATACTCTTGCACCACTTGCACCGATTGGATGTCCAAGAGCTATCGCACCTCCATTTACGTTAACTCTATCTGGATCCAATTTTAATAATTTATTAACAGCAATAGAAACAACTGCGAAGGCCTCATTAATTTCAAAAAGATCTATGTCTGTCAATTTTAAGTTAGCTTTATTTAATACTTTTGTAATTGCATCAGCAGGAGCTGTAGTAAAATCAATTGGTAATTTTGCAGCTGAGCTTTGGGCAACGATTTCAACTAAAGGCTTTAATCCTAGTTTTAAAGCTTTTTCTTCACTCATAACTAACAAAGCAGCAGCACCATCGTTAATTTTGGAGGCATTAGCAGCAGTTACAATTCCATTCTTATCAAAAACTGGTTTTAATGTCGGAATTTTTTCAAAGATTACTTTAGAAGGTTCTTCATCAGTATCAATGACAATTTCTTTATCTTTTGATTTAGTTACTATTGGAGTTATTTCCTCTTTGAAAAACCCGAGTTCAATTGCCTTTTGAGCTTTTTTATAAGATTGAATAGCAAATTCATCCACCTCTTCCCTACTCATTGAAAAATCTTTCGCACATTTCTCTGCACAATTTCCCATATGGATGTTATTGTAAACATCCCACAATCCATCTAATATCATAGAGTCATATAATTCTGAATGTCCTAAACGATATCCATTCCTTGCTTTTTTAAGTAAATAAGGTGCATTGGTCATACTTTCCAATCCACCAGCAATTATTACATCCGCATCTCCTGTTAATATTGCCTGATGAGCTAGCATAACTGCTTTAAGACCACTTCCACACATTTTATTAATTGTTAAACATTCAACTTTTTCAGGTAATCCTGCAAAAATAGCTGATTGTCTTGCGGGAGCTTGTCCAAGTCCAGCAGATAATACATTTCCCATTATCACTTCATCAATTTCATTTAAATCTATTTTTGAATCTTCTAAAACTCCTTTAATCGCGAATGAACCTAATTCAGTTGCAGTAAAATTACTTAACACTCCATTAAAAGAACCGATGGCAGTTCTTTTAGCAGATACTATAACTACTTTTTTCATTTTCTTTTCCTCTAAAATTTTATTTACAAAATTAATTTATTAAATATTATTTCTTTATTTTCTAAATTAATGACGATAATTGAATAACAAAGTTAGAGCTCACAATATTTGGATTAACATTCCTATCTAAGTTAATTTGATATTCTTCTATTAAATTCATCGTTTCTGTTACATCGACGTTCGGATATTTTTCAAAAAATTTTCTAATTGTCTCATTAAATTGTTCTAAAGGGATATGAGTATCTGTTAATCTAATTTTATTGTAATACGACAACCATACAGATGTAAGTGATAAAATTAGTTTGAGAAGTATTTTATCAGAGGCTATAGTTGAAATTTCTTGAATTGCTTGATTGAATTTTTTACCGAATGAGTATCTTAATAATTTTATTGTTTTGTCTAAAAGAAAATTTATATCGTACTTCAAATAATCTAAAGCAACTTTAACCGAACCCATAGAAATTTGAGAAACTTTCCTTGAATCCTCCTCAGAAATTTTGAAATACTCAATTAGAATTCTCTCAACATCTGATGAACTTAAATTTTCAAAAACAACTCTCCAACATCGAGAAATTATTGTATCTCTTAACAACTCAGGATGAGGTGTAGTTAAAATGAATATTACATTGTTAGGAGGTTCTTCCAGATTCTTCAGTAAGGCATTTTGAGCTTCTTCTTTCATAAGATGTGCATTTGATATTACAATTACTCGTTTAAATTGCTCAACCTCCGCAAATGAGATAAATTTATTTATATCTCTTATGCTATTAATTTTTATATTATTTGCATTTGGAATATTTATTTCATAGTAGGGATTGTTTGATTTTTTTTCAAATTCTTTTTGAATAAAATTGATTTCATTTTGTTTTAATTTTTCATAAGGAGAATCATTCTCATTTTCATTTTTGCCACGAGGAAGAGCACAAATGTATTTGATATAAGGTTCATTCAATTTTTGAATTGAATTCAAAATATGATCTTTATTTTGAACGGTACTATTATTAATTAAAGCTTTTGCGAATTCAATTGCAGCGTATTCTTTTCCAACCCCCTCTTTGCCTGTAAATAATAAAGCGTGAGGAATTTTGTTTGATTGTATAATTCTGTAAAGAATATTTTCTACTTTTTTTTGTCCAATTATTTTAATAAGATTTTTATCGTCAGTCATAAAGAATGAAAATGTCTCATAAAATTTGTCATTCCGAACATAATTATTTTTTATTTAGATAATCAGTTAAATTAATTCGGAATGACAAATTAGAGACAAAAATTATTCATCTTCATTATAAAAGAAATCTTCATCGGTGGGATAGTCTGGCCAGATATCTTCAATGGACTCGTATGGCTCATCGGAATCTTCAAGCTCTTTGAGATTCTCAATTAATTCAAGTGGAGCTCCTATTCTCTCGGCATATTCTATCAACTCTTCTTTGGTGGCAGGCCAAGGAGCATCATCGAGGTATGAAGCCAATTCGACTGTCCAAATCATTTTTGATTACCTCCCATTTTGTTTTTACTCTTATCTGCCAAATAAGTTCTTGAATGTTCTAAGAAATAGTAAACTGGATCCTGTGGAACACCATTATAGTGAACTTCATAGTGGAGATGCGGACCTGTTGACAAACCAGTGTTTCCACTCAAAGCAATTTTATCTCCTCTTTTAACTTTTTGTCCTTCTTTAACTAAGATTTTTGATAAGTGACCGTAAACAGTTTTATATCCAAAACCGTGATCGATTTCCAAAGTAATACCAAGCCCTCCCCTATTACCTATGTAAGATACAACTCCATTACCTGGTGCATAAACTGGTGTACCTGTATCATTAAGTATATCTATGCCTTCGTGCATTCTGACAACTTTAAGTATTGGATGCAGTCTCATCCCAAAACCGTCAATGGAAAATTCTCCTTCTGTTGGTATTAGGACAGGCAATGCATCAAAAAAGTTCTCATTCTCTAAAATTCTTTTCTCAAGATTTTTAAATTCATTTTTCTCAAATTCAAATCTATTAATGACGAGTTCTATAGCTTCAAGGGACTTTTTAATATCATCGCTGGAGTTGAGATTTTTTATTAAATCATTTGAAATCAAACCACCACCTTTACCAAGAATTCTTTCTTTATCATCAAGAGGTTCAAGATTGACCATAGTTCTTAACTTATTTCCTAAATATCCTAATTCTTTTAGTTGTGTAGATAATGCTAAATATTGTTCCTTTAAATTGACAATTTCTGACTTCAAAGCTTTGTTTTCTAAAACAAGTTTTTCTCTATCATCAATTAAATTAGAATGAATTAGGAAAAAGACTCCGAGAATTAATGAAGTCAAAACAATAGTAGAAATAACTATAGTAATTATAGTTTTTCTACTAAAATTTTTTATTTCAACAAACTCTAAACTTTTGTCGGAAAAGTAAAAAATTTTTTTCATACGTAGGCGCAAGTTAAACAAAATTGTGATATAAATCAAAGA
>JANWVQ010000151.1 GCA_025056745.1 Ignavibacterium sp.
ATTGGTTGATTGGATTATTAAGTAAATAGGTAAAACGCTAAGCAAAGATCTTTATTAATCATTTAAGGTCAAAAAATAATAAACTAACATATTAAAAGTTGTTATATGTCAAAATCAAAATTACAAATCGGAAATCTATCAGATGTTGGTAGAAAACGAACCGCTAATGAAGATTATTACGGTTCATTCACAGGGAATTACGGAAATCTAATTGTCGTTTGCGATGGAATGGGTGGTCATAAAGGTGGTGCTACTGCCTCACGTATTGCAGTCGAATCGATTAAACAACACTTTGAACAATTGTCTGATAATTTTGACCCTAAAGCAGAATTAAAAACAGCTTTAGAGAAAGCAAATAATAATATTATCCAAAAAGCATCAGAATCTGAAGAGCTTAAAGAAATGGGTTCTACAGCTGTCGTCTTACTTATCAGAGAGGACAATGCTTACTATGCCCACGTTGGTGATAGCAGAATTTATTTAATTAGGGAGAATAAAATATATCAACTAACTAAAGATCATTCTTTAGTTCAACAACTTGTTGACTCTGGAATAATTGACGAAGAAGCTGCTAAATCTCATCCACAAAAAAATGTTATCTCTCGTTCTTTAGGAGCAGATGGAAAAAATCAACCGGATATTGCAGAACCATTAACAATCTTCAAAGGAGATATTTTCATTCTTTGCACAGATGGTCTTTCAGGTTATTTATCTAATGAAGAGCTCCTTGAAATTGCTTCTAAAAACGAACCTCAAACTGCTTGCGCTAAAATGGTTGAACTTGCAAATGATAGAGGTGGTAAAGACAATATTACTGTACAAATTGTTAAAGTGATTAAAGGTAAAAGACTACCATTTAAAATTTCTGATAAGTTTAATAAACTTAAAATCCCATTAATATTAAGTTCAATTTTAATTGTCGTTTTTACACTTTTTATGATTTTGGATGTGGGAAATAAAATCAAATTCATTTTCCCAATAAATAAAGCAGACTCAACTAAGAAATTTGAAAATAAAGATAAATCAACTATAAAAAATTTGGACACCTTGAATAATAATAAAATTCAAAATGATACTCTATCAATAAAAACTTTCAATAAGGATTCTGTAATTAATAACAAACCAAAAGATTCAATTGAAATCATTAAAAAGACTAATAAAAACAATTTAAAGAATAAAAAGGAGCTAAAATGAAAACATTAAAACTAACTATTTACAGTTTATTTATTTTAATTTTTATAACCTCCTGCTCAAATGCTCCTTCTTCGTCATTAAAAAAAGAGCAATACGAAATTATTAATCAGAATGTTAAAACATTTCTTGGGGAAGGTTACGAAGCAACAAATTTCACTATTGTTAAAGAAGGCTTCACTGATGAACAAAAAAATAAATATGTTGTTGAAATTACTTTTGATCTAAATAAACCCTTTATATTATTTGATGGGAAGAAAATACCAGCAATCTTAGAATTTCAAAAAAATCAGGATGATAAGTGGGTATGCACTTATAACTCGGCAAATGTGTCTGGATTTTTTAATCTTTTCAAATAATCATAACTAAGTACTGATAACAACAAGTAGAATAATTAATGTTAAATGTTGAGTGTTAAATGCTAAATTAAAAATCTGTGAGAATCCGTTGAATCAGTGTCATCTGTGTTCTATTAAAATGAAAGATTGAGTGATTGGTTGATTGGGTGATTGGCTTAGAGCATAATGCTAAGCGAATCCTGCTTAAATATTTTCATCTATGTTTTATTAAAGTTGATTATTTGAATTTATTAAATTAAACAAAATTTTTAGGAGCAGCTATGAAAATGACCAAAATAATATTTTTAATCTTTTTAATAACATCACAAATCATTTACTCTCAGGACTTAATTAAAAACATTCTTAAAACAGTAGATCAAGTAAATCAAGAATTATTAAACATTACTGCCCCATCAGACGAAGAAGAAAATAAAATAGGTGAACAATTAGACAAGGAGATAATGAAGGATAAAAAAACAGTTAATGATTACAAATTTCAAATAAAAATAATTTTCGATAAGATTAAAAAGCAAACGGATAGAAAAAAAATCAACTATCGATATTCAATAATTAAAGATAAAGATTTTAACGCCTATACAATCGCAGGTGGCAAAGTTTACTTATTAACTGGTTTGATAGATGAACTTGAAAAAGAAGAAGAACTTGCCTTTGTAATAGCTCACGAAATAGCTCATAATGAGTTAAAACATTGCATAAAAAAAGTTCAGTATGCAGCAAAAGCATCTGAAATAAATCCTCTTTTAGGAAACTTAGTTCAAATAGCATACAGTATTTATCATCTTCCCTTCTCCAAAGAAGAAGAACTTGAAGCAGACAAAAGAGCTGTAGAATTAATGAAAAAAGCTGGTTATGATAAAGAAGGCGCAATCTCATTTTTCAAAAAACTTCAACAAAAAGAAAAACAATACCGAAAAGAAAATAAAACAGAAGAAAATGATTTTATTTCAACCCACCCAAATACTGAAGAAAGAATAAAGAAAATAGAAAAAATGTAATAAACTTAAGATTTAACCTCATTATGCAAATAAAATCATATAAAATCCTCAAAGAATTAGCATCATCAAATTTTTCTAAAGTTTATTTAGCCGAAAATCTAAGTTCAAATCAGAATGTAGTCATAAAAGAATTAAACACTGATTTAGTAACATTTAACGAATTTATATCTCATCTAAGAAGAGAAGCTGAATATTTAAAGCAGATTTCACATAAAAATGTTGTAAAATTTCTTGATTATTTTGAAGAAAAAGACAAGGCTTTTTTGGTTTTGGAATACATAAAAGGAATGAATCTTAATGATTACTTAAAGTCTAAGAGATTACTCAGTTATATTGAAGCCACTCAAATTTTTGAACAAATGTGTTTAGCTGTCTTGGAAATTCATAAAAATGGAATAATACATAAGGATATAAAACCTAATAATTTTATAATTGATGACAACAATATTGTTAAATTAATTGACTTGGGAATTTCGATTGATGTAATAAAACAGGATCCAAATAATCAGCAAGCATTTACCAGGTTATATGCTTCTCCAGAACAAATTAAGGGCGAAAAAATATTAGATAGAAGAACAGATATTTATTCGCTTGGTAAAACATTTTACTTTTTATTAACTGGAAGGCATCCTGATGGTGAAACAACTTTGATACATAAACAGGTTATTGAAAATGAGATTAAAGAATTCAAAGACCCAAGATATTTCAATCTTAATATTCCTCAAGAAATAATTGATATAATAAAAAAGTGTCTTAAAGAAAATAGGGATGATAGATATCAAACTGTTAAACAAATATTAGATGATTTGAAAAGTATATCAGAAATCGAGAAAACAAAAAATGATTTTAATATAATTGAGAATTTTGAAAGTAATTTTTTATTAGATAAAAACTTTCCATCTCATTTTTTCGAAAAAAAATATTGGCAACTCAAAATAAAATTTAATGACTTCATTCTCAGACCTAAAAATCCTACTTTCATAATTAACTTACTTTATAATTATATCAATAGAGGTAATCCAACACTTTGTTCACTAAAGTTAGCAAATTGGATTTGTGATAAATATTTCGATTTAGTTAAAAACAATACTGATTCTGTTTCCTTTAAATTTGAGATCTTAGATGATAAAAACGAAAGACTTAAGGAAATTAGTGATTATTTATCATTATCATCCGCAATACAGAATTCACTAATAATTCTATTACAAAATAGAATCATATCATTTTTCGATGAAGAATTATCATTCACTATTGAAAACGAATATCAGGAGCTATTTACAGTTGTTTTAGAAGACTTTTTAGAATTATCTGAAAACTTTTTCCTCTTAGCAAATCACGACTTTAGAAAACCTAAAATAAAAATCAACGAAAAAAATACTAATTCTATAAAGTTTTACATCAAACCCAGAAATTTTAATGATTATGGTGTTTCTCTTTATGAAATAGATTCAAACAATAATTCATTTCGAATTAAATCAAGCGTTCCTGTTCCATATAAATTTAAAGATGATAAAGCGGCTGATAAATATTTAACGTACTTTTTGAATAACATTTTCCGATTTAGGAATTTCAGGTATGGTCAAAATAAAATAATCAAGAGAGCATTATCACTAAAGAATACAATTGGCTTATTACCCACTGGTGCTGGTAAATCACTTTGTTACCAGTTAATAATGTTCCTACAACCTGCACCTATTATTATTGTTGAACCAATAAAATCTTTAATAATTGATCAGCACTATAATTTAAATAAGTTTTTGATAGACAGAGTTGAGAAAATAACATCAGAACAATCAACTGCAGAAAGAGAACAGATCCAAAAATTTTTTAGCGAAGGTAGATATCTTGCTATTTATATAAGCCCTGAGAGATTTCAGTCTGAGACATTCAGAAATTATCTTCGTGATCTTGTTAATAAAATTCCAATTTCCTATGCTGTTATTGATGAAGCACATTGTGTATCTGAATGGGGTCACGATTTTAGAACCTCTTATCTTGATATTTCTCAGACAATTAGAAGATATTGTAATCATTATGGATTTATTCCAACATTTTATGCACTCACTGGCACCGCATCCGAAATAGTTCTTAGAGATATACTTGCTGATTTAGAAATACTTGAGGAAATGAATGATGCAGTAATTAGAAACTACACTTTTGATAGAAAAGAATTGAAATTTGAAGTTAGAAAAACTTCATCTTATGATAAATTCAATCAATTATGTGATATTTTTTCAGAAATTAGCAAAAAATTAAAAGCAAGTTCCCCTGCTGAGCTCTTTAAATCTCAAAATTTTGGTGCTGGCTTAATTTTTTGTCCACACGTAAACTCTACTAATTTTAGTGTTAAATCAATAAACAAAAAATTAGGTGAAACTTATTCTCTAAAAATTCTTGGTGTCGAAGAAGAGTCAAAAGAAATAATATCTCCTAAATGTCCTAGATGCAATTCTGATATGAAATTGAGAACAAACAGGATTGATGGAAGTAGATTTTGGGGTTGTTCAAGATTTCCTAATTGTCGAGTTACAATTGATTTAATATTGTTAAATGGTCAAGAAAAAATAGACTTTTCAATAAAACATTTTGAAGGTCTTGGAATGTTCGCAGGTAAAAGAATTGAAAGGTTTAGCCAAGGAAGTTGGAATTCTTATAAAAATATTATCCAAATGAAATTTATAGAGGATAAAATCTCTTGTATGATTTCGACTAAATCTTTTGGAATGGGAATAGATAAACCTAATATTAGGTATACGATCCATTACAATTTACCTCAGTCAATTGAATCTTTTTATCAGGAAGCTGGAAGAGCTGGTAGAGATGGAAAAAATGCCTTTTGCTATATTATTTTCTCAGATGATAATCCTAAAGTCGATGATTCATTTTTAGATATTTCAAAAAAAGCAGATGAAATCTGGGAACTTAAAAATAATTCAGACTCTGATATATCTCGAAACCTATTCTTTCAGAACGAAGCTTACATTGGTGAGATGAATGAAAAGAGGAATATTAAGAACTTAATGGAAAATTATATTTATCCAAAACTAAATAATCTGAAAATTTTCGAATCCACTGAAATTTCAATCCCTAATGCTGAATACAATGAAAAATTTCTGTTTAGACTAAAATCTTTTGGTTTGATAACTGATTATGTAATAGATTACTCTAACATAAGAGGTCAAGGTTTAAGATCATCAATGAAAATAAAAATTATTAGATTAAATCCCAAAGATTATACAAGAAACCTTCTAAATTATTTCAAAGTTCGAAGAGAAAAATTATTCGCTGAAAAAATTGAATCAGAAATTAAGAATATTTCATTCACAAATCTCGAAGAGGAGATCGAATATTGTATTTATAAATTAATTTCATTTGTTTACGAAAAAATAGAACCTCAAAGAAGGGCATCCCTTAGAAATATGGTTGATGCCTGTCGCTCAATGAGTAACGAAGAATTTAGAAGAAAAGTTTTAAGATACTTAAGCCCTGACGAGGAAATCAATTTCGAATTTTCTATATTCCCAAACTCACAAAATTTTAAAGACTGGTTAAATATTATAAAAAAAGCAATGGAAAGTAACCAAGTAGATAAATTTTTAGGAGTTACTCTGAGAATTATTGAAAGTTATCCGCAAGAACCTGGTTTACTTTACATCTCTTTTGCCCTTCGTATGCTATTACCTAATGAAGATAAAAAACTAATTGAAAATGAATTTAGAGCTTTTATTAGATTTTATTCCGAAGCTAATTTATTTGGAGATCTTGAAACTGCCATAGTAAAGGTCTTTGAAATTTTATTAACCAAGTCAAAACGTGATGATATTTTCAATGATATTCTTAGTCTCGCAATAAAACATATTAGAAAAGACAATTTAATTAAATTAGCTTTTATAGAAACATCTCTTTCAAAAACGAAAGTTTTCTTGCTAACGATATTACTAAAAAGTATTAACGAAAAACTAAAAGTCAAACAAATAAATTTAGGGAAATATGAAAGAAGTAAATGAATTTAACAAACTAATCAGCAAAATAGAAGCTGAATTAATTAAACTTGAAAACATTAATAAAAACCTCTCTAAAATAGATAATTATGTAGATGAGGTCTCTTTAATTCGACTAAGCCTAAAAGAAAATTTGACTAAATTGATTGAAGTTAATAAACAACTTCAAAAAA
>JANWVQ010000158.1 GCA_025056745.1 Ignavibacterium sp.
TATGATTGTCATTCAAACAATACTGAATGGAAATGGTATTCTAAAGTTGCTCCAATGTCTTTTCTTATTTCCTATGATGTTAAAGAAGGTAGAGAACATTTGAATTTTACTGAATGGGACTATTATTCAATGAACGAAGAGAAAGTTAAACAAGAGATCTGGGAAGAAGTTTTAAAAGAAAGAATGCCACCTTGGAGCTATCGTGTTGTTAATCCCAAAGGTAAATTATCTGAAGAGGATAAAAGGACTCTCAGAGAGTGGGCTTTAGAAAGATAACAGCTTAAGGGTTCACATTGAGTATAGAAAAAAGAACAAGACTTTTACAATCTGGCATAGAGGGAAAAGGACCTATTGTTTATTGGATGAGCAGAGATCAAAGAGTCTCTGATAATTATGCTTTACTATTTGCTCAGGAATTAGCTTTTCAGAGGAATACAAACGTTGTGGTTGTTTTCTCCTTGGTTAAAAGTTTCTTGGGTGCAACTTTAAGACAATATGACTTTATGTTAAAAGGTCTTCAAAAGGTAGAAAAAAAACTTAATGAATTTAAAATTCCATTCCTTTTATTCATTGGTGATCCTCAAAATACAATTCCAAATTTTCTGAAAGATTGTGATGCAAATTCATTGGTTGCCGACTTTGATCCATTAAGAATTAAAAGAATATGGAAAAGAGAAGTTGCAAAAAGTATTACAATTCCTTTTTATGAAGTAGATACTCATAATATTGTACCTTGTTTATATGTATCAGATAAACAGGAGTTCGCCGCATATACAATTAGACCAAAAATCCATAATCTCCTCGATGAATTCTTAGTTGATATTCCTGAAATTAAACCAAATAAATTTTCTATCTATGCTGAACATAAAAATGATTGGGATAAAATTTATTCATCAATAGAAGTTGACAATAACGTTAAACCTTCAAAATATTTTGAGTCTGGGGAAGAACAAGCATTCAATACTTTCAATGACTTTTTAAAGAATAAATTCGAGAATTATCATCTTTACAGAAATGATCCGAGCGTCGAATATATTTCAAATATTTCTCCTTATCTTCATTTTGGTCAAATCTCAGCACAAAGAGTTGCATTTATAGTTAAAAATCTTTTTCCAAATCATCCATCTTCAAAAGTTTTTTTAGAAGAGTTAATAATAAGAAAAGAACTTTCTGATAACTTTTGTTATTTCAACACAAAGTATGATAGTTTTGAGGGCTTTCCTGATTGGGCAAAAGAAACTTTGAATCAACATCGAAACGATAAAAGAGAATTTTTATACTCTGAAGAAGAATTTGAATTTTCAAAAACGCACGATGATTTATGGAATGCAGCTCAATCAGAAATGGTAATCACCGGAAAGATGCACGGATATATGCGGATGTATTGGGCTAAAAAAATCCTCGAATGGACTTCATCTCCTGAAGAAGCTTTAAGAATAGCAATATATCTAAATGATAAATATGAATTAGACGGACGTGATCCAAATGGATATGTTGGATGTGGCTGGTCAATTGGTGGAGTTCACGATAGACCTTGGTTTGAAAGAGAAGTTTTTGGAAAAATTCGATATATGAATCGCTCAGGGGCTGAAAGAAAATTTGATGTAAAAAAATATATTGAAAAAATAGAAACTCTAAAGTCAATTAATTAAAAGGGAACTATGTCAAAATTAATGGTAAGTGTCTCAGGAGTTCGTGGAATAGTCGGAGAAACTTTAACTCCAGAAGTAATTTTAGAATACACATCCGCTTATGCAGAATTTGTTTCTAATGGAAAAGTAATAGTAGGAAGGGATTCAAGAATCAGTGGTGAAATGGTTCGAAATCTTGTCATTGGAACTTTGTTATCAAAAGGACTTGATGTTATTGATATTGGAATAGTTCCAACACCGACAGTGCTTTTTACAGTTAATAAACTCAATGCACAAGGTGGAATATCAATATCTGCGTCTCACAATCCAAATGAGTGGAATGCTCTTAAATTAATAAATTCAAAAGGTGAATTTCTTAGTCCAGAAGAAAATCAACTGATGTTATCTTTTTTAAATAAATCAAAAAACTATAAAAGATGGAATCAACTCGGTAAGCTTCAAAATTATTTCGAAGCAATAGATGAACATATAAATGCAATATTGAATCTTGAAATAATTAATGTAGAGGAAATTAAAAAAAGAAAATTCAGAATTTTACTTGATTGTGTAAATGGTGCAGGAGTTTATTCAGTTCCGAAGCTTTTAGACAAACTTGGTTGTGAAGTAATTGAATACAATTGTGATAAAACTGGAATCTTTCCACGGCTGCCTGAACCTTTGCCAGAAAATTTAGTCGATACAATGAAAAAAGTGGAGCAGAGTAATGTCGACCTTGGAATTGTTGTTGATCCTGATGTTGATAGGCTGGTTTTAATTACAGAAAATGGAATTCCATTTGGTGAAGAGAATACGATCACACAATGCGTTAGATATGTTTTATCAAAAACTCCTGGAAATGTAGTAGTAAATTTATCAACCACCAGAGCAGTTGAGGATGTAGCAAAACAATTTAATTCTATCGTTTTTAGATCACCTGTTGGTGAAGCAAACGTTGTAAAAAAGATGAAAGAAGTAAATGCAATCATCGGGGGAGAGGGAAGTGGGGGAGTTATTTATCCAGTATTGCATTATGGTCGTGATGCATTAGTTGGAATTGCTCTAACTCTGCAAAATTTAGTTGAGAATAAAATTTCATTATCAGAATTTAAAGCGAATTTACCTGAGTATTTTATTTCAAAGAAGAAAATCGAACTTACTAAATCACCTGATGAAATTCTGAATAAACTCATTGATAATTATTCAAACCAAAAGATAAACACTGATGATGGATTAAGAATTGACTTTGAGGAATATTGGATTCATTTGAGAAAGTCAAATACAGAACCAATAATAAGAATAATTGTTGAAGCTAAGACTCAAAATTTAGCAGATGAAATAGCAGATAAATTTTTCAATGAAATTGTAAAATTAATATAACCTTTTTCTTTTCTGAACAAATTTGAAAAGTGCTTTATCAAAAGGTTCATTTGTTGTTATCAGATTATAATCAAAATAAGATTTTAAGCATTCGTGTTTAATTTTATCAATAAAATCTTTCATAGCATCTTGATATGCTTTTCGCAGGTGAAATGGTTGAGTATTTAATTTTTCATTTGTTTCTAAATCGATAAAAGTCGAATCACTCTTAAATCCAAAACTGAGCTCAATTGGGTCAAGTATCTGAAAAACAATTACTTCGCTTTTTAGAAATGAAAAATTTTTCAATGCTTTTAATGTTTTATCAATCTCATCAAAAAAATCTGAAATAATTATTATCAAGCTTCGTTTTTTTATTTTTTCTGCAAGCTCTGTCAATGAATTTGAGGTATTAGTTGTTTCTGATGCATTTATTAAAGAAAGGGTTTTAATAATCTCGTTTAAATAATTTCTTGTTGCTTTTGGAGGAAGGATATTTTCGACTTTATTTGTATAGTTTATCAATCCAGCAGCATCTCTTTGTTTGATAAGAAGATATGCCAGAGCTGCTGAAAGTGTTTTAGCATACTCTAATTTTTTAATATTGCTTTCAGAATTAAAATACATTGAACGACTTGAATCAAGAATAATCCAAGCTTTCAAATTAGTTTCTTCTTCAAACTGTTTTATAAAATATTTTTCAGTTCTTGCAAATACTCTCCAATCAATGCTTTTCAGATCATCACCAATCATATAAGGACGATGCTCGCTGAATTCAATACTAAATCCGTGGTATGGGCTTTTATGTAATCCAACAAGAAAACCTTCAACAACTAATCTGGCTCGTAATTCGAGATTACTTATTTTTGAAACTACTTTAGGATCTAAAAATTTGTTATAATCTGTTGTTTTAATTTTCATTAGATGAATTAAGTCGTTTATTTAATATCATCTCTGGTGGTAAGCCAACATTTTCAAGTTCCACTTTAGCGGAGGGTGCTAATTCATCATTTGGAAATTTCTCAAGAAATAATTGATACTGTTTTTTTGCTTGTTCAAATTCATTCAGTTCATTCGCTAATATAAAAGCTGACATAAACAATCCTTTCGGAGCTAAGTTTGATTTCGGATATTCTTCAAATATTTGATAATAATATTTTTGAGCAATCTTTTGTGATTCCTTGAATTGAATATCTGTCAAATTATGTTGCTGATAAATCCTTCCTAAAATGCTTAAAGCAACAGGAGAGAATTTTTCATCATCAGCATCTGAAACTTTTTTAAGCACTTCAACTGCTTCTTTGTATTTGTTTTTACTAATTAAATCCTCTGCTTTTTTTATTTCTTCATTATAATTTTTTGAACAAGAAACAATAAATAAAAGAAACAAAAAAAATACTTTTTTCATTTAAACCTCAGATTTTTTTCTTTTTTCAAGACTATTAAGTAACATTTTTTTTAGCGTCAATAAATCTTGTGATATTACTTTGACTTCACCTAAAACAGGCATAAAATTAGTGTCACCATTCCATCTTGGCACTAGGTGAAAATGAATATGGTCATCAATCCCTGCTCCACTAACTCTGCCGAGATTAACACCGATGTTAAATCCATCAGGGTTAATTAATTCGCTTAAGATTTTCTCATATACTTGTAGTTTTTTGTTGCATTCCAGTAATTCATCGTCGTTCAATTCAGAAAATTTACTCAAGTGTCTTTTAGGAACGATCATCAAATGACCGTTATTGTAAGGATATAGATTCATTACTACCATCGAGTGTTTATCTATTTCAACTACAAGATTATCTTCTGAATAAGGGTTACAAGACAACATATTGCAAAAAATGCAACCCTCGCTTTCTTTCTTGCCTGAAAATGATTCGATGTATTTTGAACGCCAAGGTGACCAGAGATTTTTCATTTAGTTTGTCTTTTGTGATTATAAAGTAAGTGGTTTTGTTAAGTTTTACATTAATGAGTTAAATTAAAATGCCACAAAGACACTAAGACTCAAAGTTTTTTATCTTTGTGGCATTATTTGAACATAAGCAAAAAATAATATTATTTTTCTTCTTCTTTCGATTTATTGTATTCTTCAATTACTTTTTGTTCAATTTCTTTAGGAACTTCTTCGTAATGGTCAAATTTTGTTTTAAAGATACCTCTACCTTGCGTTAAGCTTCTTAATTGAGAAGAATATTTATATAACTCAGCAAGAGGAATATGTGCTTTAATAACCTGAAAGCTTCCATCAGAATCCATTCCTAAAATTTTTCCTCTTCTTCCTGAAATATCACCCATAACATCACCCATATATTCTTCAGGTACTTTTACTTCAACTTCATAAATTGGTTCAAGTAAACAAGGTTTAGCTTCCAGAAATCCTTTTCTGAAACACATTGAAGCAGCAATTTTGAACGACATTTCATCTGAATC
Organism: Ignavibacterium sp.; assembly: GCA_025056745.1. Classification (GTDB taxonomy): domain Bacteria; phylum Bacteroidota; class Ignavibacteria; order Ignavibacteriales; family Ignavibacteriaceae; genus Ignavibacterium. Next base: position 5,424 of record JANWVQ010000158.1, read on the forward strand.
AACTGTATGATAAGTTCCATCGAAAAGAGTAACTTTAACATCAACAACTTTGTTACCTGAAATAACACCTTTAGCCATTGTCTCTTGAATGCCTTTTTCAACTGCCGGGATAAATCTTCCTGGGACTACACCACCAACGATGGCATCAACAAATTCAAAACCCTTACCTCTTGGAAGAGGTTCTAATTTGAAATGAACGTGTCCATATTGTCCTCTTCCACCTGATTGTTTTTTATGTTTATACTCAACATCATTAACAGTTGCTTTGATAGTTTCTCTATAAGGAATTTTAGGTTCAACTAAGTCAACTTCAACACCATATCTTTCCTTTAATCTTTTAACAGCTAATGCTAATTGTAGCTCTCCTTGTCCCGAAACAATCGTTTGAGAGATTTCAGGATCATATTTAACTATAAAAGATGGATCTTCTTCGTGAAGGGTATGTAAACCATTTGCAATCTTATCTTCATCACCTTTAGCTTTTGGTATCACAGCACCGTGCATAACTGGATCAGGAAATTTAATTGGTGTGATGGTTACTTGAAAATTCTTGGATGCCAAAGTATTATTGGTGTGTGAATCTTTTAGTTTCACAACGGTACCAATATCTCCGGCAAATAATTGAGGGACTTCTTTTCTATTCTTACCGTTAATGATTGAGATTTGGCTTAACCTTTCAGTTTTATTGTTTGCTTGATTAATTAAATCCATTCCAGCTTTAACAGTTCCTGAATAAACTTTGAAGAATGATAACTCTCCAACGTGTTGTTCAGATACGGTTTTGAAAATGAATAGAACAGGTTCACCATTTTGATCAGGTTTAACTAATACTTTTTCATTTCTTCCAGTCCAAGTTGCCTCTTCACCACCTCGATCTTTAGGTGATGGGAAATAATTTGCGATAAAGTCCAAAAAATTATTCATCCCTACAGCTTTGGTTGCAGACAGGGCGAATACAGGGGTTAGACTTCGATTCAATATAGATGATTTTAATCCTGATTTAATTTCTTCTTCGGATAGATTACCTTCTTCAAAATATTTATTCATCAATTCTTCACTTGACTCAGCAACTTTTTCAATCAAGTATGTTCTCAGTTCGTTTGCTTTGTCAAGATATTCATTTGGAATATCTGTAATATTTACTTTTCTTGAGCCTGGTTCACCATATTCATACATTTTCATTTTTATAACATCGATAACAGAATTAAAATTAATTCCTTCTTTTGTAGGGAAAGTAATTATCGTTGCACCGCTTGTTAATCTCTTTTTAGCTTTTTCATAAGTTTCAAAAAAGGTTGAATGTTCATTATCAACTTTATTAATTACTATAGCAGAAGGTAGTGAATATTCATTTATGAAACTTCCAGTTAGTTCTGAGCCTACTTCAATTCCTTCAGCAGACTTCAAAAGCATTACCGCAGTATCACAAACTTTTAATGCGGCTTTCACATCGCCGACAAAATCTGTGTAGCCAGGTGTGTCGAGCAAATTAATTTTAACACCTTCCCAATTGAAGTGAAGTGCTGATGTTGAAATTGAGATTTGCTTTTCTATTTCATTTTGTGAATAGTCAGAAACAGTATTTCCTTCGGCTATGGAGCCTATTCTATTTATTTCGTGAGCAGTAAATAAAAGAACTTCGGACAGTGATGTTTTTCCAGAGCCACCGTGTCCGATAAACGCTATATTTCGAATTAATTCTGGGGTGTATTCTTTCACAATAAGTTCCTCCTAAACAATTAAGAAATGATTTTATGAAGATTATTTATCTCTGATTTTTTTCCAAAATGCAGTTATACCATTTTTCAGGGCATAAAGATTTGATAAGAATGGTTTGGCAAAGTCATCAATACCAACACTAATCTTTTCTTCAAACTCAATTAGTTTATTTACTCGTGTCCTAATCTCTTCAAGAATTTTTTTGCTTGTTTGAAGTTGTGTTTTTGCTTCTATGCTAAATTCATTCAAATTTTTAGCTAAGTCAATTGAAGTATCAATAAGTGGAGATATAGATGAGTTTAGATTTTTTATTTCATTTTTTAATTCTTCAACTGAGTTGACAATTCTTTTTACATAATAAATCAGAGCTATGCAAAGCATAGCTGCTGATACTAATAAAATGGAGGTTAATATCTCATTAAATTGAGTCATTATGATTGGCTTTTAGATTCTTTATACGCTTCAACTCCTGCTTTAATTGCTGAGGAAATTTTACTAGACTCAGATTCAATTTTTTCTTTAGTTGAAGAAACAAACTCACTTCCTTTCTCTTTTGCCTCGTTTATAATTCTCTCAGCATCTTTGATTATTTCCTGAGATTTCTGTTTTGCATCTAAAATTATTTTTTCTGCTCGCTTTTTCCCTTCATTAATCAATTCGGTTGCTTTTTCTTTTGCTTCTGAGATTGATCTTTCAGCCTCGTCGAGAAGTTCTTCACCTTTGTTTCTGAGGTCAGCCCTAAATTCTTTACCACTTTTGGGTGCAAATAAAAGAGCAATTAAAGCTCCAATTGCGCCTCCTGCTAATAGACCAACTAAAAAACTTTTTGCGTTATTATTATCTTGAGCCATATTAACTCCTTTTTTTTACGCTCAAAAAATACCATTGAAGCCAATGAAAATCAAGGAAATAACTAAAAAGAAATTTCAAATAAAGATAAATAAATTTGTTTTATCAGAAAGTACTAAAATAGGCTCAGTATATAATCTAAATAGAGTTCTAACATTTAATTTTTCTAATAGGGAGCAAATTTTTATATGAATTATGAATTTTTTTGAGAGGCCTTTAGAGAATAAAATAATTTTATTGAAAATTATTTTCATCCTTGATATTGACTTTTCCGAATTTATAGCTAAAGACTATAAAAAAAATAATTCCAATTAGAACAGCAAACCAAAGGGTTGATACTCTTGTGATAATAGTTATTGCTGTAGAGTCGCTTAGCTTTAAGCCATTATTTTTTAACATTATCAAAAACGAACCTTCCGTCATACCAAGTCCCCCCGGCAACATTGATATTGCACCAACTATTGTACTGAAACTATAACTAAATATTGCCCAGAAGAGGTTTAAGCTTTCTTTAAAGTTTTTTATTATGAGATAGTAGCCAAAACATTCAAAACTCCAGGAGATGACACTTAGAAATAAGGACAAAAGCAAAGGCTTTAATTGTAGTAATGTCTCTGTTGAATTAAATAATTGAATAAACTTGGAAACTTTACTTTTAAGAAAACTAACTTTTGATATGACTCTAATGAATATTTCAAATAGAGATTTATTGGTCAATAAAATTATTCCCAAAATTAAAATTAGAGTCATTATTAATGAGACAAGAAAACCATATTCAAAAAAATAAGAACCTATTAAAGCGAGAATAGATAAAGAAAAAAAATCCGTTAATCTTTCCGCCAAAACCACAGGTGCAGTTTTCGAAATTGATGTTCCATTTATTTGTTTAATCAAATATGATTTAAAGATTTCTCCAAATTTCCCTGGGGTTATACTCATCAAAAAACCACTAAGAAAAACTATAATTGAATCCTTTAAAGACAATTTGACTTTTAGTAAATCTAAGAAATAATTCCATTTTAGAAATCTCACAAAATAATTCATCAGCGAAAGAAGAAGTATAATAGGAATAAGTAAGTAATTAAAATTCTTAAAAGAGTTGATAAGCTCATCAAAATCCGAATAGATAGAAAAACCTAAATATAATATTCCAGATAAAATTATTACGATTATGATTCTCTTCTTAAACTGCGACATTAAATTAAACTGCCTTTAATAAATCGTGGTAGAATTTTGATAGAGGTAAGCCAACTACATTATAATAACATCCCTCTATTCTTTTAACGAACACAGCTCCAAAGTCATCTTGAATTCCATAAGCACCAGCTTTGTCAAGTGGACTACCAGTATCTATGTATTCTAAAATTTCTGTATCTGTAAGTTTTCTAAAAGTCACTTTAGTTTTTTCATAATTGGTTATTTGAATTTCGTTCAATTTATTGTAAATACAGTATGCCGTGTAAACTAAATGAGTTTTTCCGCTAAGCTTTTTTAACATTTTGAAAGCATCTTTCTTATCTGATGGTTTTCCTAAAATTTCATTGTTAATTACGACAATTGTATCGCAGGTAATTAGGACACCATCATCAATTTTGTTTTTAGCTAAGCTCATTTTTTCTTTACAAATTCTTAATACATTTTGAAGTGGAGATTGTTTTTCAATAAATATCTCATTCAAATTAACAGAGAAAGATTTGAATTTGATATTTAATTGTTTCAATAACTTTCTTCGTCTTGGAGATTTTGAAGCTAAATAAATTCTTATATCCGATTTAATCATAGGCTTTCATTATTTCTGTTTTTGGAAAATAAAAGTAAAGTATATCTTTATAATTCCATCCTGATCTTGATAGATTAATTGCACCCCATTGACATAATCCAACTCCGTGACCATATCCTTTACCAATAAATTCATACATACCATTTTTAATTTCGATTTGAAAATTAGTACTTGGTAAAATTTCTCCTTTAAAATTCTTTAACACGAATCTAATTTTATTACTGTGTATTGATATTCTTTTCAGTCGATTGTTTTCTAATAAAACTATTTCCAATTCTTTTACTCTTCCTGAACTAAAACGACTTAAAATATTAATTTCTTTTAATGATAAATTTGAACCACTAACATAATTAGACTCTTTCAATCTTTTAATAATCAAACTTTCTGAAAATGATTCTTTCCATTGAAATTTAGGCGATATTTTACAATTGATATCCCCATCCTGAATTGATTTAAGATAGGGAAATGGTTCAGAGCTAAAGACATTTTCTATGTTTTCTGTTTTTCCCCCACAGGTGGAATGATAAAACACTTTTGCTAACTCTTCTCTGTAAAAAAGAGTTTTGCCTTTTGTTAGGTCAACTAATTTGTTTATTTGTTCATCTTCATAACTTGCTCCACCATAAACTTGATCTCTGACATCATTAAATGTATCGAATAATATTTTTGATTCATTAATTTTATTCAATGCGTAAGTTCTAATTACTACTGCCATAGCTTTTATAGCTTCATTATTAACATTGTTATTGCCCTTTGGAATCTCTTTTAACATTACTCCTTTAACATAGTCTTCCAGGTACAAAGAATTAATCAAAAACAATTTATTTCTTTCTCGAGAAATGATAAAATTACCTTTGTATTTTTTACCGTTAATAATATTGAAATCATCTTTCTGAGGAGCTAATATAAATTCATCTGAAAATAATTTATTTCGATTGACCTCTAATTTTATTGAGTTATCAACTATAGAAAACTTCAAAATAGATTTTTTATCAATGTTTATTATCTGAGAATTTTTAAGGATTACTATCAAATCATTATCAAATGTTAAGGTTAATTGCTCTGACTCATCTAATAGAACCCTAATTGAATTATTTTTTGAAATGATTGGATAACTTTTTCTTTCGATTTGCCTTATAACAGGTGTGCAAGAATTTATAATAACTAAAATAAATAAGAGATAAAATTTAATTGAATAAGAGAAAGATGAATTAGAAATGATCCTGAACAAGATGAAATATTAATTATCTAAACATTGCTTTGATACTACCCCAAGTTCTCTTTACGCCAGAGACGCGATGAGAAACTGAGATTTCATTTGAGTAGGAATATTGATTGTTGTTTTCAACTATTTTTAATCTATATGTAAAAATTAATTCTGTGCTTTTATAAACATTCTTATCGATAAAAACGTAAGAAGAATTAGATCCTTTAGGAGTGACATTTCCTATTTCAGCAAAGCCATTGTTGTGAGTCTTTCTTTCTACAACAAACATTTTCAAATTAGTTTCCTCACCAGTTCGCCATTCTAACCGAATATCGTCACCTTCACTTTTCGCATTGAAAAATTGAATGAAAGCTCCTGCAAAAACGACTGAGCTTAAAAGTAAAATTAACGAAATATGTAATAATTTATTTTTCACGCTGAAAATATATGATTATAAAACTAATTTGTCAATAAAAATTATCATTAAAATTATATATTACGTCAAATGCCTTATTAGAAAATAATTTTTGTATTTTTGAAAAAAAAATTATAGAGAGTAACTATGAGGTATTTTATCGGCATTGATGGCGGAGGCACAAAAACTAAATGCATTCTTGTTGATGAAAACTTAAATATTATTTATCAAACAACTGGTGGTCCTTCAAATTTTTTAATGTTAGGAAATGAAAAAGTTTCAGAAACTCTTTTTCAATTAGTTAAAGAATGTTTAGAACAGAATAATGTTATTCTCGATAATGTTGGAATGATTTTACTTGGAACCACTGGGGGTGGCAGAAGAAATGATGCAGAATCATTAGAAAAATATTTTATTGAATATTTTGAATCAAAATCATCTCAAAAAATTAGGTTTAAAGTTGAAAGTGATGCAAGAATTGCACTTGAAGGAGCTTTTTCAGGAAATCCAGGAAGTATTCTCATTGCTGGAACAGGTTCAATTATGTTCGGAAAAGATAAATTTGGAAATATTCATCGTGTCGGAGGATTTGGTAGATTTATTGGGGATGAGGGGAGTGGATTTAGAATTGGTCAAAGAGGATTAAATGCAGTTTCAAAAGAATATGATGGGCGAGGTATCAAAACTTTAATTTCAAAACTTTTGTACGATGAATTCTCAATTAAATCACCTGAGGATCTAATTACAGAAATTTATAGGAACAATTTCGATATTGCATCAATTGCACCTTTAGTTATAAAAGCTGCAGAACAAAAAGATGAAATTGCGTTAAATATAATTGAAACAGAATCAGATGAAATTATACTACATATCGACGCGATGAGAAAAAAATTAAATGAAAATAAGATGAATTTATCTTTTATTGGTAGTTTATTAACAAATGAAAATTTTTATTCTTATTTAGTGAAAGAAAAAATTGTAGTAAAATTTGATGATGTAATAATCAAAGAAGCAGAAAACCCGCCTGAATTCGGGGCAGTTTTAATGGCAAAAAGTTTTTATCAAGATTTTCTTACACATTAAAGATAAAATCAATTTTGAGGATATATTAAGTGAATCAAGACCAAACATCAGTAAAAAGAAGAAATCCCTGGTTTTGGATACCGACTTTGTATTATGCACAAGGTATACCCTATGTAATTGCAATGAGTGTTTCTGTAATTATGTATAAAAAGTTAGAAATATCAAACACTGATATTGCACTTTATACCAGTTGGCTTTATTTACCTTGGGTTATCAAACCACTTTGGAGTCCATTTGTTGATTTAATAGGGAAGAAAAGAAATTGGGTTATTTTTATGCAATTACTCATTGGTGGTGGACTAGCAGGGGTGGCATTAACAATTCCAATTCCGAACTTTTTTCAATATTCTTTGGCGTTTTTATGGTTGTTGGCTTTTAGTTCAGCAACACACGATATTGCTGCAGATGGTTTTTATATGCTTGGATTATCTCAAGGTGAACAATCTTTTTTTGTTGGAATTCGAAGTACTTTCTATCGTCTTTCAATGATAACTGGACAAGGTCTTCTAGTTATCCTAGCAGGATTTCTTGAAGAGTCAACAGGAAATATTCCATTAGCTTGGTCTATTACATTTTTTATTTTAGCAGGACTATTTATTGGATTTTTTATCTATCATAAATTTATTCTTCCATATCCCCCAAATGATTTTCCAGCAAAGAAAAGCTATTCAGATTCAATTTTTGAAAATTTCATAGAAACTTTTGCCGCATTCTTTAAAAGGAAAAACATTGGAATAATACTTGGGTTTATTCTTCTTTATCGTTTAGCTGAATCTCAGTTAGTTAAAATAGCTGCACCATTTTTATTGGATTCAAAAGAAGTTGGAGGTTTAGGTTTAACCACATCAGAAGTTGGATTAGTGTATGGAACAATCGGTATTTTATGCCTTACTTTGGGTGGAATACTTGGTGGAATTGTAATTTCTAATAATGGTTTAAAGTATTGGCTTTGGCCTATGATTCTCTCTATAAATGTTCCAGATTTGTTATACGTTCTGATGGCTTATGTTCAATCCTCAAATCTTTGGTTTGTTGGATCTATGGTTGCATTGGAACAATTTGGCTATGGATTTGGATTTACTGCATATATGCTTTACTTAATTTATATCTCCGATGGAGAGTATAAAACTTCTCATTATGCAATTGCAACAGGTTTTATGGCTTTAGGTATGATGGTTCCTGGAATGTGGAGTGGCTGGCTACAGGAATTAATTGGATACAAAAACTTTTTTATTTGGATTTGTATTGCAACTATTCCAGGATTTATAATGGCTAAATTAGTAAAAATAGATCCAGAATTTGGAAGAAAAACAAATAGGTGAGTAATATGAAAAAATTATTTTTCTTCTCCACTTTATCAATAATTATTAACTTAAGTTCAATTAACACTATGATTGCACAATCAAATCCTTTTTTTGAAGAATGGAATACTCCATTCCAAACACCGCCATTTTCTAAAATTAAAAATGAACATTTCCTTCCAGCGTTTGAAGAAGGAATAAAACAACAAAGACAGGAGCTTGAGTTGATATTGAATAATACTCAAGAACCTGATTTCAACAACACAATTGGAGCTTTGGAAAGAAGTGGTAAATTACTTTCTAAGGTGTCTAGAGTGTTTTTCAATTTGAGTAGTGCAAACTCTAATGATGAAATTCAAAAAGTGGCAGAGAAAATAACTCCTGAACTTTCAAAGTTAAATAATGATATCTATCTCAATGAAAAATTATATCAGAAAATAAAAATCGTTTATGATAAGAAAGATAAATTAAATTTGACAACCGAAGAACAGAAACTGCTCGAAGAATATTATAAAGATTTTATCCGAGCTGGAGTTGGTTTAGATGAAGACAAGAAAAGCAGATTACGAGAGATAAATCAACAGCTAAGTTCATTACAATTGAAGTTCGCCGAGAATTTGCGAAAAGAAACTAATGCAATTGCTTTAGTTATAGACAATAAAGAAGATTTAATAGGGCTTCCTGAATCTGTTATAAAAGCCGCATCAGAACTTGCTGAAGCAAATGGTATGAAAGGTAAATGGGCTTTTAATCTTCAAAGACCAAGTTGGACTCCATTTCTACAATATTCTCAAAGAAGAGATCTAAGAGAAAAAATATATAAAGCTTATATTAATCGAGGTAACAATAATAATGAGTTTGATAATAAAGAAATAATCAAACAAATTATTGCTCTAAGAATAGAGAAAGCAAAGTTACTTGGTTATCAAACCTATGCTCACTACAAACTCGAAAAAAATATGGCAAAAAATCCTGAAAATGTGCTAAAATTTTTAAATCAACTTTGGCTTCCAGCAATTAATCAGGCTAAACAAGAAGCTTCAGAAATGCAAAAGATTATTGAAAAAGAAGGTGGTAATTTCAAATTAGCCGCTTGGGATTGGTGGTATTATGCTGAAAAATTAAAAAAAGAAAAATATGATTTAGATGAAGAAATGCTAAGACCATACTTTAAAATGGAAAATGTAAGACAAGGTGCGTTTGATGTAGCTACAAAATTATTTGGAATCAAATTTATTAAAAGAGATGATATTGAAGTTTATGATAAAGATGTGGAAGTTTATGAAGTTGTTGAAGAAAATGGAGATCATATTGGAATACTTTATACAGATTATTTCCCAAGAAATGGTAAAAGAGCAGGTGCTTGGATGAGTTATTTTAGAAGTCAGTCAAATATGGATGGGCAAATGATTTATCCTTTGGTTACAAATGTCGGTAATTTCAGTAAACCAACATCTGATAAACCAGCACTGCTGAGTTTTGATGACGTTAATACCTTATTCCACGAATTTGGACACGCATTAAATGGTTTATTTGCCCGCTCAACTTATCCCGGTTCGAAACGTTCCTCTGTTGATTTTGTTGAATTACCTTCTCAGATTATGGAGAATTGGGCAAGTCATCCGGAAGTATTGAAAATGTATGCATTACATTACCAAACAGGGGAACCAATGCCAGATAGTCTAATAGAAAAAATCAAGAAGTCTCAATTTTTTAACAACGGATTTCAACAGACAGAATATCTTGCAGCTTCATTTTTAGATATGGATTGGCACTTATTGACTGAAATTCCTTCAATTGATGTAAATGAATTTGAAGAAGAAAGTTTGAAAAAAATAGGCTTAATTCCTGAAATAGCATCCAGATATCAAAGTACAAATTTCAATCATATCTTTGGAGGAGATGGATATTCTGCAGGTTACTATGGATACAGTTGGGCAGCTGTTTTAGACGCCGATGCTTTTGAAGCATTTTTAGAAACTGATTTATTTAATAGAAACGTAGCAGATTCTTTCAGAAAAAATATTCTTGAAAAGATGGGAAGTGAAGACTCAATGGAATTATACAAAAAGTTCAGAGGAAGAGAACCTAAGGTTGATGCTCTTTTAAGAAGATTAGGATTTGATAAATAAAAGGTTGGTCAGCAAATGGAATAAGATATAAGTGAATTTTTTATTTAAGTTAATCTTTGATTTATATCACAATTTTGATTAACTTGCGCCCACGTATGAAAAAAATTTTTTACTTTTCTGACAAAAGTTTAGAGTTTATTGAAATAAAAAATTTTAGTAGAAAAACTATAATTACTATATTTATTTCTACTATTGTTTTGACTT
>JANWVQ010000148.1 GCA_025056745.1 Ignavibacterium sp.
TTACACACAATGCTGAATTATAAAATTCACGCTGAAAATGATTCACTTTATAATACTCCAAATACTTTTGGAATTTACATAATTAAATTGGTTACTAAATGGTTGCTTAATCTTGGTGGACTTGAGAAAATGTATGAAATAAATAAAAAGAAAGCTCAATTACTTTATGATTGCATTGATCAAAGTGGTGGATTTTATATTGGTCACGCAGAAAAAGATAGTCGTTCGTTGATGAATGTAACATTTAATTTAGCAACTCCTGAACTTGAGAAAAAACTTATTGATGAAGCAACCAAAGCAGGTTTTGATGGTCTCAAAGGTCATCGTTCTGTAGGTGGATTGCGAGCTTCAATTTATAATGCATTTCCAATCAAAGGTGTTGAAGCTTTAGTTGAATTTATGAAGGAATTTCAGAGAAGAAATGGTTAATTAATTTATTTGAGGCTGTCTCTTTAGATTTGAGACAGCCTTTATCAAAACTCTAATATTCATCTACTTTAATAAAATAAGCTCCTTAGATTTTATTTTCTTATTAACACTTTATTGATAAAAATAAACTCCTTATTTAAAGGTCTTTAGCATCTAAATTAACTAAATGTTTTTCAGCTTCTCTCTATACATTAAGAAGAACTTTAATTTCATTTACTAATAGCTCATAGGTATTTAATGTTTGATGATCAGTGACTTAATTATACCAAGTGATTAAAGTGGACGGATTAAATAAATTAGGATGATTCTGGTAGATCGTCAATTATTCGGGGTTTACTTAACTAACTTCATCTTCCACATTTATTCCTGTAACAAGAGGAAAAGTTTCTTCAGCATTTCTAACAGCATACCTTTATGAACAAAACCGTCTGAAACATACATACCACCTTTGTAAATAGCTCGAGCAATCAAGCGTTTTCTTAAATTCTATTTTTTTATGGTGGATAAGTTTTAATAATAATTCTAAGATATTTCTCTTGGTAGGATAATCGTTCCTAAATTATCCTCACCACCAACTTCGCAACCCCTACCATTTATAAATTCGTATACTGTAATTGCAGCAACGGAGGCATCCAACATATCCTTAATTCCATTTGAGAAATTTTTAAGGCACAATTCAAATTTTAATTCATCATTTTCTAACATTTTGTATGAAGCTGAAGGGAAGACTTCATATAAGTAAGGGAAGTCATTCAATTCTTCGAAAATTGAATAACCAAGTCGCATCCAATCTGGAGAGTTTTTGAATGTTTGTGTCCATTGTGGGTTTCCGATGTTGAATGACTTTATTATTACTTCACATTCTCTTCCAAGTTTCTTATCCTTAGTCAATTCCCATTGATTTTTTTCTTTACTGAAATTTCTTTTTCTAAATTTTTTGAGTGGCATTCGAGGAGCATCAATTCCTATTGCTATTTTTTCGAATGAGTTATTACTAATTTTTAATAAAATTTTTCTTAGAGTCTCTGGAATATTCTCTTTTACCCAACCACTATCAACGTATTTTTTGTAATTATCAATTACATAATAACAGCAGCCTCTCACAGTTTGAACATCTACTCCGACAAACTTTTCAATTTTTTTAATCATAAATTTTCCTAAGCTTTTACGTGACGAGCTAAAATCTTTTCTGCTTCAAGTTTTGAATCTTGAGACTTTTTAATATCCCAAAGAATTTTGCTTGCTTTTTTGTAAGTCTCTTCTGTATCAACAATTCTAACAGGATAATCTTTCCCGTATGAAAAATTAAAATCAATCTCTTCAACAGGCGTAATTAACCAAGGTTGTAATGCTAATTGTGCAGGGAGCTTTGATAATTCCGGAATCCATTTTTTTATAAATATTGCATTTTGATCGTTATCTAAAGCTTGTTTTGTGGGATTATAAATTCTAATTGTATTTATACCTGTTGTTCCGGCTTGCATTTGAAATTGAGGGAAGTGAATTCCGGGTTCAAAATCGAGAAATTGTTTTGCAAGGAAATTAGCTCCTTGTTTCCAATCAAGCCAAAGATGATGTGTTAAAAATGAAACGAGCATCGCTCTCATCCTGAAATTTATATAACCTGTTTCTTTAACGCATCTCATACAAGCATCTATTAAAGGATAACCAGTCAAACCTTCTTTCCAAGATAAAAAATATTTTTCATTCCAATCCAATCTTATTTTGTCGTAAGCCGAATTAACGTTTTTGAATTCATATTCTGGTTCAGTTTCAAGTTTTTGAATGAAATGACAGTGCCAAGCCACTCTTGATTGAAAAGCCATCAAGTCTTTTTTAGAGGAATTTTTTTCGATTGCTTTTAATGTTTGTTGTTCAACTTGTCTAATGGACAAATTACCCCAAGCTATGTATGGAGACAAACGACTGCAGTGAAATCTACTTTCCTCTGGTCTTGAAATATTTTTCAAATAACCTTTGTGTCTTTGATTCAGGAAAGAAGAAAGTGTTTTTTTCGCTTCATCTTCACCACCTTTTTGCATTTGATGATTGAAGTTTATTTGGGATATAAAATTATCAGGACTGAAATAGTAAACAATATCTGAATTTAATTGAAATGGTTTTAATCTTTCTAAATGTGGATTTTCCAAAGGCTTAGATAAGAATTCAATTCGCTTTTCATTCCAATTTTCACGATTTTTTAAGCCTCGAATTATAGCATTATTTTGAAATTCTTTCCAAATAATTCCTTTTGATTTAAGATATTTTTTAGTTTCAATATCACGTTGATATGTTAACCAAGTGCCGGTTTCCTGATGTGAATAAATTTTTTTAACATCATAATACTGTAGAATTCTTTCAAAAATTGTCAGAACTTCTCCATATAGTATATAAAGTTTTATGGAAAATTTTTTAAGCTTGGAATTGATATTTGCTATGGATTCAATTACAAATCTCCAATGTCTTAAATCAGAATACGGAGCAAATATTAATGATGGTTCCAAGATATAAATCATCAATATTGGAAGCTCATCTTCAATTGCTACTTTAAGAGGCAGATGATCTTCAAGCCTTAGATCTCTCTTAAACCAGACTATATTTATCTGTTCTTTCAATTTTAATTTTTGTGAATTATTAAAGTAAAAACCAAATCTTGATTAGAACTGTTCAAAACGTATTAATTTTAATATTATTAAAAGTTTGAAAAGACTACTAAGCTGAGAAAACAAAGTAATTTGACTCTTTGAATAAATTATAAGATATGAGTAATGATAATCGAAATTATCAAGTTATTTACTTGTTTATGAATTAATTCAATAAACTTTCAAGAATGAATCTCTCGATGAAATATCCAAACTGCCATAAATAAAATAAAAACTTAATGTTGAATAGCAGACAGGTTAAAGAATGATTTTAGCCTAAACGGTAAGGATATTTATTTATGGGTGATAAATTTATAGATCAGAGGTAGTAAATATTAATTTATTAAATTCAGATGAGAAGATTTATTTATAAAACTAATTCATTTTAGCGGTATGTATTTGAAAAAAATCGAACCGATTTCTTTAACAAGTTCGTAGTCAAATTACCCCTTAATCCCCTTTCCCCGTCTCGACCTGAAGCTGAAGAGAAAAGTACGATTTAAAGTTTTTCTATGGAGGTAAATTATTATTTTATTTTATCAAACAATGATACTGGTTCTTGTAGAATTTGTTTAATTCTTCTTTCTGTTAATTCGCAGTACTTTTTATTAATATCGTA
>JANWVQ010000078.1 GCA_025056745.1 Ignavibacterium sp.
GGCTGCATCAATTGCGTTCCCACCTTCCTTTAAAATATTTACTCCAACTTCAGAGGCAATTTTACTAGCTGATACTACCATACCATTTTTAGCTCGAACTGGAGTAAAGTTCTGAGCTAATATTTCTGTTGAAAAAATTGTTATGAATAATAGAATACTAAAAGATATGCGCATCTACTTTAATTCCTTTAGAATTTAATTGTTCGATTAAAAGTTTTGTTAAGTTATCTAACTGCTTAATAGAATTTTTAAGATTACCAATTAATTCTTCATCATACAAAATTTTTCCAAAATTATTTTCACTTTTTTTGATTTCATCAGTAAATGAATTTAATTTTTGGACTAAATCTTTAGTTTCATTACTCAAAGATTTGAAATTATTTAATAATTCTTTGAATGATTCTTTATTTTCAACTATCAAGTTATTAGTGTTTTCAGTCAATTTAATAGTGTTTTCTGTTAATTGTGAAATCTCAGATTTATTTTGGTTTATTAGAGAATTTATCTGAGTGGTTGTTTCATTAATATTCTTTAAAGTTTTTTTAAGATCATTTACAAAGTTATCATCACCAATTACTTCTTTGATTGATGATAAAAATATTCTAATATCCTTCAATGCAAAAACAAGATCATCCTGAACTGTTCCTAATAAAGCCATAACTGAAGGTATGTCCGCTTGAAATTCTCCCTGATAGATATTTTTTGAATCAATTGGAATTTTAGAAATTCCTGGTTCGATATCTATTTTTTTTCCTCCCATCAAATCGAGCATCACTATTGAAAACTTAGCATCTTCATATAGTAGAACATCTTTATCAATTGCAGCTTCAACTATCAATTCATTATTTATAATTTTAATATCATTTACATAACCTTTTCTTAAGCCTTTTATGGTGACAGGATCACCAATCTCAAGGCCGGAAACATTCTTGAATTTTATCTTAACAAAATTTTCTGAACTTCTGACAGAAATGTTCTTAGCCCAGCCAAATATCCATAAAAAAATTATTATTCCAATTATTACAGTAACACCAACTTTGATTTCAGTTTTTCGTTGTTCCTTCATAAAAATTCCAAATTGTTTTTAATTATCTAAAATCTCAACTTTTACTTTTCTGATTCTTTTTTTCACTACCTCTAAAACGGTTAATTTTAAATTTGATAGAATCGTAAACATTCCTTCTTCAGGAATCTGACCAAAATTATTCAACACAATAGCTGCAAATGAATTATCTTTAATTTCATCATTTATATTTGTTTTAATGTTCATTTCAGACTCAAAATCTGAAAACTTTAAATTAGCATTCACAATGTATTCTTTTTCTGATATTTTTTGAATTCCTAATTCTGACTTATCGAACTCATCCCAAATATCACCTAAAACTTCTTCAATTATATCCTCTAAAGTAATTAAACCCGCAGTCCCCCCATATTCATCAACAACAATTGCTATATGATTTTTTTTTATTTGAAACTCATTCAACAAGTCATAAATTTTTTTAGTCTCAGGGACATAAAGTGGCTTTTTAATTAAGTTCTTTAAATTAAAATCTGCCTTTAGTTTTGGATTAATTATGAATTTCAACAGATCTTTTGCGTGTAAGATTCCTAATACATTATCAATTGAATTTTCGTAAACAGGGATGCGAGAATGTCCAGATTGAGTTATAATTTGGATGGCTTTATCTATATCATCTTTAATTGAAAGAGCAACTATATCAACTCTTGGAGTCATAATTTCAAAAACGTAGATATCTTTAAAATCAGAAAGACTTTCTAAAATAGCTTTTTCACTTTTATTTAGATTTATTTTCTCATCAGATATTTGTGAAATATCGGCTAAATCATCACTGCTTACTGCATATTTAGATTTATTGAATTTTAATTTAGATGTCAATATTCTAATTAACTCAGATAAAAACTCTGTTATTGGAAAAATTATTACTGAAAAAAAATATATGGGTAGCGAAATGAATCTGAGTAAAAAAAACTGATATTTTGTAGCTATCATCTTTGGAATTAATTCACCAAAGACTAAAATTAAAGTGCTGATAGTAACAATCTGAATTGCTATCATTAGATTAAAATCAAGATTGTAGGTGTATGAGATATCAGTTACTAAAGCAACAGAAACAATTGAAGCAGCAACGTTAACTAAATTATTACCAACGAGGATTGATATCAATAATCTTCTGCTGTTTGAAAGCAAAAAATTAAGATATCTCTGAATGTTTGGGCTTTCAGTGAAATAGTTGATAATTCTTTTCTTTTCTAAACCAAAAAGTGCTACCTCAGAAGCCGAAAAAAGCCCTGAAAGTAATATTAAAATTGAAAGAGAAATTAAATAAAATAACCGCTCAATATCCAATGTTTATCTATAAGGAATTAAAATGGTAAATCATCTTCTTGAGAAGTAGCCTCATCAACACTATCAACAGTTTTTGATTCATCTATTTCGGGTTTAATGTTCTCCGAGCTTGGATCCAAAGGAATAATTCTTTCAGCTCTTACTTCATAAACAGTTCTTTTAACTTTCTCTTTATCCTCATAGGTTCGACTAACTAATCTTCCTTCAACGTAAACTTTTTTCCCTTTTTTCAAAACTTCCTTGTAGTAATCCGATAAATTTATTGCTATAACATTATGCCAAGTCGTTTCATCAGTCCATTCACCATTTTTGTTTTTATAGCTATAATTAGTAGCTAAAGAGAAAGTTGTGATTGAATAATTATCTGTTGAAAAGCGTACTTCAGCATCTCTTCCTAAATGACCAATTAACATAATTTTATTTAATGAAAATGCCATATAAACCTCGTTTTATTTGATTGTTACAATCCAAGCATCCTGAAATTCAGGAAAAAGTTTTAGGTTATCTCTAACGATTTCCGCTTCAGATTTATTTTCAAATCTTTTAGCAAGTTGAACTAGATAAAGATTAATTCTATCGCTAAAAGATATTATAACTTCTTCGTTCAATAATTTACGACTTTTTTCAGCAAATTTTTTCGCTCTATTTTCTGAACTGAATGCTCCAATTTGAACCATATAATATGCTGGAGTTTCAAATTCTTCTTCTTTGATAGTCTCAATTAAAACTGTGTCTTTTTGAACAACACTAACTGTATCTGTCTCAATTAAATCAAAAACATAATTCTGATTTTCTTGCTGAACAGTTTGAGAAGAGCAGGAAATTAATAATAAAAATAAAATTATATAGACTAATTTCTTCATATTAAGAGGAGGCTGCTTTACCTAAAGATAAAGACAGCCTCAAAATATTTAGAATAATAAACGGTTTAGTGCTTCAATTGGAATTATTGGATAACCATTCTTGAAGTTAATTTTACCAGCAAAAATTAAACTTCCAGGAATAGCTGAAACATCAACTAATGGGAATTTAGCATTGAATTTTGAGTTGATTACTTTAATAAATTCATTTGCTATAATTGCTTGACCTTGATTAGTTGGATGAACTCCATCTAAACTGAATAAACCTCCGGTCACAAAAGTTGTAGTGAATATTCTACCATTAAAAGCAGTTCCACCAGTAAAATCATTCTGTCTGATATCTCTGAATAATTTATTGATATCAACTAAACCAAAGTTAACAGAACTTGCAAAATTTGAAATAATGTTGTTGAAATTATTTATTGCAGTATTTGTCGTGTTAATTTCTAATGAATCCAAAATTAAAGCATTAGGCCAAGGATTTTGAGGATGAAATCCAAATGGTTGTGAAGTATCTATTCCAGCAGGCACTGAAATGCCCAGATCTCTGTAATATTTTCCTGTTCTTTGTCCTAGAAGAGGTGCATAAGAGCTTCCTCTTAAAGTTACAAGATTTCTTCCAAGTAATAAACTAGCTGAATCCGCAACGGCAACTCCAGTTCCTCTTTGATAAACTAACCCTGTAACGCCAGTTGCTCTTAACTGTGTCCAAGGAGTTGATAGTGCAATTTGAGGACCAACTGTTGTAAAAAATGGGATAGCAGTAACACTTGGAATATTTGCAACTACACCTTTACCTTGTTTACCAGCAGCTGTAATTGCATTAGCAATGCCATTGAAAATCTGTTGAAAAGTTGCAACAGGTGTTGGTGCAGAAGGTGAAACTCCACCACTTGTTGCATAGCCTAAAACATCATTGTTGCCAATCCAAAGAGTAATAAAAGTTGGATTCTGTTCTAAAGCTAACTGAATAGGTGTCTTCGTCCCTGTAGTGCCATTTCTTAAAATTAAATCGAAAAATTGATTTGGTGATCCACCAGCAAGTGCCGAAGCACAGTTGGTTGAATTAGTGGCACTTAAAACATCATAAGCAAGTGCACCTGGAATACCTAAATTTTGAAATGGCTTTGGGAAATTGGAATTAAGAACGGCTCCGGTTCTTGTATTTGTAAATAATGTAAATGGTGATAATGATTTTACTTCTAAACGACCACCTAAACCAGGATCACTAATTGCTAATCCAGACATTTGAACACCAGCTTGTTTTGCTATCAAATATGGATATGCATATTGAGAAGCAGATATATAAAGAGTTCCATTCTGATAGCCAGCTGTTAAACTATTCCCTAATGATACCATATTTGTCAAATCAGCATCTCCACTTTTACCATTTAATGATGGAGGTGCTGTAAGTTCTGTCCTGTCTTCACAAGAATAAAAGACCATCAAAGAGATTAACAAAGCGATTAAAGAAAATAATTTTTTCATACTTTCAAACCCTCCTATAAACTATAGAGTAAACCAAATGATAAAACGTAAGCATTTACATTATATACTCCGTTAAAAGGAGTATTTCCAGTAATGTACTGCTTGGAATTATTTACCTTAAGCTCATTTCCTCTTATGTATAAAAACGAACCTCTTAACGATAAATTATCAAATAATTTGTATTCTGCTCCAACAGTAAAGCCTAATCTATCAGTTTCTGGAAGAGAAGGCGAGACCATATCATCATCAACTGGTTTTTTGTCAAAATAGAATCCACCCCTCAATGAAAGTTCTTCATTAAACTTATAATCAGTTCCGAATCGAACAACGTAACTATTGTTGTATAATCTTGGACTTGCAATATCCCTTTCAGTTGGTAAATCAGCGAAATCAACTCTTAAAACATCATAACTTGACCATCCAACGTATTGAAAATCACTGCTGACGATCCAGTCTTCATTGATTTTATATGCAATTCCTATTGCAGAATTAAAAGGTGTTGATAGATTTGCAGTAACATCACCAGAAGGTAATCTTTTTGTGTTAATTAATTCTTGTGCGCCCTCAGTTTTAGCAGTTCCTTTGAAATTATATTCAATACCACTTTGGAAAGCAGCTCCAATTGTCAAATCTTCTGTTAATGAGTACATCACACCAATGTTAAAACCAAAAGCAGAATTATCTTTTCCTTCTAATTTAATTTTAGCATCACCTTCAAAAGGTGTTTGAGGTGTTTTTTGAACTAAAAGGACATTTGCAAAGCTGAAAACGAGCCCAGCTCCAATGGAGAAATGTTTATTAACTTTATAGGAAATAGTTGGTTGTAATGTAAAAATCTGTAAGCGTGATTCTAAAGCCAAATACTTCCCAACCCAGTTGTCATCCCATTTAGTTCCTAATCCAAATGGAACGGTGAATCCAAATCCTACAGCCAGGTCATCACTAAAACTATGTGATGCAAAGAAATTGGTTGGATAGAAGATTCTTTTGACAGTTTTGTATTCGTCAATATTCGGGCTAATGCCCCTAAAGGATGAAAAAGGACTAACAAAATGAGAACTAAGCATAAAATGAGTACCTTTAATATGAGCTAATCCTCCAGGGTTCCAATAAACCGCGCTTGGATCATTAGCTACTGCTGTGAAAGCCCCACTCATACCAGATGCTTTTGCACCGTGCTGATTAAGTTGAAATCCACCAGCAAAAACGAGTGAGCTAAAGCAAATTAACATTGCAAAGTAAGTGATTTTTCTCAAGGTTTCTCCTCCTAATAATTAGTTTGAGTTAAGGCAAAAATTAGCAATTTTTCTGAAATAACAAACTATTTATTTCAAAAAGTTTTACATTTTTTTCAATTGTTTCACCTTGCTTTATATTACCTAAAATAAGCTCACCATCCGAAGGCGAAGTTATTTCATTCTCCATTTTCATTGCTTCTAAAATCATAACTGGTTCACCTTGTTTGACAAATTCTCCATTTGATTTTAAGATTTTTAATATTAACCCAGGCATTGGAGAGAAAACTTCAATTTTACCTTTATCTATTCCTGATTTTTTACTTTCCAGCTCCTCTGTTAAAATTTCTAAATCTGTTTTACATTCAACTGAAAAGCGATGGTTATTCAAGAATATTTCAAATTTATTATCATTACTTTTCAAAAGCTTGCAGAGGAAATATTTATTCTTGTAAAAAACTTTATAGATATCATCTTTAGTTTTATTTACTAAAATTGACTGTGGTTGGTTATTTACTAAAACTTTTTCATTTGATATGAATTTTACTTTTATATTCTTTTCAAGAATTTTATTTGTATATTCACTCATAATTAAGCCTATACCAATTACTTGATGATTTTGATTTTTGTGTTGAAAATGACCTATTCATATTTTTTCTAATAAATGAAGAAATAATTGAAGCAACTTCTAACTCTATCTCAGATTGATCATTAAATTTTGATTTGAAATTTTTTAGTAATTCTACTTCCACAGAATTAATATTATGTTTACCAGTTCTAAATAGTTCAGAATTTAGTATAAATTTTAAGAACTGTATATTAGTTTCAACTCCAGCAACTAAATATTCATCCAAAGCTCTCAAAGATCTGTTTATGGACTCTTCTCTTGTTTTTCCCCAACAAATAAGTTTAGAAATCATTGAATCGTAATTAATAGTAATTTCAGAGCCCTCAATCACACCTGAATCAACTCTTACTCCTAATCCAGAAGGTTCACGATAAAATGATATAATTCCTGTGCTTGGTAAAAACCCATTCAAAGTATCTTCAGCATAGATTCTACATTCGATTGCATAACCATTTTGATAAACACTTGATTGTTCAAATGATATTTTATTTCCTGAGGCTATATTAATTTGTTCTTTAACCAAATCAACTCCAGTTACTAATTCAGTAACAGGATGCTCTACTTGTAATCTTGTATTCATCTCAAGGAAATAAAAATTATCGTTTTGATCTTTAAGAAGTTCTACAGTTCCAGCATTTGTATAGTTACAAGCTTTTGCTGCGTTAATTGCAATTGTTGTAACTTTTTCTCTAAGAGCTGAATTTATTGAGGATGATGGTGATTCTTCAATAATTTTTTGATGTCTTCTTTGGACAGAGCACTCTCTTTCAAATAAATGTCTATAATTACCATATTCATCAGCAATAACCTGAACTTCAATATGCTTTGGATTCTCAATAAGTTTTTCAATGTAAACATCATCGTTTGCAAATGATTTCAATGCTTCCCTTTGAGCTGATTCAAAAGATGATATAAATTCTTTTTCTTCTCGAACAACTTTCATTCCTTTTCCTCCACCGCCCGCTGAAGCTTTTAGTAGAACAGGAAATCCAATTTCTTTAGCTATCTCAATACCTTCAGATGAATTTTTAATAGGCTTTGTAGTTCCAGGAACTATTGGGACTTTATATCTCTCCATCAACTCTCTCGCAGCAGTTTTTGAACCCATCATTCTAACAGATTTTGATGATGGTCCTATAAATTTTATCCCGGAATTTTCAACCATTTCAATAAAATCAGCGTTCTCTGATAGAAAGCCATATCCGGGATGAATTGCATCTGCCTTAATTTTTAATGCGAGGTCAATAATTTTTTCTTTGTTCAAATATGACTCAGAGGATTTTGCTCCGCCAATGTAGTAAGCTTCATCAGCAAAATGGATATGTAAAGAATTTTTATCTGCCTCCGAAAATATTGCGGCAGATTTTATCCCAAGTTCTTTACAAGCCCTGATTACTCTGAGTGCAATTTCACCTCTGTTTGCAATAAGTATTTTTTGAAACAATTTTTTCTCCTATTTAAATTCTACTATAGTTATTCCGTCCCCACCATATTCAATGGGCGCATAATAAAAATTTTTAATTCCAATGTGTGAAGACAAAATTTCATTAACTAATTTTTTTAATGCACCCGTTCCTTTTCCGTGTAAGATTTCAACCCTGTCATATCCAAATTGATATGCATCATCAATAAATTTAATAATGTCAAACTCAGCATCGTTCACTCTTCGACCTCTGATGTCCAATCTATATTTAACATTTGGATTAGGCAAAATACTCGTAGTTTCATTTTCAACTTCTTTTATTGACTTTGTTTTTTGTAATTCATCTAAGTTTGCAAGAATCTTTATACTACCAATTAATACTGTTGCTCTTTTTTTCTCTTTGTTGATTTCAATTATTTTTCCGATTGAATTAGAGTTTTTGATAGAAACAAAATCACCAATGTTGAAATTATTTTCTACATCAATTTTATTTGAATTTATAAAATCAAATTGAGATACTTCTGATTTAATTTCCTCAATAATTTTTTTACCATCTTTAATAGATGATTTTTCAGCATTAGATTCTTTTACTTGCTTTACTGCTTTTTCAAATTTTTTGTTTATGTCTTGTAAAAATTTTTCTGCTTCTACTTTAGTCTTTTTTATAATTTCATTTTTCTCTTTCTCAATCTTTTCATAAGATTTTTTATAGAGTTCAGATAAACTTTTTAATCTAAGGTTTTCTAATTCAACCTGATTTAACTTTTTTTCAAGTTCAAAAGATTTAGCTTCTATTTCTGCTATGAATTTTTCTAAATTGTTTTTACCGATATCAATATAAGCTCGAGCAGTATCAATAATGTGTTTTGCTAAACCACTTTTTTCAGCAACTTCAAAAGCATAGCTACTTCCGGGGATTCCAAGTTTAAATTTATATGTTGGCGTAAGATTTTTGTGATCAAATTGCATTGAGGCATTGTTAAAACCTTTTTCCTCGAAAGCAAAAATTTTGAGATTACCGTGATGTGTAGTAGCAAAAGTCAAAGCAGATTTTTTATAAAGTTCTTTTAGCAAAGCTATAGCTAGAGCAGAACCTTCTGTTGGATCGGTTCCTGTTCCTATTTCATCCAATAAAATCAAACTCTTTGAATCTGCTAGCTCAAAAATTGATTTAAGATTTTTCAGATGTGAACTAAATGTTGAGAGATCATCTTCAATTGATTGTTGATCACCAATATCAATCAAAATTTTTTCAAAGATATTAAAATTAGAATCTGGATTAACAGGTATATGTATTCCAGATTGTAACATTAAAACTAATAAACCGATGGTTTTAAGTACAACCGTTTTACCTCCAGCATTAGGACCTGTTATTATAATTACCTTTTCATCTTCTAATTTAAGATCAAGGGGAACTGTATTGTTTCTGCCAAGTTTTTTTATAAGGAGAGGATGTCGTGCTTCGATTATATGAAGTGGTTTGTCTAAATCTAATTTAGGTAAACAACCCATTATTTCTATAGAATAGTTTGCTCTTGCCAATACTGAATCTAATTTTGAAATGATATTTAATGATTTAATTAAATCTCCGCTTTTATCACCTACAATTTTTGTTAGCTCTCTAAGAATTCTTTCTACTTCTCTTTGTTCTGCAAAAAACAAAGAAACAATATCATTATTTAATTCTAATGTTTCTTCAGGTTCTATGTAGACTGTTTGACCGGTCGAAGATTCAGAATGGATGAAACCTTTAATATGTCTTTTGTGCTCTGCTTTAATTGGTATAACCATTCTTCCATCTCTCAAAGTAAGATAATCCTCTCTGACATAGTCATCATCTTTCAGGCGTTTTATAATTCTACTTATTGCTTTGGTCAACTCTTCTTTTTTCGAAATTATCTCTTTTCTAATTTTTTGAAGTTCAGGACTTGCAGATGTTTTAATTTCTCCCTCTGGAGTTAATACTCTATCAATTTGATTTTCAAAATTTTTGTCAGATATCAAATCATTAACTATATCTCTTAATAATGGAAATCTTTCATCCTTCAAGAAAGTATTTCTTAAGATTCTAGATACAGTTGCTAATTTCTTAATTTCTAAAATTTTTTTTGTATTGAGAAATGATCCTTCAATTTTAGTTCTGTATAAATCTTCTCTGAGATCAGGAAGAAATTCAATAGGCGAGTTTCCGAAATTGATTAAAAAAGTTTTTGCTTCCTCCACTAATTTACATTCATATAAGATTGTGTCAATTTTTGTTTGAGGTTTTATTGATTCAACTTCCAACTTCCCGAGTTCAGTAACACAGTAATTTGATATGAACTTTAGAATTTTATTGAACTCTAATTTTTCTAAAACTTCACCGCTAATCATTTTAGAGTATCTTTTTCCATTATGAAGTCTTTAATGATTTTTTCCGTATTTGGAGTATAACCTTTTAACAAATCAAATGTGTAGGGAATTATTGAATATGTTTTATCATAGAAAAAAGATTTTTTTTTGGCGTTTTGATCTGGAATTTCAAAGATATCGAGCAAAAGAAAAACAGCGCTCAAGAAAAAAAGAATCTGAAAGCTACCAATAAATCCACCAACAAGTTTATTAACAAGTGAATTTATTTTATCAAAGGGATGAATAATTCTCTTTAAAATCGAGAAAATCAAAATAGTTGTAAAGAAAATTAAAATTCCGGCTAATATTTCTGCAAAATAATATTCAATTGTAAAAGTGCTTTCTATAAATTTTCCAAATTTTTCTTTGAACAATGCTGCAAAAAGAATTGCAAGAATAAACCCGATGAAACCTATCAATTTCCGCAGAAAACCATCTTTATATCCTAATATGAATCCAATCAAAGCAACAACTAAAACAATTAAATCTATTAAGTTCAATTTTAAGATAATAATTTTTCAACAATAGTTCTTATTTTATTTCCATCAGCTCTGCCTTTTAAGTTTTTTACAGCAATTGGCATAACTTTTCCAAAATCTTCCTTTCCTTTTGCACCAACATCCTCAATAATCTTTTTAACTTCTGATTCGATTTCTTCATTAGATAATTGTTTTGGCAAATATTCTAGAATTATTTTTAATTCATTTTCTTCTTTAGAAGCCAAATCCAAACGACCTGCATTTTTGAATTGTTCAATTGCTTCTTTTCTCTTTTTTGCTGCAGAGTTAAGAATGGTTATTGCATCCGATTCAGTTAATTCTTTTTGAGAACCACTTTTTTCAAATTCAAGTATAGCAGCTCTGATAGACCTAATAGTATTAAGTCTGTCTTTATCACCAGACTTCATTGCTTCTTTAAGGTCTTGATTTATTTTATCCTTTAAGTTCATTGTTACTCCATAAAATGAAAAGGCAGGTAAGTTTTTGAAACGCACCTGCCTAAAATTTAATTGTCATATTTTAAGTTATATTTTTAGAGTGGCAGAATAGTTAATTCTAAGACAATATGCTTTTCTTAAAGCCTGCTGAATATCTGTAACAAGTCCCATATCAATTCCTTGATCAATTCTCAGAGATACAATAACGTTTGGCAATGCTTGTCTTTTAGCATACATAATTTTTTCAATCTCATCAAATTTAACAATACTATCATTTATTTGAATTCTTTTGTCTTTTCCAACCCAGATGTAAGAAATGAGTCTTTTATTCTCAATTTTTTCGATTGCCTGGGCTTCGGGCAATTTATAATCGACATAAACCTCAACTTCTCGAAGAGTTGTTGTAACCATAAAAAATAACAACAACATAAAAACAATATCAGGCATTGATGCGGTTGGAATTTCTTGTTTTGTATTAGCTCTTCTTTTTTCAAAATGCATAATTCTACCTTCCGATTATTTAACAACTTCAGGTTCAGCTAATGAAATAATGATCGGGACTTTATCTTTGATCACTTCCTGCTGCTCTTCTGATAGATCTATAAATTTCTTACCAAATTCATTATTAGAAAGTTCATCTCTGACTTCAAAAAAGGCTAATTTAATTTGATCGAGCGCTGCGATGTATTGTTTATAAACTGTCTTTCTATCAGTTTTAAGTGAAACTATAAGTTTTTTATTTGAAGGAAGATTAATCTTTTGTTCAATTCTTGGTTTGATTTTATTCTTGATTTGAAGAATCGAAACGAGCTCGCCATCTATAAGAACGTCGCCATTTTCGTTTATTAATACCGAAGCCATTCTATCTGGATCAACTTTAACCATCACCATTTCTTCTGGCGGAATGTATTCTGGAAGCGTAAGCCCTAAACCTGTATCAACATCAATGACAGTTGCTACCAAGAAAAATAGTAACAATAAGAACGCTATATCGGCCATTGATGAAGTAGGAATAGAGGCTTCTGGAAGTTTTTTCTTTTTAATCATATTAAAATCGTTTATTTGTTTTTAAGTTCATATAAAGCATCGATCAACTCAATTGAGCTTTGTTCCATATCTCCAACTAATCTGTCTATTCTGGAAACAAAGTAGTTGTAGAATATTTGAAGTATCATTGCAACGACAAGACCAAACAAAGTTGTTAACAATGCGACTGATATACCGGATGCAACTATTGCAGGTGAGATTTGAGCAGCTTCTTTGATAGCATCAAATGCTTCGATCATTCCTTGAACTGTTCCAGTAAATCCAAGCATAGGTGCAATTGTTATAAATGTTGAAATCCATATTAATCCTCTTTCTAAAAAGCTCATTTCAACTGCACCATAAGCCATAATAGCTTTTTCTGCAGCATCTAATCCTTCATTATATCTAAGTAATCCTGCATAAAAGACAGAGGCAACAGGACCTCTAGTATTTTCACAAACTTTTTTGGCAGCTTCAACTCCGCCTTCATCTAAAGCTTTTTTGATTTTAATTATAAATTCTTTTGTATTTACTCTTGCTCTAGAAAGCGACCACAATCTTTCTAAAGAAAAAGCTAAACCAATAATAAGACTTGCTAAGATAGGCCACATAAAAAATCCACCAGCATTGAATTTCTCAACTAACCAGTTCAATGCCCCACCTTGATTTGTTGCTTGGGCTATTACATTAAGTATTGATGCGATGTTTGCAAAAATATCCATAAAGTATTTCCTCCTAATAAATATGTTTACTGATTTTTAAGTGTCTCATTAAATTAAAATAAAATATTATATACAATATATATCTAATTATTTAAAGTCAACAAAATAATTTTTATTATGTGCTAATATAAAACATTACATCAAAAATTATTCATTAAATTAAAATAAATTAATGAATTTTATTTTATATAAACTAATTTTTTAGTTTGTGAAAATAAAGTATTGTCTAAATTTCCATCTTTTATTGTTAGTTTATAAAAATAGACACCACTGCTCAAATTGTAATTTGAAGGTATAAAATCTACTTCATAAAATCCAGCATCTTTTTTCTCGTCAACTAAAGTTATCAACTTTTTTCCTATAACATCGAAAATTTCTAACTTAACTGAATTCTCTTTACCATTTATGGAAGTAGGTATATTAAATCTTATCTTCGTCATTGGATTGAAAGGATTAGGATAATTTTGTTCAAGGCTGAATTTGTCGGGCAAACCAATTGTAACATTGATCTGATTGGAAAAAGTATAATTCCCATCAAAATCAATTTGTTTAATCCTATAGATGTATTCTCCGTTTTCTAAATTTTTATCTATAAAAGAATATCGTGATTTATCTGTACTTGTTCCATTACCTTTAACAAATCCAACATTTTCCCATAGAGGTGATTCTTTTGATTTTAGTCTTTGAATTTCAAATCCAAAGTTATTTAATTCAGTTACAGTCGTCCAGTTTAAAATTACGTCATTTCCTACAACATTCGCTGAGAAATTTGAAAGTTCAACAGGTATTATATTTTCTCCACCTGAGAAGCAAACAATTCTTCCATCTCTAGAACCGGCAACAAATTCACGACTAAAATTTCCGTCAATATCTGCTAAGTCAACTACGTGTTCTGCAGCTGTTGAATTTCCACCCGTTCCAAAAGCATAACTGAATTTCATTTGACCACTGACACCATCAAATACGTGAACTAGATTATTGAGAGAAGCCGTACCTACTTCTGGTTTTCCATCTCCATCAAAATCACTAAGAACATCTTTGCCCAAAATATTTCCACCAGTTGAATTTTGCCAGATAATACTTCCATTTGAACCTTCGAGCATAAAAACCGTTTGGCTTATTCCACTTGCTAATACATCAGGCTTTCCAGAATTATTGACATCAGGAACTACTCGTAAATCTTCGATAAAAACATTTCCGATATTGGTCTGCCAAAGCACAGCACCTGTTTGTCCATCAAGCACGTAGATATTTCCGGTAGTTGTTCCAACTAATACATCTGAGCTTGGAGAACCACCAATGTTTGAAATTTCTTTTACAGTCCAAGGTGTTCCTGATGTATTAAATACCCAAATTTGATTACCAGAATGATTGAAACCCATTACTTCATTTACCGTACCTACACGAGAACCCACTGCTCCACCAGCATCAGTTGATACAACCATATATTTTAATTTTTGTTGAGGTGAATGATCAATTCTCCAAATTTGAGTTCCAGTCGCACCATTCAGCAAGTAAACAGAAAATCTTCCAGAGCCAGTGGATTCATTTCCACTTGCAGCAGCTAATACATCGGGGATCCCGTCACCAGTAAAATCTCTTTTCACATCCAAACCCATAATATCACCATCATCAGTTGTAGATGCATTACCAAAACCCCAAAGCACTTGACCATTACGTCCATTAAGGGCATAAACAAATTCATTTCCGCCACCTGTCCCGATAACTACATCTTGAAAATTATCACCATTTAAATCTGAGGCAATTTGTAAACATTGCTCTTGTTCAACTGCTCCAGTGTTAATAGAGCCAAAATAAGTTGAATAAGTCCAAAGGATATCACCCCAGCCAGAGCTATTCCCATTGAAAGCTAAAGTCCAATAGTTTTGCGTTGCGATAATCATATCCATTACACCATCACCATTTATATCCTGAATTTTTTTCATCGAACGAGGATGATATTGTTGAAAACTCGTCCCAGGATTATCGGGAATTTGACCTTGCCAATATATGTTTCCAAAATATCTCTCAGGAATAACACCAGAACCTTGAAGAGGGACATATTGAACACTTCCATTGCTTGCATTAGAGTATACAATTATAGAATCCGTGTAGTTTCTTATAGCGATGGGATTAAACCAAATTTTAAATGAGATACTAGATAATCCAGTAATATTTACAGGAGTTGAAATATCAGTTAAGTAAAATCTATTTGACTTAACTCTAATTGAATCAATCCTCAGATTAGATGTGCCTGCATTAGTTATTTTAAGAGCCCTTGAGGAGGTAGAATTAATTCTCTTTTGGCCGAAATTAAAAGAAGTAGAATCAAATACTAGATGAGCAGCTCCATAGACACCCGCACCAATTAGAGTTGTTCTCGAGTATGGAACACTAACATCATTATGGAAAAACATTATTGAATCTTGATAATTTCTGTTTGCATTAGGATTAAATGATATTCTTAAAGTATCTGTAACGTTTGGTTGAATTACTCTTGGTAAAGAAGTTATTAGATTAAAAGCACTATTACTTATTCTTGCAGAATCGATTCTCAAATTAACATTTCCATAATTTCTAATTATTATATTTGATTGAGAGGAGGTTCCAATTACAACATTACCAAAATTTATCGAGGTTGTAATTAAATTAATTCCAGGTGACCCCGCTTCGGATAGATTGTATTTAAATAATTGCCTACCTGATGATGCTCCAACAGGTTCAGCCAAAAGCCAAAGATGATTTCCATCCCAAGCTAATCCACGTGGATTTTGTCTAACACCTGGCATTTCGGGTGGGTTAAATGAAAATAAAGTATCCTTTGTTGAAATCCTAACGGCATAGATTTTATCTACACCTTGAAAACCGTCATTAATCCAGAATAATGTATCACCCTTAACCGTCATACCTTGAGGTTGAAGCTGAGCAGGAAATATTAATCGAGTTGCAATTGAGTCCACAATTTGTTTGGTGCTGGTATTAATTTTATAAAGTCCTACTCTTGAATCAGGAGAGTAAACAGAAACCCAAAGACCGCTTCCATCCCAAGCAGCTCCGCCAAAATAAAAACTTGAGCCAAATAAAGTTGTTGAAAGAATGGAATCGAGAACTACTCCGGACTGACTAACTTTAAAGATATCACATCTTGCAACTTTTCTTTCGATATACCAAAAATTTGTTCCATCGAAAGCTAAACCCTGTGAAGGTCTAATTGATGGATAATTAATATTTAATTGTTGAACCTGTTGACCTTGGGAATTGACAGCAAATAAAACTCCCGCTCCTGAAGGTGATGCTTCAGATGAAAGCCAATAATTTCCATTAGCATAAACTAAACCGTAAGCAAGTGAATAAAATGAACTGGAGGGAAGATTAACGACTTGAACTAATGATTGAGATAATAATATACCATTTAATAAGAGGCATATTGTTGTTATTAATTTTTTCATTGTGATGCCTATTAATTTCTGGGATTCTCATTTACCCATTTTTTAATATAGTTAACTATATCCTCAGTAGAAGCACCGGGAGTGAATAATTCTCCTACTCCAATTGATTTTAATTTTTCGATATCATCAGCTGGAATTATTCCTCCACCAGTAATTAGAATATCGTTAACTCCTCTTTCTTTAAGTAAATTGACAATCTTTGGAAAAATTGTCATATGTGCTCCTGAGAGAATGCTGACACCGATAACATCAACATCTTCTTGAATGGCAGCTTCTACGATCATTTCAGGAGTTTGTCTTAATCCAGTATAAATCACCTCCATTCCAGCGTCTCTTAAAGCAGCCGCAATTACTTTAGCCCCCCTATCGTGACCATCTAAACCAGCTTTGGCAATTAAAACTCTGATTTTTTTATCCATTTAATTGCCCTTTATATTTTTCAATAAATTCTTTCATTCTATCAGCAATTTGTTTCATTTCTTGATCATTATAATTTTTTGAAATCAAATTTAGTTTGAAATCATTTTCAAATCTTGGAATTATATGAAAGTGAAAATGAAAAATTCTCTGTCCAGCAGCAGTGCCATTATTTGTCATAGTATTAAACCCATCAGCGGAAGTTGATCTTTTAACAATACCAGCAAGAAATTGAACTCGTGAAATAAGCTTTTGAAGCAACTCAGTTGGAACAGTTAAGAAATTATCAAAATGCTCCTTAGTCAAAACGAGCAAATGTCCATAATTAATTGGATTGATATCAAGGAAGGCAATTATATCTTCATCCTCAAAAACAATTTCTGAAGGAGCTTCTTTCTTAACTATACTGCAAAAAATACATTCCATAATATACCTTTTTTAATGTGCTAAAATTAAATAAAAATTAAATTTGCTGAAAGAATTATTTTCCTGATAAATAATCCTTCTCCCTACCAAAAATTCCAAATAGACCACCAGTATGAACAAATAAATATTTCATACCCAAACCCTTATCTAAGAAATTCTTATAATAAGCATAAAATGCTTTACCAGTGTATACGGGATCAAATAAAATTCCAGTTTCTTCAACGAATCTTAACATTAACTCAATTTTGTCTTTGTTTATTTTCTTATAACCTTCAGTTGAATAACCATCTAATACAATAAGATTATCAGAGGATACTTTTGAATTTGAATTGATCTCGTTTAATAGAGCTTCAGATAAAAGTAATATTTTTTTTGTTATTGTCTCTTTATCATAAAGAACATTAACTGCAACTACTTTTAATTTTAGATTTAGCAAAGAAATAGCTGATAAGATACCCGCAGCTGTTCCACCTGAACCAGCAGCTACTACAATCCCACCTAATTTTTTTATGTCAATTTGATTAGCAATTTCATTAACGAAATTATAATAAGCATAACATCCTAAAACGTTCGCTCCTCCCTCTGGTATTACGTAAGCATTTAATTCTCTTTTTTCTTGAAAAAATCTTGCTTCATTAAACATTATTTCATTGACATTTTTATATTCTTTTTTATTAAGAAATTTAATTTCGGCATTATTAACTAAGTTCAAAAACAGATTACCTGAGATATTTTTTTTAGGATTTCCCCACAGAAATAGTTTTGTCTTTAAACCAATTTTCTTTGCAGCAATTGTTACAGCTCTTGCGTGATTTGATTGTTCACCACCACAAGTGAATATAATATCTGCTTTTTTCTTTTTAGCTTCAAAAAGAATGTATTCAAGTTTTCTAACCTTATTACCTGAAAGTTCACAACCAGTTAAATCATCTCTTTTAATCAAAAATTTTTTCTTTCTAAAAGATATTGTCTCAATTGGAGTTGGTATTTGTGCTAAATTTATTTTTTCGAATTTCTTCATAAATGATTTTTTAATTTATTGTAATATTTTCTTGCTTGCCTTAAATCTTCAATTGTATCTATTGAGATTGATGAATAATCAGTTTGAACAACTTTAATTTTCATTCCCATCTCAAGCATACGAAGTTGTTCGAGTTTCTCTGCATTTTCTAAATCAGTTTGTGGATATGACACAAATTTTATTAATGCATTTTTTCGAAAAGCATATATGCCAATATGTTTATAGAATAATCCCGATTGAATTTCTTGTCTGTTGGATTTTGCATCTCTGATAAAAGGGATTTTGGAACGAGAAAAGTATAATGCATAATTCTCATAATCAAAAACAACTTTGACAGTTGATGAATTTTCTAATTCCTTATATTCTGTGATTGGGGTTATTAAAGTTGACACCTCAACTTTTTGATCAAACAATAGTGGTTCAACTGATTTATCAATTGCATTACTGCTAATAAATGGTTCATCACCTTGTATATTTACAATTATATCAGCCTCTAAAAAATTTTTTATCACATAAGCAACTCTATCAGAACCTGAGTTTAAATCTTTAGGTGTTATAAAATATTTCGCACCAAAACTTTCACATATCTCTGCTAATCTATCATCATCGACAGCGACATAAACTTCATTTAATAATCTAGATTTTAATGCATTCTCATAAGTATGCTGAATAATTGGTTTACCACCTATTTCTAAAGTTAATTTAGCAGGAAGTCGTTTTGAAGAATATCTTGCTGGAATGATACCAATTATAGATGTGACATCATATTTATTTTTTTTAAGCGACATTTTTATTTAATCACTTTTGGCACTTTGAAAAATTTATCATCTTTATCAGGCGCATTTGAAAGAGCTAATTCCCTAGGGATTGAATCTTTTAATTCATCGTCTCTCATTACATTATTAATTTCAAGAGGATGAGAAAGAGGTTGAACTTCATCTGTATTTATTTCATTAAGCTTTTTCATATAATCAAGTATTTGATTAAACTGAGAAGTAAATTTTTCAATTTCATTATCATTCAGTTTAAGTTTTGCAAGTTTTGCAATCTTAATAATTTCTTCTTTTGGGACACTCATCTATAATTCTCCTTATTATTGAGCATAGTCAATTTAATTTTTTCCATCAATTGAATTTCATCTGGTTTGGATTTGATATTTGATGTATCAATTGGATCATTGAAAATTACTTTTACATTTCCTCTTTTTAGTTTGAATGACCCTTTTGGCATAATTTTCTCGGAATTGATTATTGTTACTGGAACTATTGGAGCCCCAATCTTAGATGCTAAATGAAATGCTCCTCTTTTGAAAGGTAATAAATCACCTGTTTTGCTTCTGGTGCCTTCTGGAAAAACAAGAACGGAAATACCTTTTGCTTTCATTCTTTCTTTTGCTTGCTCAATACTTTTCATTCCACTTTCAGGACTTTTTCTATTTACCATAATATGAGGGCCTAAAACAAGTTGCCAACCAAAAATAGGAATTCTTGAAAGCTCTTTTTTAAATATCATTGCAATTCTATTTGGAATAGCAGATTGTAAAACAGGAATATCAAATTGACTTAAGTGATTAGAAACAAAAACATAGGTTGAATTATTATCGATTTTATTTTTGTTTATTGTTTCAACTTTCACCCCTGCTATAAACAAAATCCCTTTTGAAAAAATTTTTGTAAGGAAGAAATATGACTTAAAACTTCTGTCAACCAATGCTGAAAAAGTTGCAATGATTGATAGAATAATTGTGTGAATTCCAATTAACAAAAGTTTAATAACGGTTATCAATTTAACTGCTCTTTAGGATTTAGTATAGTTAATGTATTATCAATATTTTTAATTCTTTTATTATAAGATGGATGACTATAAAAATACCACTCAACAAATGGATGAGGTTCCTTATCAGCCAAATTTTTATCAAATAATTTTGTTAAAGCTGACTTAAATGATTCAGGCATATTTGTAACTTTTATCGCATAGTTATCTGCCTCATATTCAAATTTCCTTGAAATTATATTTGATATGGGAGTTATGAACAATCCAACTATAGCACCCCAGATAATCAACAAAGGAAAAGCTGAGATTTGCGTTATAGATTCAAATCCAAAAAAGCTCAATGAATTTTTATAAAGCTCAGCAATAAGATAAAAGGTTATGAAACTAATTACAGTAGAAAACAAAATATTTTTTGGAATATGATTCAATTTGTAATGCCCGATCTCGTGTGCAAGGACAGTCTTTATTTCATCAACAGAAAGTAGATTTAATAAAGTATCACCTAAAATGATTTTCTTTGTTTTTCCTAATCCTGTCAGCGCAGCATTCGCTTTTTTAGTTTTGGAACTTAAATCAAATGAATAAATACTTGAAAACTTAAAATTAGTTTGTTCAGCCAAATCTTTAATAACATTTATCAAAGATTCATCATCAATTGGTTTCAATTTGAAAAATAAAGGGAAAATCAGAATTGGAAATAACTGAGCCAAAACAACTGAAATGAAAAACATTGCTGCAGAAAAAAATAACCACCAAGTTTCAGGATAATTTTTCATTAAATAATAAAAAAGAATCAAAACTGGAATAGCGATAATTATAGAAATTATTTGTGACTTTATTTTATCAATAAAGTATTTCGATAATGATTGATTTGATAATTTATATTTATGTTCTAAAATATAACTGGAATAAAAACTTAACGGGAAAGTAAATAATGATGTAATGATTGAATAGACAAAGACAAAAACTATGAATGCTAAGTATTCAGACTTAATATTGGGTAATATTAAACTCTCAATATATTTTCCAAACCCTTGCGTAATAAATATTAACGTTACAATAAAAAATAACACACTATTTGAAATGCTGGTCCAGAGCTTTATTCTATTATATTTCTTTACATCCATATTTGAAAAATAAGAACAAGCAACTATGTAAGCAAAACTAATGATTAGAATTAGATTGATATTTTACTTTATAAAATATAGTTTTTTGTTGCATCAATCATCACTAAATAATTTTCAAAATTAACATATTCAGGAATAGAATTTCCCGAACCGACACAATATCCACCGGCCAAACCAACAGTTTCAATATTTTGAATTACAGCTTTACAAACATCTTCCTTTGAACCACGAGATAGTAAATCAACATCAATATTGCCAATTAAAGCAAGATGCTCTCCATATTTTCTTTTTACTTGCACTATATTCATTGCCTTAGGCTCAATTGGATGAAGAACATCAATTCCACATTCAATTATCTTATCCATTGCATCGTAAAGT
>JANWVQ010000133.1 GCA_025056745.1 Ignavibacterium sp.
TCTTTCTTAATATCACTTTCTTTTGAAACTTTAGTTTGCTCAGATTTATTATCTAAGCTATCAGATTGAATCATTTCTTTTTTTTCATCTAAAGTGAGCAAAAGAGTGTCAGATTCAAATACTAATTCTTTTTTCTCTTTAATTAATGGTATACCTTTTGGATTTAAATTGTTGTAAATCAATCCGATTAAACTGGAAACGAATGTAATTATTAAAATATTTTTATAAGAAATCTTCATAGTTGTAGCAAAGATAAAATTGTTTAATTGGGCTTCAAATGATATTTTTTACCACAAAACCAAAATATGTTAGAAAACTTGAAAGACGCTTCATTATACATTCATATTCCTTTTTGTGAGCACAAGTGCATTTATTGTGATTTCTATTCTATCATAACTTTTGAAAATCAATCAGAGTTCATTAAATGCATCAAATCTGAAATTGACTTTTATTCTGAAAATTACTTTAAGGATTGTAAATTTTCTACCATTTTCTTCGGAGGTGGAACGCCTTCGATTCTTGAAGCAGTTCAGATTGAAGAAATTCTAAATCATTTATTTAAGAAATTTAATTTTTCAGATAATTTAGAAATCACATTAGAGACAAATCCGGGAACTGTTGATGTAGATAAATTAAAGTCATTTAAAGAAGTTGGAATAAATAGACTAAGCATTGGTATTCAATCTTTTGATGAAAATGATTTGAAATTTCTTACAAGAATTCACGATAAAGAAACCGCAATTAAAACTGTCGAAACTTCTTTTGCTTCCGGCATTGAAAACATAAACATTGATTTGATTTTCAATCTGCCAAATCAAACTAAAGATAAATGGGAACATAATCTTGATGTTGCAACCAAACTTCCAATCAAACATATTTCAGCATATAGTTTAATTTTAGAAAGAGGAACAATTCTAAATAAATTGGTTTTAGATGGTAAGGTAAAAATTCAAGACGAGGACTACGATGCTGATTTATATCAGTTCACAATTAATTATTTGACAAGTTGCGGATTTGATCAATACGAAGTTTCAAACTTTGCTAAAGTTGGATTTGAATGTCAGCATAATCTTGCTTATTGGAGTCATAAAGATTATTTAGGTATTGGTCCTTCGGCTCATTCATTTCGTGAAAATAAACGTTGGTGGAATTTTTCAAGTTTGAAAAGATATATCAATGAAATAAATCTGAACGGACACGCCAAAATGAGTGAGGAAATTTTGTCAGTAAATGAGCTCGAGGATGAATATATTATGTTAGCATTAAGAAGTAAAGGATTAAATTTGCAAAAGCTAACTGAAAGATTTGGAAATGATTGGATTACTAAATCAGAGGAAAAGATTAATCAATACATTCAATCAGGCTTTATGATCAAGCAGAATGATTTATTAAAGATGACCTCTTCTGGTTATGCTGTTTGCGATGAAATTCTCAAAAATCTTTTATAACAAATTATGAAAAAACTCGAACTACACTGGCAGATCCTAATTGCATTTGTTCTTGCAATTCTTTTTGGTTTATATCTAAATCAATATGTTAATTATGTCCGCTGGCTTGGCGAATTATTTCTCCGTGCATTAAAGATGATAATAGTTCCACTTGTCCTCACTTCAATGATTGCAGGAGTTTCTAATCTCGGTGAATCAAAAAGTCTCGGTAGGATTGGTTTTAAGGCTTTGATATTTTTTCTTTCAACAGGAATTTTAGCAATCATTACTGGATTGGTTTTCGTAAATATTATTAAACCTGGATTGAACGCTGATTTAGGATTCAAGATGGAAGTCCCTGAAATTACTGCTTCAAAACTCACAATCAAGGAAATCATTTTAAGAATAATTCCGAATAATATCTTCGAAGCTTTTGTTAATGCTGATATGATAGCTATAATATTTTTTGCTATTATGTTTGGATTATTTACTCTGAAAATAGAAGCAAAATATCGAGATACATTAAACACTTTTTTCAATTCCGCTTTTGAAGTGATGATGAAACTTACAAGTTTTATAATTCTTTTTGCACCAATCGGTATTTTTGGAATTGTCTCAGGAGTTGTGGCTGACCAATCTGCTGATAAGTCTAAATTATTGCAGATGTTCGGTCATCTTGGTGTTTATATGATTACAGTATTACTAAGTCTTGGATTTCATTTTTTCATAACTCTTCCATTAATTCTAAAATTATTTGGCAGAATAAATCCACTCAATCACTTCAAAGCAATGTCGCTCCCAATTCTAACTGCATTTTCGACATCTTCATCCTCTGCAACTTTGCCAGTAACAATTAATGCAGTTGAAAAAAATGCAGGAGTTTCAAATAAAATATCGAGTTTTGTTCTTCCACTTGGTGCAACTGTAAATATGAATGGCACTGCACTTTACGAATGTGTTGCTGCAATATTTATTTCACAAGCTTATGGAATTGAGCTTTCATTTTTACAACAAATGATAGTTGTAATTACAGCATTACTTGCTTCAATTGGTGCTGCCGGAATTCCAATGGCTGGATTAGTTATGATGTCAATTGTGCTTACTGCAGTTGGATTGCCTTTAGAAGGAATTGGACTTATATTAGCCGTTGATAGAATTTTGGATATGAGCAGAACCGCTTTAAATGTTTTTGGCGACACTTGTGGTGCAGTTTTAATAGCAAAATTAGAGGGCGAAAAACTTAATCTTTAAAACTCAAAGGAGGAGATATGCTTACAATTCTTTGTGTTTCAAGCTTTGAAAAAGGACACGACTTTATGAAGCAAGCAAAAGAAGAAGGCTGCAGAGTTTTGCTTCTTACATCTAAATCTCTTGAAGGTGCTGATTGGCCAAGAGATTACATTGATGAGATTTATTACATCCCTGATAAAAATAAAGACTGGAATATGAAAGATGTAATTTATGGTGTAAGCTATTTAGCGAGAACAGAAATTATTGATAGAATTGTTGCTCTTGATGATTTTGATGTTGAGCGAGTTGCTTCTTTACGAGAGCATTTAAGAATCGGTGGTATGGGAGATACTACTGCTCGTTATTTCAGAGATAAACTTGCTATGAGAATGCGCGCAAAAGAAGTAGGAATTCCCGTACCAGAATTTCAACATATTCTTAATTACGACAAAATTCACGAGTTTATTAAAACAGTACCATTTCCATATATGGTCAAAGCTCGTTTGCTTGCAGGTTCTTACGGAATGAAAAAAGTT
>JANWVQ010000007.1 GCA_025056745.1 Ignavibacterium sp.
TATTTCATTTTCATTACCTCAAGAATCAAATGTAGAATTAATCGTATCTGATCTTTTAGGTCAGACAATATCAACTTTATTAAATGACAAATTAAACGCAGGAAGACATTCAATAGATTTTGATGCTAATTCGCTTTCTTCAGGAATTTATGTTTATACATTAAAAGTAAATGATGGAAAATCTATCAAAGTTGAATCAAGAAAAATGACATTAATTAAATAAAAATCTATTAATCGCTATCCTATCTTAATAATTAATAAGATAGGATAGCATTTGATTAATAATAAATTATGCCTACGATTAAAGATATAGCCAAATTAACGAAACTCTCAATAGCTACTGTCTCACGTGCTTTAAATGATGATCCAAAAGTTACAGTTGAAACTAAATTATTAGTTAAAAAAGTAGCCGAACAAATTAACTATAGACCAAATATTCTTGCCCGAAATTTTGTTCTAAGAACTTCAAATATCATAGGTTTAATATTGCCAGATATAACAGATGAATTTTTCTCTGAATTAATTAAAGGAGTTGATGAAGTCACTTATAAACATAATTATTTTACTATGGTTATAAGTTCGCATAGGTATATTGAATTAGAGAACACGCTTAATTCTATTTTAAGAAATGGGCTGCTTGGTGGATTGATTCTTTTAGTTCCGAATATAAATAAAACTCTAAAAAACATTCTCTCTCAAACTATTATACCTTTTGTTATTATAAGTGGAGGAATGCATTCGAGTGATTTTGATGTGGTGTCTGTTGATAATTATCAGGGTGCTTATGATATGACTAATTATTTGATAAAGAAATGTGGTTATAAAAAAATTGCACATATAACAGGTCCAAAAGATAATGATGATGCTAAAATTCGTGTTAAAGCATTTTTAGAGGCTTGTAAAAACAACAATATTAAAGTCCCTGATAATTTTATTGTTGAAGGTGATTTTACTCGTGAAACTGGCACTCGTTTAGGTATGCATTTAATGAATTTAAAGAATAGACCTGAGGTAATATTTGCAGCTAATGATATGATGGCACTTGGTTGTTATGATGCTGCATCAAAAAAAGGAATGAGTATACCTGAAGATATTGCAATTGTTGGATTCGATAACATTTTTGTATCTCAATATCTTAACCCACCTTTAACAACTGTTGCTGCACAAATTGAAGATGAAGGAAGAAAAGCTGCAGAATTATTGATAAAAAAAATTGAAAACAAAGACTTGAAAAATTCTCGTCCGCAAAAAATTAAAATTTCTACAGAATTAATAATTAGACAATCAACAAAACCGGTAAAAAATAAATGACAACCAAATGAAAAAATTTGAAACTAAATATGGCTATTTTTCCGATGATGGAAACGAGTATATAATCAAAACTTATAAAACGCCAAAACCTTGGATTAATGTTTTAACTAATGGCAATTATGGTTTAGTTATTTCTCAAACTGGAGGTGGTTTTAGTTGGCTTGAACATTCAGAATTTAATAGACTAAATCGTTGGCATCAAGATTTGATTAAAGATGATTGGGGAAAATATTTCATAATAAAAAACAACATAACAGGAGAAATATTTTCTCCGACTTGGTATCCCGTAAAACAAGAGTTGGATAATTATGAATGTCATTATGGATTTGGTTATGCAAAATTTATTTCTGAATTCAAAGGCATCCAAATTCAACTTACAGTCTTTGTCCCTCTGAATGATCAAATAGAAATATGGAATTTTGAAATTGAGAATAATTCTAATTCGGATTTAAACCTTTCAATTTATTCTTACTTTGAATGGTGTCTTGGTTCCTCTGCAGATCATCACAGAGAGTTCCATAAAACATTTCTTGAAACCGAATTTGACCAGCAACTTAATGCTTTAATTGCTCGAAAAAGGCTTTGGGAAATTCCTATAAGTAATCGTGGACATTGGAATATAGAATATCCTTATTTGGGTTTTATAGGTTGCAGTAAAAAAATTACTGATTTCGATGGTGATAAAGAATCTTTTATAGGACAATATGGAAGTATAGAAAAGCCGCAAGGTGTTTTAGCCAATAATTTATCAAAGAGAGTTGGCAAATGGAATGATTCGATAGGAACAGTTAAAGTCGATGTGGATTTTAATAATGGTGAAAAAGAAAATCTTACTTTTATAATTGGTATATACAAGAATAAACAGCAAATAAAAAAATCTCTCCTCAAGTATTCTGATATCGAAAATATTTACAAATCTCTAAATGAAGTAAAAAATTTCTGGGCAGAAATGTTTTCAACTCTTGAAATCAACACTCCAGATGAAGCTATGAATATAATGGTCAATAAGTGGTTACGATATCAAGCAATTGCAGGACGTCTTTGGGCGAGAACAGCTTATTATCAACAAAGCGGTGCTTTTGGTTTTCGGGATCAACTTCAAGATAGTTTAGTCTTCCTACCAATTGAACAAAAACTAACACTTAAACAAATTCGTCTACACGCGCGACATCAATTCCAAGATGGGACAGTACTTCATTGGTGGCATCCAATAAGCGAAACTGGTTTACCCACTAAAATGACAGACGATCTTCTCTGGCTTCCTTTCTTAATAATAAATTACATAGATGAAACTGCTGATTATACAATATTAGATATTAAAGAACCATATTATGACAATCCTAAAAAATTAGATTCTTTATTTAACCATTCTATCAATGCAATAGAGAGAGTATTAAAGAGAATGAGTAAAAGAGGATTGACTTTAATAGGAGCTGGTGATTGGAATGATGGATTAAGTGCTGTCGGCCTTGATATGAAAGGTGAATCTATTTGGCTTACTGAATTTTTCTATTTAATTCTAACAAGATTTTCAGAGATTTGTTCAAAATACAAACGTCATCAACTATCAAAAAAATATATTCAAAAAGCTAAACTGTTGAAAAAAGCTTTTGATAAATATGCTTGGGATGGCAATTGGTTCTTTCGTGCTACAAAAGATAATGGTGAGAAAATTGGGAGTAAAGAAAATTTAGAAGGCAAAATTTATCTCAATGCACAAAGTTGGTCTGTCATTAGTGGAATAGCCGAAGATGATAAAAAATTAAAAGCGATGTCTTCAGTAACAAAATACTTATTAAAAAAGAATGGATGTCTTTTATTAACCCCAGCGTATACTAAACCTGATGAGATGATAGGATATTTGTCAAGATATGCACCAGGAAGAAGAGAAAATGGAGGTGTATATACTCACGCCGCAACGTGGGCAATTTGGGCTTACGCATTATTAAAACAAAATCAACAAGCATTTACTGCATATAAAAATTTATCCCCAATCTATAATGGAATGAATCCAGATGAATACAAATGTGAACCTTATGTAACTCCAGGAAATATTGACGGACCTGATTCACCTAATTACGGTATGGGAGGTTGGACTTGGTATACAGGCTCTGCAAATTGGTTTCAAAAAGTAATTGTTGATTGGATACTTGGTATTCGAGCAACAATAGATGGTTTAGTTATTGACCCTTGTATTCCTAAAGAATGGTTGGAATATTCTATACGAAGGAAATTCAGAGACTCAATTTACAATATAAAAGTTATCAATAAAGCTAATGACAATCCGAAATTTAGTTATATGATGATTGATGGTAAAAAAGTAACTGATAATATTATTAAACCTTCAAAAAGAAGTGAAATAAATGTTGAAGTTTATTTGGAATAATTTATAAATAATCTTAGGAGGTATTTATGAGAACTAAAATATTTTTTTCGTTTTTCTTACTAATCATTTCGTTTGTATATGGGCAGTATCCAAATCGTGAAGATGTTGTCTGGGCAAGAATGGTACCTGCAGGAACAATTACATTAGATGGAAATCTCACAGAATCAGCTTGGAATAATGCAACTACAATAAATATTCGATATGGACAGACGAACCCTTTACCTACTAGTGGATGGAGACCTGAATTTCAAGAAAATGTTTATTGGGATAAAACTAACGCAACAATAAAATTTTTAGTTACCACAGACAATAAGTTATATTTAGGATTTAATATTCCAGACTCCTCTGTTGGTGGAATTGGAGATTGGGCAAGATGGGATGGAATTTTGATGTCTATTAAAGATAAAAAATCTACTGGTAGGCCTGCTGCTCCAGTCGAATATTTTTATACTTGGTGGTATGCATCAATTAATATTCCAAACTTTCAAATAATTCCCGGAATGCCTCCGAGATTTATAGGAAGATATGGAACTTGGGGCGATACTGCTCGCACTCCGCAACAAAGAGAAGCTTGGGATGCTGCTTATAAAGTTACAAATGGTTTGTCTTGTAGGGATGTTCTACCTAATAACACTTTAGAAAATGATCAAGCTTGGATTGTAGAAATGAAAATTGATTTAACTCCGTTGGGTTATAATGTGAATAGACCAAATGGAGATGTTGTAGCATTAAACTTTAGCATTTGGGATGGTGATTGGATTTGGGCAAACAACCCTATGAAGGTTGCTTCAGCTCGAACTTGGTTTCAATCTCCTTGGGGTAATGTGAACGCTATGAATGCAATTAGAGTTTATGCCAGACCTGATGTTACCCCGAGCACCACTAATCTACCAGTTATTCAACCAGATGCTATAATTCCAAATGGTTCTAATTTCCCTGAACCAACTATAAACGGAAATCTAAACGAAGCTGTTTGGAACGGAGCTTTTGATGTAAACATTGCTTGGGACGATTCACTTTTAAGAAA
Organism: Ignavibacterium sp.; assembly: GCA_025056745.1. Lineage (GTDB taxonomy): Bacteria > Bacteroidota > Ignavibacteria > Ignavibacteriales > Ignavibacteriaceae > Ignavibacterium. The sequence goes on from JANWVQ010000007.1 coordinate 4,725, forward strand.
TACTTACCCAACAATTGGACCATTATTAAGTGGACAATTTCAACCTGAATTAGGTGGAAATCCTCGACCTCCAGTTCTTGATCCAGTATCAGCAAAAGCTAAAATGTTTTTCAGAGGTCAACATCTTTATTTGGCAGCTGATATAAATGACCAATTAATTCAGGGAAGAAATGAGTATGATAGATATGATGGTGTAAGATTTGTCCTTGGTGATAGGGATGATTTTAATGTTGATAACGTTATGACTTTTAGGCAATTAATGGTTAATTTTAATGCTGCTGGTCAAGCTGTTGCTTCTGAATATTTGAAAGAACTTGTTGATAGTGGTTATGCATCATTTGGAGTAAGACTAAAAGGAAATTCAACAGTAAACAATAATAACGATATTGACGAAGGTTATCAAGTTGAAATAAAACTCAATCTTGCTAAACTTGGTTATCCTTCTAACTTAGGTGATAAATTATTATTCGGCGGGGTTATGATAATGGATGGCGATTCTTTTGATGATTCTTTAGCAAACTATGGGACAAGAACTTGGTGGTTTAGAGAACACGATGGAGGTCCAGCTACTGCTTGGATGGTAATGGATCCAAACACACCTGTTTCTGTGGATGGCTTAAACGAAGTTACAATACCAAATGATTTAGAAATTTATGGCAATTATCCTAATCCATTTAACCCAACTACAAAGATTAAATACGCTATTCCTGAAAGTGGAACTGTTACTTTTACTTTCTTCAATGCTTTGGGTGAAGAAATTTCATCAAATACAATTGATTTAAATACCTCCGGTTTTTATGAATATGAATTTAATTCCGATGGTCTATCAAGTGGAATATATATCTATAGAGTAAGTTTTAAGAGCTCAAACAAATCTGAAATATCAATTAAATCAGGAAAAAT
>JANWVQ010000008.1 GCA_025056745.1 Ignavibacterium sp.
TTCCAGCAGTTTCTCAAGGAATTCAGGATGCGATGAAAAATGGTGTTATAGCTGGTTATCCAATGGTTGATATTAAAGCGAAATTATACGATGGTTCATATCACGATGTTGACTCTGATGAAATTTCGTTTAGAGTTGCTGGATCAATTGCGTTTCAGAATGCAGCAAGAAAAGCTAATCCTATATTGTTGGAGCCTATTATGGCCGTAGAAGTCATCACTCCCGAAGAATATTTAGGCGATGTAATGGGAGACCTAAATTCTCGAAGAGGAAAAATAGAAGGATTTTCTGCAAGAAAAGATGCTCAAGTAATTAAAGCTTATGTGCCTTTATCTGAAATGTTTGGCTATGCTACTACTTTAAGATCAATGACTCAAGGACGTGCAATTTATACTATGCAATTTGATCATTATTCGGCAGTGCCAAAATCTATTTCCGATGAAATATCAGAAAAGAGTTTAGCTAAAAAATCTGTAGGATAGAAAAATTAAAACAATAAAAAATAAAGGAGATTATAATGGCAAAAGAAAAATTTGATAGAAGTAAGCCGCACGTTAATGTTGGTACTATTGGTCACGTAGATCACGGAAAAACAACGTTAACCGCTGCAATTACAATGGCGCTTGCCAGAAAAGGATTAGCACAAGTCAGAACTTTTGATAGTATTGATAATGCCCCTGAAGAAAGAGAGCGTGGAATTACTATTGCAACTGCTCACGTAGAATATTCAACTGATAAAAGACACTACGCACACGTCGACTGTCCTGGTCACGCTGACTACGTAAAAAATATGATCACTGGTGCTGCTCAAATGGATGGAGCAATATTAGTCGTTGCAGCAACTGATGGTCCAATGCCTCAAACAAGAGAGCATATTCTTCTTGCAAGACAAGTTGGTGTCCCAAGAATAGTAGTTTTCTTAAATAAAATAGATATGGTTGATGATCCTGAATTGATTGATTTAGTAGAAATGGAACTCAGAGAGCTCTTAAGTAAATATGAATTCCCCGGTGATGAAATCCCAATCATTAAAGGCTCAGCTCTTCAAGCATTAGAAGCAGGTAGCTCGAACGCTGATGTTTCAGATCCTAGATTTAACTGTATCTGGGAGCTTATGGATGCTGTTGATAATTACATTCCTGTCCCAGAAAGAAGTGTTGATAAACCATTCTTGATGCCCGTTGAAGACGTTTTCTCTATTACTGGTAGAGGAACTGTTGCAACCGGAAGAGTTGAAAGAGGAAGAATTAAATTAAGTGAAGAAGTTGAATTAATTGGTCTTGGTGTTCATAAGAAAACAGTTGTTACTGGTATAGAAATGTTTAGAAAAGAATTAGATGAAGCTATTGCTGGTGATAACGCTGGTCTATTATTAAGAGGTGTCGATAAAAAAGAAATTGAAAGAGGAATGGTTCTTGCTAAACCTGGATCAATTACGCCTCATAAAAAATTTGAATGTGAAGTTTACGTTTTATCAAAGGAAGAAGGTGGACGTCACACTCCTTTCTTTTCTGGATATAGACCACAATTCTATTTCAGAACAACAGATGTTACTGGAGTTGCTACGCTTCCAGAGGGTGTAGAAATGGTAATGCCGGGTGATAAAGTTAATTTAAGGGTTGATTTGATTTCAGAGATTGCTATGGAAGAGGGATTGAGATTTGCTATAAGAGAAGGTGGTAGAACTGTTGGTGCTGGTGTTGTAACAAAGATTATTGAATAGTTTTAATAAGATTGTATTTATCATAGGAGAATTTAAGTGTCCGGGCAGAAAATTAGAATTAAATTAAAATCATACGATCATATATTGATTGATAAATCAACTGAAAAAATTATTAAGACAGTTAGAAGCACTGGAGCAGTAGTATCAGGTCCGATACCATTGCCAACTAAAAAAACTGTTTTTACGGTATTAAGATCCCCTCACGTTGATAAAAAATCTCGTGAGCAATTTGAGACTAGGACACACAAAAGAATAATTGATATTCATAATTCAAACAACAAAACCGTCGAATCTCTCAGTAAACTTGATATTCCGGCGGGCGTTGATATTGAAATTAAGTTATAATGCGACGGAGCTAAGATGGCTGGTTTAATTGGAAAAAAACTTGGAATGACAAATATTTTTAATAGTAATGGAGAAGTAATTCCTGTTACTGTCATTGAAGCTGGTCCTTGCGTTGTTACGAATATTCGCACAATCGAAAAGGATGGATATGAAGCTTTACAACTTGGGTTTGGCGATGTTAAAGAAAGAAGACTCAATAAACCGCTCAGAGTATATTTTGAAAAGAATGGTGTTAAACCAAAAAAACATTTAATTGAATTTAAAGGATTTGATGTTAGCGGATTCAAAATTGGTGATATATTAGACTGCAGTTTATTCAATGAGGGAGATTTAATAAAAGTTAGAGGAAAGAGCAAAGGTAGAGGTTTTCAGGGTGTGGTCAAACGTCACGGTTTTGGCGGTATCGGGATGACAACCCACGGCCAAAGTGATAGAGTTAGGGCTCCTGGATCTATCGGTGCTAGCTCATTTCCCTCAAGAGTCTTCAAAGGTCAAAGAATGGCTGGCAGAATGGGATATGAGAACGTAACTATTAGAAATCTTAAAATTGTTAAAATTGATAAAGAAAAAAATTTAGTTTTTGTTAAGGGTGCAGTGCCCGGCTCAGTAAATTCTATTTTAGAATTGATTAAGAATTAATTGGTTTAATAAAATGATTAAAGATGTTTACAAAATAGATGGCACATTAGCTGAGGAGAAAATAGAACTTCTCGATGAAATTTTTGCTATTGAGCCAAATGATCACGCAATATATTTAGATGTTAAAGCATATTTAGCTAATCAGCGTCAAGGTACCCATAAAGCTAAGGAACGTGGTGAAGTTAGAGGTGGTGGTAAAAAACCTTGGAGACAAAAAGGTAGAGGTGGAGCTCGTGCTGGAACAATAAGATCCCCTCTATGGGTAGGTGGTGGTACAATCTTCGGACCAAGACCTAGGGACTACCGTCAGAAATTGCCAAAAAAAGTTAAGCAATTAGCTAGAAAATCTGCTCTTAGCTACAAAGCGAAAGAAAATCAAATTCTAATAATTGAAGATTTTACATTTGAGCAGCCAAAAACCAAAGAATTCGTAAAACTATTAAATAATTTGAACTTGAGCGGTAAAAAAATTCTATTGCTAACAACTAACTACGACATCAATATATATAAATCTGGACGTAATATCCCAAAAGTAAATATTTTAGAAGCTGCTAAAGCCTCAACGTATGATATACTTAATAATCAAATTTTAGTGATGCAAAAAGGTGCCGTTAGTATAATTGAAAAGAACTTTGTTAAAAATAAAGCAGAGGTTGTAAATGAATAATGTTTTAATAAAACCTCTAATCACTGAAAAAATGACTAACTTGTCCGCTGAAAAAAGTCAGTATGGTTTTATAGTAAATCCAAAAGCAAATAAAATTGATATAAAAAGGGCAGTAGAAAAAAAATTTAACGTTCACGTTGAAAGTGTTAGGACGATGAACTATTCAGGAAAAACAAAGACTCAATTTAGAAAAAGTGGTCGATTTGTAGGAAGAACAGCAAGTTTTAAAAAAGCAATAGTGACTTTAAAAAAAGGCGAAACAATAGAGTTTTTTGAGCAAGCTTAATTAGGATAATAAAGATGGGTATAAAGAAATTAAAACCAGTAACACCAGGCACAAGATTTAGAACGAATTTTACCTTTGATGAAATAACCAAAAAAGAGCCGGAAAAATCTTTGGTTGTTGCCTTAAAAAAATCTGGTGGAAGAAACAATCTCGGTAGAATGACTGCAAGACATAGAGGCGGTGGTCATAAAAGAAAATATAGAATAATTGATTTCAAAAGAGACAAATTTGGAATTCCGGCTAAAGTTGCTTCTATAGAGTATGATCCTAATAGGTCAAGTAGAATCGCTTTATTACATTATCTCGATGGCGAAAAAAGATATATCATTGCTCCAGAAGGATTAAAAGTTGGAGATATAGTTACTTCAGGTCCTGGAAGCGAAATAAAAGTTGGAAATGCATTACCTCTTAAAGAAATTCCATTAGGAAGTTTTGTTCATAACGTTGAGCTTAAACCTGGTAAAGGTGGTCAACTTGGTAGAAGTGCTGGTACTTCATTACAGTTAATGGCAAAGGAAGGAGATTATGCCACACTTAAATTGCCTTCTGGAGAAGTTCGAATGGTTAGATTAGAGTGTATGGCAACTTATGGAACCGTAGGAAATGCAATCCACGAAAATATTAGTATCGGAAAAGCTGGTAGAAGTAGATGGTTAGGTAGAAGACCTCATACTCGTGGTGTTGCAATGAATCCTGTTGACCATCCAATGGGTGGTGGTGAAGGAAAAACTTCTGGTGGTGGACACCCTGTATCACCTTGGGGTCAAAAGTCTAAAGGACTTAAAACCAGAAAAAGAAGAAAATTATCAAATAAATATATTATTAAAAGACGTAAGTAGTTCGGGAATTAAATATGCCAAGGTCGGTTAAAAAAGGTCCATTTGTCGATATTAAACTTCTTAAAAAAATTCAAAAATTAAATGAGACTAACCAAAAAAGAATTATTAAAACTTGGTCTCGTTCATCAACAATAATACCTGAATTTGTTGGTCATACCATAGGCGTACATAACGGGAAACAACATATTCCAGTTTACATCACTGAAAATATGGTTGGCCATAAATTAGGAGAATTTGCACCAACTAGAATATTCAGAGGACATCCTGGAACAAAAGCAGAAAAAGCAGCAAAAGCAAAGGGTAAATAATAGGATTATTAAGATATGGAAGCTAAAGCAGTTACAAGATTTATAGGGTCTTCACCTCGAAAAATGAGATTAGTTGCTGATTTAATCAGGGGTATGTCTGTTGACAAAGCTTTTGATGTATTACACTTTACACCAAAAGTTGCAGCGAAAGACGTAGCTAAAACATTAAAATCA
>JANWVQ010000075.1 GCA_025056745.1 Ignavibacterium sp.
CATTTAACACTTAAAACTTAACATTATCAGAGCTATGAAAATCGATTTTACAAAACTCGAACTTGATTTAACATCAAAACAAATTTCCCGAAAAGAGTGGGAAGAGAAGTTCAAAAAAGAAACAGGAAAATCCGTTGAAGACTTCATCCTCGAAACAATGGAAAAAATTCCTGTTAAACCTCTATACGATAAGGATGATATCCAAAACCTAGAACATATTGACTATCTCTCTGGCCTTCCTCCATTTCTTCGTGGACCTTATTCGACGATGTATGTTCAACGTCCGTGGACTGTACGACAATACGCAGGATTTTCAACCGCTGAAGAAAGCAACGCATTCTACAGACGTAATCTTGCACAAGGACAGATGGGCTTATCTGTTGCCTTCGATTTAGCAACTCATCGTGGTTACGATTCTGATCATCCACGTGTTGTTGGTGATGTTGGCAAAGCCGGAGTTGCAATTGACTCAGTTGAAGATATGAAAATTCTTTTTGACCAGATACCGCTTGATAAAATGTCTGTCTCGATGACAATGAACGGAGCTGTTATTCCAGTGATGGCGTTTTATATCGTTGCTGCAGAAGAGCAAGGAGTTAAACACGAGCAACTAACAGGCACTATTCAAAATGATATTCTCAAAGAATATATGGTGCGAAATACTTACATCTATCCACCAGAAATGTCAATGAGAATTATTGCAGACATTTTCAAATTCACTGCTAAGAATATGCCTAAGTTCAACAGCATTTCCATCTCTGGCTATCATATGCAGGAAGCTGGCGCAACAGCAGATTTGGAAATGGCTTATACTTTAGCTGATGGCTTAGAGTATGTTCGAACTGGAATTAATGCAGGATTGGATATTGATGATTTCGCTCCCCGACTTTCATTCTTCTGGGCACAGGGAATGAATTACTTTATGGAAATTGCGAAAATGCGTGCCGCTCGATTAATTTGGGCAAAACTTATAAAACAATTTAATCCGAAAAATCCTAAATCAATGGCTCTAAGAACTCATTCTCAAACTTCGGGATGGAGTTTAGCCGAGCAGGATCCATTTAATAATGTAATTCGTACCTGTATTGAAGCAATGGCGGCTGCTTTAGGACACACTCAATCTTTGCACACAAATTCTCTTGATGAAGCTATCGCATTACCAACAGATTTTTCCGCAAGAATAGCTCGTAATACTCAACTGTATTTACAAGAAGAAACATATATTACCAAAGTTATTGATCCTTGGGGTGGGTCGTATTATGTAGAATCGTTGACAGATGCCTTACTTAAAAAAGGTTGGGAACATATTCTTGAAATCGAATCTTACGGTGGAATGACAAAAGCAATCGAAGCAGGAATTCCTAAGATAAGAATTGAAGAAGCTGCTGCAAGAAGACAAGCTAGAATTGATTCTGGGAAAGAGGTGATCGTTGGAGTTAATAAATACCGCTTAGAAAAGGAAGATCCAATTGAGATACTTGAGGTTGATAATACTGCAGTTAGATTAGCTCAAATAAAAAGACTGCAACAGATAAAACAAACACGAAATCAATCTGAAGTTGAAGCCGCACTAAACGCCATTACAAAATGTGCCGAAACAGGTGAAGGTAATCTTCTTGAACTTGCAATTGAAGCTGCAAGAAAAAGAGCTACACTGGGCGAAATTTCTTATGCAATTGAAAAAGTATGTGGCAGATATCAAGCTGTAACAAGAACTATAGCTGGAGTTTATAGTAGTGAATATTCAAATGACGATAAATCCTTTGACGAAGTTCGTAAAATGACAGATGAATTTGCTCAAAAAGAGGGAAGACGACCAAGAATAATGATTGCAAAAATGGGTCAAGATGGTCACGATCGCGGAGCAAAGGTTGTCGCAACCGCCTATGCAGATATGGGATTTGATGTAGATGTAGGTCCTCTTTTTCAAACTCCAGAAGAAACAGCCAAACAAGCAGTTGAGAATGATGTTCACGTTGTCGGTATGAGCTCTTTAGCTGGTGGTCATAAAACTTTGCTTCCACAACTTGTAGAAGAACTAAAAAAACTTGGCAGAGAAGACATCATCGTAATTTGTGGTGGTGTTATTCCTGCTCAAGATTATGAATTTCTATATGAACACGGAGCATCAGCAATTTTTGGGCCTGGAACTAAAATTCCCGAAGCAGGAAAAAAAATTATGGAATTAATAAACGAACGTTTTCTTGAGTAGCTTTAATATCTATTAAACCGAAATAAAAATCTGAAGTTCAGGAGAAATTATGCGTAAAAAAGTTATTGCCGGTAACTGGAAAATGAATTACAACTTTCATCAATCAATTGCATTTATCGAAAAATTAAAAGAAGAAGTTTTGAAAAAAGAAAGAAATTGCGATATAATAATCTGTCCTAATTTCATTGCTTTATCTGAGGCAAAAAAAATTATAAAAGACACAACTATTAAACTCGGAGCTCAGAACATTTATTATGAAGATAGCGGAGCGTTTACTGGAGAAACATCCGCTGATATGATTAAATCTGTCGGTTGTGAATTCGTCATTTTAGGTCACTCAGAAAGAAGAACGATATTTAAAGAATCAGATGAACTAATTAACAAAAAAATCAAACAAGCACTAAAGCACGGACTTCACCCAATTTTTTGCATAGGCGAAACTTTAGAAGAAAGAGAAAAAGGTATAACTAACAATATTGTTGAAAGACAACTCGAATTAGGTCTTTCAAATGTTACTCCAGAAGAGCTTTTGAAAATAATAATTGCTTACGAACCAGTCTGGGCTATTGGAACTGGTAAAAATGCCACTCCCGAACAAGCTCAAGAAGTACATTCTTTTATAAGAAATTATTTAAATGTTGAATATGGTCTTGTAGTTGCTGATAAAATCATAATTCAATATGGTGGAAGCGTTAAACCAGAAAATGCCAAAGATTTACTTTCTCAACCAGATATTGACGGAGCATTAGTCGGTGGAGCCTGCCTGAAAGTAGATTCTTTCATTGGAATTATTGAAAGTTGTTAACTTTTAAGTCGAACTAAAAAGTTACAACTTGGATTTAATCAGTAAAGATATACTCGAAAAAATCTTAGATAAACTCTCTCATCTTCAAAGTACTGAAGATATAAAAATTCTTTTTGCTTGTGAATCAGGAAGTCGCGCTTGGGGATTTCCTTCAGAAGATAGTGATTACGATGTTCGTTTTATTTATATCAGAAAACCTGAGTTCTATCTTTCAATTGATCATCAAAAAGATGTTATTGAACATAAAATTGAAGATAATTTAGACTTATCTGGCTGGGACATTAAGAAAGCATTGACTCTCTTCAAAAAATCTAATCCACCATTGCTTGAATGGTTAAACTCTCCAATTATATATTTCAAAGATGAAACTTTTTATAAAAACTTAATAGAATTGTTACCAATTTATTTCTCGCCAAAATCTTGTATGTTTCATTATTTAAGTATGGCAGAAAATAATATTCTCACATACTTAAATGGTGAACAAGTCATAAGAAAAAAATATTTTTATGCACTCAGACCCATACTTGCTTGTATCTAGATTGAAAATAATTTCGGTGCAGTTCCTACTGAATTTAGCAAGTTAGCTGAGAGATTGATTGCTGAAAAAATTAAAGGGACAGAGTTATCGCTTGGCAGTAAGATACCTGAAATATCAGATTTTATTAACAGAGTATTTAATCGTTTGAAAAATTCTAAATTCAGTTTTGAATATGTTGAAAATGATTCTAAACAATTATATAAATTATTCAGAGAAACTTTACAAAGATTTTGGAATTATTAACTTGATATTGAACTACAAATACAAAATTTCATCAAGTGAAATGAATAATGAAACTGGTGGAATAATTCCTTTGGAAACAGAAGAATATGATCTTTTCTTAAAACAGAAATTTTGGGAAGTTAAAGATGACTATTTAGAACCCTTATCAACCAAAGACATATTTATCTACAAAAATTTTTTTGACTATCCTTATGATTTTTATGAAAATCCCGAATTGATTTTGACTTTCTTAGAAAACTCAATATTTGGTGAATACTTACCAAGTTCTGAGAATTAAATAAAATTAAGGAATAATGTTTATAATCAAATTGTGAATAAACAGCCTGAGTTAAAAAGCATTCCTTCAATAAATGACATTTTTCCTTCCTTCGATTTCCGCCTTAAAGATTTTGTCTTAAACAAAAATGATTATCTTGGAGTTGTAAATATTGGTTGCGGATTTTATAAAAATGGGATTAAATGTAGTGATTTTGAATGTTATACTGATTTTGTTTTTATAAAAAACGGTATTTGTTGTGTTTATTTTGGTGGTTCAGAACTGGATTTTATAAAATTTTTTCCTTTCAAAATTTAGTAAATCCTTACCTCGTTTCCTTAAATTTGCAATATGATAAATGAATATTTGCAAAATATTTTCAATACTTTTCAACAGGGTGATGCAAGAGAAGAATCTTATTATAAACATCTTGCAAACTTGATTAATGAAATTTCTCAAAAAAAGAGAAATAAAAAAATTGAAATAACAATCCTTCCAAAGAAAACAGATGTTGGAAATCCTGATTTTAGGATTTGGGATGGAAAACAAAAAATTGTTGGGTACATTGAAGCAAAAGATTTAGGAACTGATTTAGATAAAATTGAAGACTCAGAGCAAATAAAACGCTACTTATCTACTTTCCCAAATCTTATACTCACAAACTTTACCGAATTTCGTTTCTATCGTGATAACACAAAAGTTGCTAATGTATCTATTGCTCGGCATTATGTAATTAAAAAACTCTCTTCCATACCACCTGCTGAAAATGAAGAAAAGTTTTTTGAATTGATTGAAAGATTTTTAGATTTTTCCTTGCCTAAAACTTACACAGCAAAATCACTCGCGATAGAACTTGCAAAGCGAACAAAGTTTTTAAAAGATGAGATTATCTCTGAAGAGCTCAAAATAGGTACAAAATCTATAAGAAGTTTTTATGATGTGTTTAATGAATATTTAATTGCTGGAATCAGTGAAGAAGAATTTGCTGACCTTTACTCTCAAACAATTACTTACGGACTCTTTGCAGCCCGACTTCGTGCTAATGATGAGTTCAATAGAAAATTAGCTTACTCTTTTATTCCAAAATCAATTGGTATTCTTCGGGATATTTTCAAATTCATTTCTCTTGAAGATTTACCACCCCAACTCGAACTAATAATAGATGACATTGCTGAAGTTCTTTCAGTTGCAGATGCAAAAAAACTTCTCGATGAATATTATCATAATGGAAAAGGAAATGATCCAGTTTTGCATTTCTATGAAACTTTCCTTTCAGTTTATGACCCGGATACTCGAGAGAAACGTGGAGTTTACTATACTCCTGAGCCAGTTGTTTCTTACATAGTTCGCTCAATAGATGAAATACTCAAGGACAAATTCAAATTATATGGAGGACTTACATCCTCTCAAGTAACTTTGCTTGACCCAGCAGGTGGGACTTTAGGCTTTTTAGCAAAAGCAATTGAATTAGCAGTAACTTACGCAAAGGAAAGAATCGGTGCCGGCGCAATTGACCTTTGCATCAGAGATGTTATTCTCAAAAACTTCCACGCCTTTGAATTGATGATGGCTCCATACGCAATTGGGCATATGAAAATATCTTTTCTGCTCGATGAATATGGTTATAAAATGCAAGATAATGAGCGAGTCAAATATTATTTAACAAACTCTCTCGATATGAAAGAACTTGAGCAATCCAAATTCCCGGGAATGTCCTCTCTTTCCAATGAAAGTCACGAAGCTGGTAAAATAAAAAAAGAAGTTCCTATTCTTGTTATACTTGGTAATCCACCATATTCAGGTCATTCAGCAAATACTGGTGAATGGATTTCTGAAGAGATTAAAGAGTACTATCATATAGAGGGAATTCCAATAAAAGAAAAAAATCCTAAATGGTTACAAGATGATTATGTAAAATTTATTCGTTTTGCGCAATGGAAAATTGAAAAAGCTGGAGAGGGTGTTATTGGATTTATTACAAATCATAGTTATTTAGATAATCCAACTTTCAGAGCGATGCGTTATTCTTTGATGAAAAGTTTTGATGAAATTTATATTCTTGATTTGCACGGAAATAGCTTAAAAAAAGAAAAAGCACCGGATGGCAGTAAAGATGAAAATGTATTTGATATTCAGCAAGGTGTAGCAATTGCATTTTTTATTAAGTACAGAAATAAAAGAAAAACTCAAGTCTTTCATCACGAAATTTTTGGTTTAAGAGAATCAAAATATGAATGGCTTAATAAACACAATATTAAAAACACAAAATGGAATAGAATCTATCCCGGCTCTGAATTTTACTTGTTTATTCCAACTGATAATAAATTAGCTAATCAATACAACTCATTTGAAAAGATAACGGATATATTTCCGGTTTATAGTGTCGGGGTTGTTACTGCGAGAGATAATTTTGTGATTGACTTCGATAAAAAAAGGTTAATCAATCGAATCAGGGACTTTGTCAATCCAAGAATTGATGATGAAATTCTTAAAAGAACTTATGACTTAAATGAAAATCAAAGTTGGAAAATTAAAGTACAAAGAGAAAAACTAAGACAAGATTTCAATTGGAAAGATTCAATTACTAAAATACTCTACCGACCATTTGATGAGCGTTGGATTCTTTATCACGACGAAATGATTGAACGCCCAAGAAGAGAAGTAATGCAACATATGTTTAATAAAAACTTGTCCTTGCTAATATCACGACAATTAGATAAATCGGGAAATCTTCCTATATTCATATCTGAACAAATCTCAGAGGGGCATTGTATTACATCGGCAGTATCTATTACTTATCAACTTCCTCTCTATCTATATCATAAATCAGAAGAAAAAGACAAAAAGAAAAAATCATCATATCAGATATTTTTATTTGAACCAGAAGTTAGTTATGCCGCTAAAGTTCCAAATTTTAGATATGGACTTTTGGAAGATTTAACTAAAGTATATAAAAAAGAAATTAAACCTGAAGAAGTTCTCTACTACATTTATGCAATTCTTTATAGCAATAAATACAGAACCAAATATGCAGATTTTCTAAAAATAGATTTTCCAAGAATACCATTTACTAAAAGGTATAAAATATTTTCAACTCTTTGTTCAATTGGTGAGGAATTATCTAATTTACATTTATTGAAGTTTGATTTGCCTAAAAAGTTTAAAGCTACATTTCCAGTCAAATCTTCAAATAAGGTTGAAAAAATTAAATATGAATTAATAAAAAATAATTACGGAAGAGTTTGGATAAATAACGAACAATATTTTGATAGAATAGAACAGGATATTTGGAATTATCATGTAGGCGGATATCAAATTTGTGAGAAATGGTTAAAAGATAGAAAAGAACAAATTCTTCAATGGGATGATATAGAAATATATTATAAGATTATTGAAGCAATATCAAAAACAATAAAATTGCAAAATGAAATAGATGAAATTTTTGATAAAGTTGAATCAAATCTCTTGTCTTTTTAGAAATTAACAACAACAATTAAAATTGATAATAAAAAAATTAATCCTTTATGAAAAAACTAAACATTGGTTGTGGTTATGATATTAAACCAGATTATATCAATCTCGATGTAGTTGATTATGGTGGAAATATTATTCACGATATGAATTCTTTTCCATATCCTTTTGATGACAATACCTTTGATGAAATTTTTGCATCTCATATCCTTGAACATCTTGAAAATTTTAACAAAGTAATAACAGAGCTTTATCGCATCTTAAAACCAAATGGAATTCTAATTGTCTATGCTCCATTCTTCCTCAACACAAAGTATTTTGGAGATCCTGATCATAAAATTCCATTTTCAATTCGCACTTTTGATAATTATGAATACATCGGGAATAAAAAACTAAAGTTCTACGAAAAATGGAAAATGAATCATCGCACAAACTATAAGACTGGGGCTCAGTTCGAGGTTTTGGAAAAAAAGTTTATTACTTCACACTTCAAATTGCTAAAATGGATGGATTACTTAGTTAATATTGAACCGGTTATTTATGAAAGATTCTTTGCTGGAATTTTCTCACCTGAAGAGGTTTATTTCAAATTAAGAGCAATAAAGTGACAAACTCTTATTATGCTCAATAAAAAACCAGCACCAAGAAATAGAACAATAACATTAACAAAATCAGAAGTTAGTTATTATTCTAAAAAGCTTATAACTCTATCAGAAAAAAAATCTCTGGTTGATATAACTAACAGAACAATAAATCAAAATTTATTTGATGTAATTGATTTCCTACCAAATAATTTTGTTGATTTACTGTTCTTAGACCCTCCGTATAACTTAGAGAAGAAATTCAATTCAACTCACTTTAAAGAGATGAATAAAAATGAGTATTCAGTTTGGATGGATTCCTGGTTGAGTAAAATGGTTCGATTACTTAAATCAACGGCTTCAATATATATATGCTGCGATTACAGATCTTCATCTGTTGTTGAAAGTGTAGCATCAAAATATTTCAAACCTCGAAACAGGATAGTTTGGGAACGAGAGAAAGGAAGGGGTGCATCAAAAAACTGGAAAAATAATACAGAGGATATCTGGTTTTTTACTGTGAGTGATAAATACACTTTTAATCTCGATGCAGTAAAAGTTATGAAAAAAGTAATCGCTCCTTACCGCGAAAATGGAAAACCCAAAGATTGGTTAGAGACTCCACAAGGAAATTTCAGATTAACCCATCCATCGAATATCTGGACAGATATTACAGTTCCATTTTGGTCAATGCCTGAAAACACAAATCATCCAACACAGAAACCAGAGAAACTTTTAGCAAAAATTATTCTTGCCTCTACGAATGAAAATGATTTCGTTTTCGATCCTTTTGCTGGTTCTGGGACTACAGCAGTTGTTGCCCAAAAATTAGGTAGAAAATTTTTATCAATTGAAATTGATAAAACCTTTGCCTGTCTGATAGAAAAAAGATTAGAACTTGCTGAAAAGGACAAATCAATTCAAGGTTACCATAATAACATTTTCTGGGAGAGGAATTCTTTGGGTATTCGGAGTAAACTTATAAAAAAATAAAAACTTAAAGACTTATAATTAAATCTTGTCTATGAGAAATTTTTATAAATTAAAGTTAATTAATAATCAAACGAAAATGAAAATTTTAAATTATACAACGATACACTTAGGAATCTTATTTAGATTATTTAATAACAATCATAAACATAAGCTTAGCTCCATAAATAAAATAAATTTTTGATAAAATAATATGCAGAGGACAAGGTTTTATGTTTCTGGTGTCAATATTTTCTTTAATTACTTAGTCTTTTTATCTCATCTCTAATTTCATTAATAATTTCCTTGTTAAATATTTCTTTTTTCTCACCATTCTTAACAGAATAAATGTAAAAAACTTTACCACCAAAAACTTCTGTAAACTGCTTATGAGTTTCCTCTTGAATACTTTTTTCTTTAATGACTTCAGGAATTTGTACTTCGCTAAAAGAGATGGGTTTTATTTGTAGTCCGATGAATTTTTCTTTAACCTTTATAAAAAAGTCGACATTAAATAATCTATCCCACTCATCGGGAGCAGGTTCAATTTTGACATTTAGAATGTTTTGAAGATAGCCATAAACAGTTTGAATTTCAGTTATATAACCATCATAAGTTCTATCAATAACTAGATGCATCATATAATCAATACAATCTTGTTCAGTCACTTGAGCTACCTCTGCTAGGATTACTTCTGTTATTTTTATATAAAGTTTTTTCCCAAGTTCAATTATGTGTTCTTTTGGTCTTACGTTTTTAAAGTAATATTCGCGCCATTCTTCTATATTTTTCGGTGCACATTTTCGAATGGATTCTGCAACAGGGCCAACGTTGCGTTTGAAGTTTAATTGAAAACGATTCACTGCACTATTTAATATCCATTCTTTACTCATCTTTTTGATACCATAGTTTTAAGAATTTATCCTTGTATTTAAAGTCAATATCAGTATCCACATAAACTAGTTTATTTTTTACGAGTTGAGCATTTATAAAGGTTTTATTCTCAAGATAAAGATAACATAGAAGGTTATTTTCACTATCGTATTTAACCTTATCATATTTCAGAAAAACTCTTTTACCTTTTGTTTTTTCAATTAGAAAAGACATTGCTTTCCCGTTAACAGTTGGATTTTCTTTTACACCAAGAAGTTTTACCGTTAGATTATTATTTAGAATTACTTTTTCAGGGTTCATAATTTCTTTTACAGAGAAAAATTCTTCTCTTTTTGTTGGACTGTTTTTGTCAATTTTAGAACCAAAATGAAGCTTTTTTATATCTAACTTTTTATCTAAACTATGAGGATCCTTAAAAATATAAGGTAAATTTTTAACTTCTTCTTGGAAATCGATTGTTATTTGCTTCTGCTTTAAGAATTCATAAGTTGTGTCGTTTATATCTTGTTGATATACCTCTAACTTTTCCTTTATAATAGGAATAAAATCAGAATTAATTTCATATCCGATTGAATTTCTACCTAAATTTTTTGCTGCCAATAAAGTTGTCCCACTACCTGCAAAAGGGTCTAAAACAGTTTCTCCAACAAATGAAAACATCTTAATAAGTCGCTTTGGTAATTCTTCTGGAAACATTGCAATGTGACCATCTTGTTTTACACCAGGAAAATTCCAGTGACCAGCAAAATAAGTATTCCATTCATCAGCAGATAATTTAGAAAGTTCTTTTTGTTCCTTTGTGGGCTTGGGACTTTCACCTAGTTTTTTAAAGATAAGAATAAATTCGTAATCTAATTTTAAGATTCCATTTCTCGGATAAGGATATGACCCCATTTGGACCCCACCACCTGTTGTATTAGAAGTTGTTACCTTTTGCCAGATGATTGCCCCCATATAATCAAATCCTATATTTTCACAAAACTTTATAACTTCCTCGCGAATTGGAATTACTTTATAACGTCCATAATAAACAGAACGAGCAAACTGATCGCCAATATTTACGCATAGTCTGCAACCATTGAAAAGAACTCTATAGCATTCTTTCCAAACTAAATTTAGATTATTTATATAATTTTCATAACTATCATTGAACCCTATTTGATTTTCTGAGCCGTAGTCTTTTAGTTGCCAGTAAGGTGGAGAGGTAATAATTAAATGCACTGAATTGTCAGGCAATTCAGTCATTTTTCTGCTATCACCGATAATTATTTTGTGATGGGTTTTCATTCTGACTGAGACTTTGATTTTTCTCTATCAAATTTACTTAAAAATTATAAGATGAATTATATGATAGTGGTTTTTCCAGCTGACTTCGCTCCCAAAATTGCAATTTCCTTGCCTTTAGAGAAAAAAATAAGTCCTTTTATTAGTTCATCTATTACTATACTACGTATACTACTAATTATAACCCAAATTATCACTGACATAAGCATAATTTCTTTCATTAAACTTTATGGTTTTTATTTTTTTAATTTTTCAAGGACTTTTTGGGTTAATTTAGTTTATTATAAAAAAATCAAAATTCAAACCCTCTCAATCAACATTGCAATGCCTTGTCCAACTCCGATACACATTGTGCAAAGTGCTTTTTGTTTGTTCGTTCTTTGAAGTTGGTAAAATGCAGTTGTAACTAACCTTGCACCACTCATTCCAAGTGGATGACCAAGTGCAATTGCTCCACCTTGCGGATTTATTCTTTCATCATCATCTTTCAAACCTAATTGGCGGGTGCAGGCAAGAACTTGCGCGGCAAATGCTTCATTTAGTTCTATCAAATCAATTTCATCTAAAGTTAGATTTAATCTCGCTAATAATTTCTTCGTTGCAGGGACAGGTCCGATGCCCATAATTCTGGGAGGCACTCCTGCAGTTTGTATTCCGATAATTCTTGCTTTGGGAGTTAAATTAAATTCCTTTACTGCTTTTTCTGATGCAATCAATAAAACTGCTGCACCATCGTTAATACCGGAAGAATTTCCTGCGGTGATAGTTCCATTAGGATTTGTGAGAGGTTTTAATGCAGCGAGTTTTTCTAATGAGGTTTTTCTTGGATGCTCATCTTTATCAATTACTGTTTGCTGACCTTTTCCCAAATCAATTTTAACAGGGACAATTTCTTCAGTAAGATTCCCATTTTCCTGTGCAGCCAAAGCTTTTTCCTGACTCCATAAAGCAAATTTATCCTGATCTTCACGACTAATATTAAATTCTGTTGCAAGATTTTCTGCAGTCTGCATCATTGAATCAGTTCCATACATTTGGTCGAGCTTTGGATTTATAAATCGCCATCCCAAAGTTGTATCATACATTTTAATGTTTCTCGAAAAAGGCTCTGATGCTTTATCAATTACAAAAGGAGCGCGGGACATACTTTCAACTCCGCCAGCAATTATCAAATCAGCTTCATCAGATTTAATTGCTCTCGATGCAATACCAACAGCTTCCATTCCCGAACCACATAATCTATTAACTGTAACTCCTGTGATGGTTTCAGAAAGTCCGGCTAAAAGTAAAGACATTCTTGCAACATTGCGGTTATCTTCCCCTGATTGATTTGCACAACCAATGATTACATCATCAAGTCTTTTCCAGTCTACATTTGAATTTCTTTCAACAAGAGATTTAATAACGTGAGCTAATAAATCATCAGGTCTTACAGATGAAAGTGAGCCACCATATCTACCAATTGGAGTTCTTATTGCATCACATATAAAAGCTTCTCTCATACTGCTACCTCTTTCTGAATACTGATAATTTGTTCTCTTAATTCTTTGAATGCTCTCAGGAAAGCATCACTTAAAATATCAACTTCTTTTTGAGTAATTGCAGTTGAAAACATACAAGTGCAGGTATTGACTAAAAGGAGATGTTCTTTGTAATAAAGATAATCTAAAAGATTTTTCAAAACCTTTTGCGTTTCCTTTGATTGATATGCTTCCCGATATGTTTTCGGTGGATTTGCTTTAAGATGAATTCTGAGCATAGAGCCAGCGCCAGTGATTGAAACAGGAACATCAGCTATTTTAATTGCTTCCTGAATTTGCTGAATTGCTTTTTGAGTAAGTGAATTAAGATTTGTTACAGCTTCTTTATCAAATAATTTCATCGCAGTATAGCCAGCAGTCATAGTAATAGGATTTGCGGAGAAAGTTCCTGAATGAGGAAATGCTGGTTTACCAAAACGAGGATTCATCATTTCCATAATATCAGCCCGACCAGCTAATGCACCGACCGGAAATCCACCGCCAATAATTTTTCCTAATGCCGTTAAGTCTGGACTTACAGGATACATTTCCTGAGCGCCACCGTAACCAACTCTGAAAGTTACAACTTCATCAAACACCAAAAGAGAATTATTCTTTCGAGTCCAATCATAGATTGCTTCGATGTATTCTTGTTCACCTTTAACTAATCCAACTCTGTGAGGGACAGGATCAATTATCACACAAGCTAATTTATCTGCATTACGATTGAGTATTGATAATGTTCTTTCAATATCATTATAAGGAAAAATTACAACTTCGTCCAAAACAGATTTAGGAGTTCCTTTTGTATTTGCAACGCTGTTTGGAGAATCAATATCGCCCCAATTTTCAGGTGAAGCCGTTTGACTTACTTCAGCGAAATCATAAGTGCCATGATATGCGCCTTCAGCTTTTGCGATTTTAGGTTTACCAGTAAATGCTCTTGATAATTTAATCATTGCCATTACTGCCTCAGTGCCTGAATTCATAAAACGAACGCGTTCAAAACTTTTAACTCTGTTACACAAAAGCTCTGCGAATTGAGTTTCAATCTCTGTTGCCATTGTGTATGCAGTACCTTTTTTCAATTGTTCAATTACTGCTTCAACAATAGCCGGATGAGCGTGTCCGTGAATCAATGATGCCATATTATTTGCAAAATCAATTCTTGTAATTCCATCAACATCTGTTATATAACAGCCAGAGGCGCTTTGGACATAATCAGGATGTGGGTCGCGGAATACAGTGTTTCTGCTTATTCCACCCGGTAAAACTTCACAAGCTCGTTGAAAAATTTTTTCGCTTTTACTTTCGACTGTCTGCATAATTATTTCTTTCCTTAAGTTGAATTTAATTTTATGAAAATAAGAGAAGATTTCTTTTTAGAAATGAAGCTCAGCATCTGTGACACTTTGAAGAAATTCGGGAGTAACATCAGGAGCTAATTCTTTAACAAATATTTTTTTATCAAACACTTCCATCACAGCAAAGTTTGTGTAAATCTTATTTACAACATTTTTCCCTGTTAATGGATAAGTGCACTTTTTAACTATTTTAGGTTCGCCTGTTTTAGTAACGTGTTGAGTAATAACAAAAATATTTTTCACTCCTGCAACTAAATCCATAGCCCCCCCGACTGCCGGAATTGCATTTGGTTCACCTGTTGACCAGTTTGCCAAATCACCTTCCTGAGAGACCTGAAAAGCGCCGAGTACACAATAATCAATATGACCACCACGAATCATTGCGAAGCTATCAGCGTGATGAAAATAGCAAGCACCCGGAATTGCAGTAACACATTTCTTACCGGCATTGATAAGCTCTGGGTCTGCTTTTGAAGGCTCTGGCGAAGGTCCCATTCCAAGTAAACCATTCTCAGTATGAAAAATAATTTCTTTGCCTTCTGGAATATGATTTGCAACTAATTCAGGGATGCCAATTCCAAGATTTACATAAGAACCATCGGGAATATCATCTGCAATTTTTTTTGCGACAAAATTTATATCCCAACCTTTAACTTTTAATTCCAAGGATACCTCCTGTTCTCAGCAACTAAAATAGATTCCTCCATTGGATTTGGAACTTCGACAACTCTTTGGACAAATATTCCAGGAGTTACAACAATTTCTGGATCGATCTCGCCAAGTTGAACAACTTGTTTCGCCTGAACAATAGTCGTTTTAGCCGCCATACACATTATCGGACCAAAGTTTCTTGCGGTTTTATTGTAAACAAGATTACCATATCTATCGGCTTTTAAGCATTTAACCAAAGCAAAGTCACCTTTGATTGCGTGTTCAAGCAAATATTCTTTACCGTTAAAAATTCTTTTTTCTTTACCTTCTTCTAGAACTGTTCCTACAGCAGTTGGAGTATAAAAAGCTGGAATTCCAGCCCCACCGCAACGAATTCTTTCAGCTAATGTGCCTTGCGGAACAAGTTCTAATTCGATTTCACCTTTTTTATATAGTTCAGGAAACACAACTGAATTAGCAGTTTTGGGAAATGAGCAGATAACTTTTTTTACTTGTTTGTTTTCAATCAATGCTGCAAGTCCGACGTGGCCACTGCCAGTGTTATTGCTTACGATTGTGAGATTTTTTGCCCCGTGATCAATTAGAGCGTGAATAAGTTCAATCGGGCTTCCTGCTTCACCAAATCCACTGATTAAAATCGTAGCACCATCGAAAATATCTGCAACAGCTTCTGCAGGTGAGCTATAAATTTTGTTTAACATTTTATGCGTGAATTGGTTGATTTTTTATTGCTTCACTTAATTTCTCTTCTAATTCCTTTTCAATTTGTATTAATTCATCTTCATAAAAATGTTTATCTCCTCTAAAAGGTTTGAGATTGGCAATAGTATTTTCTTTAGGATCAAACTTTGCAAGATAAACAGTATCCATCCAATCCATATTTCTACCCTCATTAAACTTCAGTACAAATGCTTTTTCACCATCAATAACTGTAGTGCCAAGTAATGAAATTTTGCCTGCAGAAGAAGTCATTGTAATATATCTTGAAGGTCTGTTTATTGAAGCGAGAGTTTTATATACTTTACTGAAAACTTTGTCAATTATTTCAAGAGGAGCAGTAAAATAATGATGTTCACCCGTTGGTCTTGCACAATACATTGAATGGAAGCCAATCCCAAGCATAGCAAAAATGTTTCCTAAATCAATCCAGTTCTGAGCAGATCTGTCAATATCATAATTACCATTTTCATCGAGGAATAAACTTATATGAGTCATAATTGGACTTTGGCTTTTGATAGTAACTTCGTGATATTTTAATCTATTTATTGCAGCAATTGTCAGAGGATTAAGAATTTCGCGTGGAGTTGAAAAGTGAGCCATCCATAGAACCTGAACACCGTTTCTTTTAATTTTTCTAAATAACTCAAGATGCTTTTTGAATTTATCGCTTAATATTAATTCAGGTTGATAAGATAAAGCTCGTGAACCAAGTCTCAAAGTTTTAATATGAAGAAAATCTTCGTCTTCGATTAAAGGTAATGCATACTGTTCCAATCTTTCGTATGTAATATAGCCAGCATCGCCGCCAGTTATTAGAATATCGGTAATCTCTTTATGTCGTTTTATATATTCGTGTGCCTGATGAATATCGTCCTGAATAAACATATCTTCATCACCTCTGACTTGAGCGTGTCGGAAACAGTAATTACAAAATGCAAAACAATTTTGAGTAGTTTTATCAAAAATTAATTGACAAGGCGGATATTTGTGTTGACTACCTTCTAAAACTTGAACATCGCAATTTTCATCTACGAACCAAGGTTTATTTAGTTTTTGTTTTCCATCGTGAGGATTAGTTTCTTTTTGATATTCTTTGACAATTCTCTTTTTTTCTTGCTCATCTTTTGCATTAAGATATTTCTCGACAACATCTTTACGAATCATTCCAGGTTGCGGAAAAACAAGTTGAAAGATCGAGTCCTTTTCGAAATTATTCCAGTTAATAGCATTTAATACGTGTTTTGTAGCTAAGAATCTGTAAACTTCAATGAACAATTCTCTTTCTTCAATATGTCCAATTTCAATTCCATTTTTACGAAGATGTTCAACAATTTCTCTGAAACCTTTTAATCCTGAATAATGATCTTTTCCTGTAAAAAGTTGTTTATCAGTTCTTATAATTGCAGAATGCTCGGGATAACAATTATGAAGACGCTTCAGTGCACCTTCGTGAAGTAGATTTTCACTGATGATAGTATTCTTTATTTCTTCAGGAATTTCTCTTTGATTGAGGATTGATTCGATTGAAAAGTTAGATGTTGTATTCATAGTGGTCTCTTTTGATGAAAAATATAATTTTTGTTTCCAAATATATTAAGAATAGAAGATTTAAGTTACACAATAAGAAAAGCCTAAGGAAGATAAAAGAGTTTCTGAGTTTTTTGATAAACAGGAACAGATTGAAATTGATAAAAAAGCGGGCATAAAGCCCGCATTATTAAACTAAAATATTTAACACTTATTTCATTAAAATCATCTTCTTTGCAATAGAGTTTCCTCCAGCTTCTAATTTATAAATATACATCCCAGTTGGTAATCCACCTGCATCAAACTCCACTTCATAATTACCAAATACCATCGGCTGATTTATTAGGGTAGTAACTACTTCCCCCAATAAATTATAAACAACTAACTTAACTATTGTATTTTCAGAAATTCCAAATCTAATCTTCGTAATAGGGTTAAATGGATTTGGATAGTTTTGTGCTAAATAAAATTCAGATAACGGAGTAAAATCAACTTCAATTTCGTTGCTATAATTATAAGCACCATTAAAATCTATTTGTTTTAGTCTGTAAAAATATTTTCCAGCATCAAGGTTTTTATCAATGAAAGAATAATTACTGATTTGTGTGGTTGTTCCATTACCAGGGACAAATCCGATTTTATAAAATTCCCCATCATTTGTTTTTCTTTCTATTTCAAAACCATAATTATTCAACTCTGTAGCAGTAGTCCACAACAATTTAACATTATTTCCTTCAATTAACGAACTGAAGGATACTAATTCGACAGGAATTGTAGTTGCTTCATCTGCACCTCTATAAGGATTGACAGTATCTCTTACCTGACCATCGAAGTCAGTCAAAATACCAATTATTCGAGTACCTGCTAACTCAGGATCACCATCTGAAGGAGCTATTAAATGTAAGTTAGTTAAAGAATTAAATGACACATCTTTGAAAATAGTGTTTTGTTCTTGAGGAGCAACGGCAGTTTTGTAAGCAGCTAAATTTGTATATCCAGTTGAACCCCACCAAGCTGCAAAGCTGTTAGTTCCATTTGCAAAGTAACAATTATAATTAATATCCAGATTGGTCGGAATAGTTGTTGAAACTAATGCAAATCCAATATGGTTTACATTACCACCTGTTCTTTTGTTTATAGCAATATTATTCTTCATAATTACATTAGCCTGAGTTGCACCAATTCTAATTCCAGCAGAAGTGGTTGCGCCAGCAGTACCGCCAGTGTGTGTGCCGCCGATTAAAATAGTATTATAATACAAATTAAGGTTATAAGTATTACTGCCCAAAAACTCTATACCAGTAACAGTTTGAGCAGCAGAGCCATTATCTATCGTATTTGATATCATATTATTTGAAATGTTAAAAGTAGAGCCAGTAGCAGGTCCTGCAGAATAAATTCCTCTTAATTGACTTGTAGTTGTTGCTGTAGTTCTGAGATCATAAATCCAATTTCTTCTGATATTGTATTCAGCTCCTGCAGTAGTTGTCATTATAATTCCAGAGACAATCGTGTTATTAACTCCCACAGTCTGATAGATTCGATTTGAATCAATGTCCGTATCGGAAGCACCAGATACGAGCCAAATTCCTGCATAGCCCCAATCAAAAATTTCATTACTTCTGATTACAGTTTTAACAATGGGTGATGCCGTAGATCCTGCAATTCCAATTCCACTTCTGCCACCTTGGATTCTGTTGTTTATTATAGTATTAAAAGACGAAGCATCGCCTGTACCAAACATAATTGCTCTAGGTCCAGCAGTATTTTGAGTATTATTCACAATATGAACAAATCTTACAATATTATTAGTTGCTCCATTTTGAAATAGAATAGTGTTTGAATTAGTTCCAGTGGTAGCTAAGTTTTCAATTTTGAAGTTTGGTTGATTACCAACTCCTCCCGGTCTGCCATCAAGAATAACATAATCAGCACCATTAAAAATTATTATATTATTTGTTGAAGAAGCAGAGATTTGTTCACCAGAATTTCCCGCTGCCGGTCTGATCGTAATTGTATTGGTAGCACTTGCACCATCTTTTTGGGTTAATGTAATCGGAATAGTTTCAGACGATTGATTATAAGCTGGTAAAATTTCAATAATATATGATTGAGTTAATGGTGCTGGAATTGCATCATAAGCTTGTTGAATTGATTGAAAAGTATTCACCAAAGTTCCTCCTCCTGTTCTCAATTCAACAGAACCACTCTGAGCAAGAGTAATGCTTATGGATAATATAATTAATGAAAAAAATTGTATTAGAATTCTCATATTTTGCCCTCCTAAAGACTTTGAAACAAATTTTTTTTTGAAAATAGGGACAAAATTTTTATTAAGCAACAAATATCTTTAAAATAATTTTTTATGCTAAAGCTCTTATTATTTGAAAAGATTAAATTCAATAAGAACTGATTATGAAAAATTTGTATTTATAAAAAGCATTAATTCAAAGCTTTAAATTGTTCTTATTTTTTATTAATCATTCTTGCTATGTAACATTGGTTCATCTTTTTGATTTCAATTTGCCTGCTAATCCTTCGTATCCTGTTAAATCAGCATCGATATAGCCAACTATAATTTTTGTTTTAACTCTAACAGGAATTTTAAGTTCATCATCTGTTAACCAAATAATTATATTTCCTTCGTGCTTAAAAAGACCTCCTTCTTGAACTAGTGGTTCAACTATGATGCAATCAAATTTTCCAGCTGGAACTGTTACTGTTTCTTTACCGTGATAAACT
>JANWVQ010000150.1 GCA_025056745.1 Ignavibacterium sp.
ATTGATGCTTTTCATATTGATAAATACAATAACATTTTAGTTGGTGGTTCACAAGGTCTTTTCAAAATAATAATAGAAAAAAATTATTCATCAGCAAGGTTCTACAAAATCAGTAATATTAAAAACATCTCTTCAATTAAATCAAATCAACAAGGAGAATATTTCGTAGGCTCTTGGACAGAGGGATTATATTTTAGCAATGGAGTCGATAGTTCTTTCAGGAAGATAAATGAATGTCAATTTGATGTAATTTCAAATATAAATATCGCCGAGGATGGCACAGTCTGGATCAGCTCTGATGAAGGAGTAGCATTTCTTCAAAAATTATTGTTTCATCATATCTCCCTCTCACCAAATGCTTACTATATTCAATTTCTCAGAAAATCTACTGATGGTAAAATACTTGCCACAGAGGGAAATTCTGTATTCGAAGTAACATTTGAAAGAGATAAAATAATTTCAAAAAGTATCTATGATAAAAAAATTAGCTTAATTCGAAGCATAGTTGGAGATAAAAATGATTTATGGATAGGCTTTACTGATGGTTTTTTAATTAACTTGAAAAGCAACAGAAGTAAAAATATCGTTCTATCAAACCAGCCTACTGGAAATAATATCGTTTATTTTTTAGAAAAGCATAATGATTTTGTTTGGGGTATTAAAGGAGAAAAGAGCGAACTTTTCAGAATAGATAAAGATTACAATTTCACCTTTATAGAATCGATAAAAAAATATTTATGGCGAATAAATGTTTTGAAAAAGTCAAAAGATGGTAATCTATATCTTGCAGGCAAAGGCTTTGATAGATATTTATTTAAGTATAATCCATTGTTAGATGAATTCGAAAATGTCAGTAAACCTTTAAAGCTTGATTCTGAAAGTTCTGGAAATTTCGAAGTTTACGATATGGATTTCGACAGTTATGGAAACATTTGGCTTTTGAGTAATGCTGGATTAGTTAAATATTCTAAAGAAAAAGCTGAACTAATTGATGAATTAAATCAATTAGGAAAATTCTATTTCAAATCAATTGCTTTGGATAGAAAAGATAGAGTTTGGATCGGGACAGAGAATGGATTTTTATTTTATGAGAACGACTCTTCACTCACCTTTTTTGATCAAGGTGCTGGTATTTCAAATGTTTCAAATACTTTTAGAACTGCTTTAGTTGATAAATCTAATCGAGTTTTATTTGGAACAGCAAAGGGACTTGCTTTCCAAAAATTTCCAATTGACAAATTAGAAAAAACACCAAAACCTATCTGCTTTACAAAGCAAAATGATTCGTTGATATTTCTCAATTCTGACTCTATTGCTATTAATTATGGACACGTTCTTAATCTAAAATTTATATCTTTAACATATCCAAGAGACAACGTTTTCTATATTTACAAAGTGTCGAATTTATCAGATAAGTGGTCAGAGATTTCTTCTAAGAATGAATTAATTTTATCAGAGCTCGACTTTGGAGATTACATAATAGAAATCAAAGCAATTCAACAGGGAAAAACCTGGAGTGATGTCGTTAAAATTAAACTCACAGTAAACAAACCATTCTATCTTAGCAATTATGCAATAATACTTTATTTAATTATTTTGATTTTTACTTTCTTTGCAGTAAGGAAATTTTATTACCTTCAAAAAGAGAAAAATACTTTCAAAGAACAACTTAATCTTTTCTTCAAAGTCACAAAAGAAATTTTGATAATCGCTGATAATGATTTGAAACTAATTTATATAAATCCTTTTGGACAAGAATTTTTTAACCTAAATGATAATTATAAAGGAAGAGATATAATAGATATCCTTCCTGACAATTTGAGTAAGCAGTTTAAAGAAAATATAAACCAATTAAAATCAAATAATCGAAATGTAAACTTCGTTGCTAAACTAAATGATAATAATAACAATGAGTTTTTCTACCAGTTCAACATTTCTCAATCTGCTGATTCTAAATTGATTTACATTAATGCTTCAGATGTTTCTGATATAAAAAAATTAGAATTAAAACTTCAAGAAACAAATGCGAATAAAGATAAACTTTTCTCAATAATAGCTCACGATCTTAAAGGTCCTTTTCTTGGTTTGCAAAATCTTACAGATATAATGTTAGAAAGTTGTCAAAACCTTTCCCGAGAAGAAGCCTTAGAAACAATTAAAAAATTGAATTCTTTAATCAGTAAAACATTCAATCTGTTAAAAAACTTACTTGATTGGTCGCAAATTCAACTTAATACAAATATTTTTAGACCCACAGAAGTAAATGTCAAAAATGTTTTAGAAGATGTTTTAAAGGTACTTTCATCGAGAACAGAGGAAAAGAATATTAAAATAATTAATAACCTCAGAGATGATTTGATTGTTAAAGCAGACAAAACAATGCTCAATTCAGTTTTACTTAATCTTATTACCAATTCAATTAAATTTTCAAACACTGGCGGAGAGATCATTGTTGATTATAAGAATTTGAATGATGGATTTTTACAATTATCTGTTAAAGATTACGGAATTGGTATTCCAGAAAATCTCAAAGAAAAATTGTTCAAGATTAGTGAAAAAGTCAGCAGAAAAGGAACTCTCGGAGAGGAAAGCTCTGGATTAGGATTGATATTGTGTAAAGAATTTATTGAGAAAAATGGCGGTAAAATTTGGTTTGAAAGTCAGGAAAATCAAGGGACTACATTCTATTTTACTGTCCCATTAGTAAAAAAAGAAAATTAGTTTGATGTCAAGTATTTGTTTGTTTGTATCGCTGAATACTAACTGATGATACTCCACAATTCAATTCAATAAAAAATTTTTTTGAAGAAGAATCAAAATTATCTGTCCTAAATTTCTTTGAATCAACTTTCTTGAAACCCTCAAAATTCCTAGTAGATAAAACTGCATCTGATGTTATTTCACAACCAACATCTTCGGGAATCTTTAAATTTATGTTTGAAGCGCCAGCATTAATAATGACTTTTGTTTCGGGATAATTATTACCAAGCTTTAGATTTAATTCAGCAGCGCCCATATTTATTTCAAACTTCTTTACTTTTAATTTTTCAAGATTAAAGTCAATACTTGCTGCGCCGCAATCTAAGTCAAATTCCCAAATTGGATTTTTATTAAATGAAAAATCAATGTGATTTTTATAGTTATTCCCGAGTTGAAATACTGAGTCTTTTATTGCAAAATTTATGTATGCAACGGTATCAAAAGTTTCTACTTTCATTAAATGGTTGATATTTCCTGAAACTGCCTTTGCTTCAATTAAATTTTCTGAAGTAGATTTTGAAATAAATTTACCAACTGCTCCTTTGAAAGAGAGTTTCGATATTTTCAAATTATCAGAATACTCGTGTTTGAAGAAAGTGGAATCACCAACAACTTCATCATCTGATTGTATTTGAAAATTGGATTTAACTAATTTGAATGCGTTTGAAATTGTAGCAAAAATTGTTAAAGATAGTATTATTGCTGAAAGGGCAATCAATAAATATTTTGTAACATTATTTTTTATAAACATAGAAAATCCGATAAGAATCAAAAACACAGGAGCAATTTTCCAGATGGTATCAAAATCAATTGAAAATGAAAAAAGGGTATTCAATAAGAGCAAAATTCCAAGTGATAAGAAAGTGCTGCCCCAAAATAAATTAGAAGATTTCATCAAAACACCTGTTTTTAAGATTTAGGCTTAAGTAATAAATAAGCTCCAAAAATTATCAAAAGAATTGGCCAAAGCTTTGAGAATCCAAATAACAAATTAAAATTTTCAAATAACAACAAAACACCTATAACAATGATTATAATTCCAACAATAGTGTTTTTATTATACTTTTGTGGACTTTCAACTTCGATTGGATGCTCTTTCTTCGGTGACTCATAATTTACAGTTTCATAATATGAACCTGAATTTCTAAAATCTTTCGTGTCGTCAATTATGTAAGGTTTTTTGGGAACCACAATCCACATAATAAGATAAATCAAAATTCCACCGCCTCCAAAGATCAGAAGAGCAAGAAAAAGTAATCTTATAAGTGTGGAATCAATTTCAAAATACTCAGCAAGGCCACCACATACTCCAGCAATCATTTTGTCGTGGTTAGAGCGATATAATTTTTTAACCATTTTGAAGCTCCATCTTTTAATAAATTTTCATTACAATAATAAATAAAAACTTGAAACGATGTCATTAAATAATTATGAATGGTAATAATAAGAACACAAAGGAAAGGTAGATAAAAAAGTCGGTGAATAATATCGGTGAATATACAATAAGGTTAATTCTATAGTTGAAAACAAAAATCACCGCTT
>JANWVQ010000043.1 GCA_025056745.1 Ignavibacterium sp.
GAAGAACAATGAGGCTAAAGCCAGAATGCTTGTGTTTATAATTTCTTTTCAGTTAGCTAAAGCTAACTGCAATTGAAATCAAATTTATATTAATAGATTAACTACAATTCACTTTAGTGAACTGACAAAAAGAGAATAGAAAAAATTGGCTTCAGCCACATCATAAGAAATGAGACTAAAGTCAAAATGATTTATTAAATTCTATTCTCAGTCAGCTAAAGCTAACTGCAATATGAAATAAATAATTGCAATTGACTTCAATATTTGATACTTCTTTTCAATTGGCTAAAGCCAACTGCAATTGAATAATCTAAAAAAATTATCTGAACTTAAAAATCTACCTAACACTCACTACTAACTATTCCTCAAACACTTTTCTGATAAATTCAAATTCCTCTTCGGTTAAGGGATTATCAGCAGCATAAAGATTCGACTTAACCTGTTCAAGATTTCTAAATCCAGGAATTACTGCACCAACCTGACTAAAATGCAAAAGAAATTGAAGTGCTGCTCTGGCTAACTCACGATTCGAGCTTCCAAATTTTTGTTTCAATAATTCTATCTTTGGTTCGACTTTAGCAAGATTTTCAGGTTTGAATCTATCAGCATTTGCACGATGATCTCCAAATTCAAATTGTGGCGGATTTGCTGATGAATATTTTCCCAGTAATATGCCCTGTGCTAAAGGTCCAAATGCTATAAAAGAAATCTGATATTCATCTAAGAGTTTTCGGGTTGGTGTGCCTTCCTTTAAAAATCTGTAATCAATTGCACTTGCAAAACTTTGAATCACATCTGGCTTGACTCTTGGAATTAATTTCTCAAAATCAGCGTGACTATATGCCGACTGACCAATTATTCTAATCTTTCCTTCATCTTTCAAGCGATTCATTACTTCGATTGCGTCATCTAGATAAATATCATTAGGACCAAAATCACCGTGGTGGAAATAGTAGATATCTACGTAATCTCTTTTTAGATTAACCAAAGACTGTTCTAATTGATGTCTAATATGTTGAGGTTCGTATGGATGCTCAGCTGTGCCTGGAAACCAACCTACTTTTGTTGCGATTATAAAGTCATAAGTTCTTTTTCCAAGAATTCGTGCGAGCATTCTTTCGGCTCTTCCGTTTCCATAAACATCTGCGTTATCAAAATGATTTACACCTTGATCAATTGCGTAATTAATTGCTTCAGCAATTTCTTTTTCATCAACATTTGCCCAACCATTTGGGATTCCATTAACCCAATTTAGTCCGCCCATTGTCCAGCATCCAAGACTTATTTCAGAAATTGATATATCTGTTTTACCAAGTTTTCGGTATTTCATATACTGACCTAAATTTTTTTGTTTTTTTTTCGATAATATATGGGTTATTATAATTTTATTGATCAATCTAAAAAATGTAATTTTTAGAGATAATTTTTATTTTATATTATGCGATTTGTCTTATTATTATTTACTTTTTTAATTTCAATATTTCCTCAGGAGTCGAGAATATCAGAAAATATTGATCTTCTGAAGCGAAATGTAGCTAATACTTCTGGTAAAGAAAAACTAACAAATTATATCAAATTAATTGATTACCTATCTCGTTGCAGACCCGATCTCGGCATAAATGAAAAAAATAATGTTATAAATCTCGCTAACGAACTGAAAGACGATAATTCGTTAATTACTATTTATCAATTATTGGGTGAATGTTATTCCGAAATACATTTAAATGAGACTTCTATTGAGTATTTTGAAAAAGCACTAAATCTATCAAAACGAATAAAAGACAGCTCGAAAATAGCTTCATCGTTAATTAAAATCGGTAGAATGAAAATTTCTTTGGGTGAATTAGATATAGTTCTGAAAATGTTCGAAGATGCTCTAGAAATTTCAGAAAGAAATAACTACGTAGAAAGTAAAATTATGGCAATAAATTATCTCGGAATTCTTAATTACATTTTGGATAATTTAGAAGATGCCGAGAAACTCTCATTCAAAGGATTAGAGCTAGCAAAAAAAATAAATTTTACAAATGGAATAGAATTAGCAAGCGAGCATATTGCAATAATTAGAATCAAACAAGAAAGATATGATGAAGCACTGAAGTATAACGATAGTGCTTACAATCTTTCTATTCAAAGAGATTTTATTGCCAACATACCAGCAGTTTATTATAACTACTCTGTTATTTATAATCGTTTAAAAGATTACGATAAGGCGCTTGATTATTTATATAAATCTGAAAAAATCAGAAAATCTTATGGAGACTACAGGGGTAGTGCAACAGATTACGGTATGATGGGCAGAATCTATTTATCAAAAAATGATAATAAATTGGCTATATTCTATTTCAACAAAGCATATTCAATTTTAACTGAATACAAAGCAAATAGACCTTTGGTTAGTACTTTATTAGGTCTTGCTACAGCTTATGAAAATCTTGGAGATTATAAAACAGCATTAAAATACTTTAAAGAATATAAATCTGTTAATGACTCTGTGTTTAATGAAAATGTTAAAAGACAAGTTGCGATATCAAATGCTAAAAGACTTCTTACTGAAAAAGAGCAGCAAATAAAAAAATTAGAAGAAATAACATCATTTCAAAGTATTGTACAAAATTATTTAATAACATTTTCCTCGATCATCTTAGTGTTGTTTTTAATAATTGTGTTTTTATATGTTAAGATAGTAAAATCAAAAAGAAGCCTATCTTTAGTAAATCAAAAACTAATTTCATTGAATGAAGAAAGAGATAGATTTTTTTCAATTGTCTCACACGATCTCAAAAGTCCATTTCTTGGGATACTTGGACTTTCATCTTTAATAAAAGATGAATTAAATAATTATAATGACTCTCACTTAAAAGATTTGGTGAATAAACTTGATACAGCAATTAACAATCAATACAAATTAGTAGATCACTTGTTGAACTGGACTATAATTCAAACTGGAAAAATGCCTTATGAACCAACAGAATTTGCTCTAACGGATTTAATTTCGAATGTAATTGAAGATTTGAAAAGCTTTTCGTTCCAGAAAAACGTTCGTATCAAGGAAAATATCGAAAAGGACTTCCTTGTTTATGCAGACAAGAATATGATTTCTTCAGTTTTAAGAAATCTAATATCTAATGCTATTAAATATTCATTCCCAGATTCTGATATTAACATTATTGTTCATCAAAAAAATGATGACTACGTATCAGTCAAAATAAAAGATAGCGGTGTTGGTATTTCAGAAGAAAACGTTTCTAAAATTTTCCGTTCTGATTCTAAATTATCAACTCAAGGAACAGCTAAGGAAAAAGGTACAGGGTTAGGACTAATAATTGTGAAGGAAATGGTTTCAAAGAATAAAGGTGAAATTTCTGTTACCAGCAAAGAAAATCTTGGAAGTATTTTTGAATTTACAATACCATTAGCTAAAAAGTAGTTTTTACTTCAACTCGTGAGAATCTTCGTCGTACTTACCTTTTAATTCATCAATATGAGTTTTTTCCCATAGAGGAACTTTATCAAAATAAGCTGCTCTGCCAATTATATGAGCAGCAACTGGTGCTGTAAGAAAAAGAAAGACTATTATTGCCAGAGAACGAACAACAATACCAACATTTCCCCAGAAGAAAGCAGTGCCTATCAAAACAAGCCCAATTCCCAAAGTTGATGCTTTTGTTGTTGCTGACATTCTTGTAAATAAATCTGGCATTTTAATGATGCCGATTGCTGAAATTAAAATGAATAATGAACCCAACAGAAGAAAAATACCGCTGATAATTTCTATCATCTTTTCGTTCTCCTTTCAAGATAAAAGGCAAATGCAACTGTTCCTAAAAAAGCAATGAGTGCAAGAATAAGTCCTACATCTAAAAAAGTTGTTGTCTTGCTTTGAATTGAGTAAACTGCTATAAAAGCTATGGCATTTGAAGTTAAAAGATCAATCGCTACCACTCTGTCTTCGATTGAAGGGCCTGCTGCAATTCTGAAAAATATAAGCAACAATGATAATCCAATCAAAATTGTTGAAATATTTGTAGCAATTTCAATGAAAGTCATCTTAAAACCTCGAGCAATCTTTTTTCAAGACCTTCTTTCAACTCTCTTCTGAAACTTTCTGCATCTTTAACGTATAAGCCGTGAACATAAAGAGTTTTTTTATCATTAGAAACATCGAGACTTAACGTACCGGGAGTAAGAGTTATTAGATTAGCAAACAAGGTTATTTCTAAATCTGTTTTAGCATCCAAAGGGATTGCAACGATTCCAGGTTTCATATAATCTTTTGGAGTTATAATATCATAAGCAACAATAAGATTAGCTTTTATTAATTCTTTGATAAAATAAAAAAGAAATTTTAATGTTATTGGAATTTTATTGAAATATTTTGAGCCACCTAAAGCATTTCTTGAAACCCAAAGTATTAAAAATCCAATAATTATTCCTTCAATAAAAGTTTCAGCAGTAAGTTCTCCACTTAATAACATCCAGGAGATAGCGAGTAGTATGTTAAACAACAATTGATTTCTCATTTTAATCCCAACACAGAATTAATATATAATGATGAATCAAGTAGCTGAGTTGCAGCATCATTTGCAATAGTAAAAAACGGTTCAGCATAAAATCCAATAATAATTGTAATCAAAGCAAGAAAAACAATTGGGCTATACATCATAAATTTTTTAGTTGTAGTCAATGATTCATACATTTCATTTACATTTTTATTATCACCTGATGGGTCATCTTTC
The DNA here is from genome assembly GCA_025056745.1 of Ignavibacterium sp. Taxonomy (GTDB): domain Bacteria; phylum Bacteroidota; class Ignavibacteria; order Ignavibacteriales; family Ignavibacteriaceae; genus Ignavibacterium. The sequence continues at coordinate 4,740 of JANWVQ010000043.1, forward strand.
CAGAAAACTTCATTCCAGATTTTAGTCATAGAAAATAGAGTTAGTAATCCAACTATCAGTGCAACTGCAACAACAAGATATTGATTCAAATCAAGTCCAGCTTTAATAACAACAAACTTAGCCCAGAAACCAGAAAGCGGTGGTATTCCTGCAAGTGAAAGAGCTGGAATAAGAAATAACAATCCAAGCATTGGATAATATTTATAGACTCCACCAACTTCATTAAGAAGATATGAACCTTTTAATCTTTTAACCACTCCGCTGACAAAGAATAAATTAGTTTTAACAATTATGTGATGAATAATATAAAAGATTGCTCCAGCGATTGCCAAAGGAGAGAATAATGCTAATCCCAAAATCATATAACCAATCTGGCTTATAATATGAAATGATAAAATTTTTCGAAAATCATTTTGTGCTGCTGCACCTAATACGCCTGTAAGCATTGTTAATGCTGAAGAAACAAGTAAAATTGTATGAGTGAAACCAATATCGTGAGTAAAAATCATAGTAAAAAATCTTATCAGTGCATAGACACCAACTTTTGTAAGTAAACCAGAGAATATTGCAGATACAGCAACTGGTGGTGTATGATATGAAGCAGGTAACCAGAAAAACAATGGGAAAACAGCTGCTTTAATTCCAAAAGCAACCATAAATAAAATTGATACAACGCTTAACAATTCTTTTTGGTCAATTAAAGGAATTTTTCTTGCAAGGTCTGCTATATTAAGTGTTCCGGCAATTCCATAAAGAATTCCAACCGCAGCAAGAAAGATTGCAGATGAAAGTAAATTGAGAGTAACATATTTAATTGCTCCTTCAAGTTGTCCTCTTCTTCCACCAAGTGCTAAGAGAACAAAAGAGGAAATCAACATTACTTCAAACCAAACATAAAGATTAAAGACATCTCCGGTTAGAAAAGCTCCGTTTATTCCCATCAATAGAAATTGCAAAAGTGGATAGTAAAGATATTTTTCTCTCTGATTGTCAATCGTACCAATTGAGTAAAGAGCAGTTGAAAAACCTATAATTGCAGTTATAACAACCATTACAGATGAAAGTAAATCGGAGACAACTGTGATTCCGAAAGGTGCAACCCATCCACCAACCTGAAGTGAAATGATTTTATAGGAAATTGTAAAAGATAAAATTATAACAGATACAATCAGAGAAGTTAGTCCAGAAATTAAATTGAGATATTTATGCAGATGAACTTTATTCCAAAACAGTAACATTACTACTGCAAAGAATAAAGGAATTATTATCGGGAGAATAATTATCTGTTCCAATTTACACCTACTTTAATTCATCTGTTGATTTCATTTTATCTAAATCATCTGTCCCAACAGTCTGATAAGCTCTTTTGAATAAAACTATTGCAAATGCAGTTACTCCAAAGCTGATAACAATTGCAGTAAGAATTAAAGCTTGTGGTAATGGATCTGCATAAGGTTCTGATAAAGTTTCTGCTCCAACGGGAATGAATGCTGGCGAACCTTTTATCAATCTTCCAATTGTAAATATTAAAAGATTTGCTGCGTGTCCGAGGAAAATCAAACCAATTATAACTTTAACCAGACTTCTTCTTAAAATCATATACGTGCCGGCACCATATAACAAACCAACAATTACTGCGAGAACAACAGTCATTATTTATCCTCCTCAGCTAAGGAAAAAATAATTTTCAGGGATATACCTAATACAAGCAAATAGACTCCAACATCAAATAAAAGAGGAGTTCCAACTTTACCAACAACAGGAAAATTATTTTTCAACCAGATACCAGTCATAAAATCTTTTCCAACAAATAAGGACGGAATAGTACTTAACAACGCAATTAAAAGTCCGACAGCGATTAGTTTTATAGGTTCTACTTTTAATAATTTTTCTGCTTCCCCAACTCCATTTCCAATGAAATATAGAGCATAAGCTGCTGCAGCAACTAATCCACCAACAAAACCTCCTCCTGGTTCGTTATGCCCCCTTAAAAGTAGAAAGAAAGAGAAAATGAGTAATAGTGGTAATAAATATTTTGATGCTGTTGATAAAATAACCGAGAACATTATTCCTCCCTGTCATCTAATCTTAATTTAAGTAAAGCATAAACACCCAAAGCAGCAATTCCCAAAACAGTAATTTCTCCCAAAGTATCAATCGCACGGAAATCAACTAAGATTACATTGACTACATTTCTACCCTTTCCAACAGGAACGCTGTTTTCAGTAAAATATTTTTTAAGATCTGAAGAAAATTCTAATGAGGTAACATATAAAACCATCAAAGTCATAAAAATTCCAACGCAGGATGCAATGACAAAATCTCTGAATTTACTGAGTGGCTTTGAAAACTGAAGAAACTTTGGAAGTTTGTAAAGAACTAAAACAAATAATATTACAGTTAAAGTTTCTATTGCGAATGTTGTTAAAGCTAAGTCTGGCGCACTGTGTATTATAAAAATAATTCCAACTCCAAAACCAACTACTCC
>JANWVQ010000071.1 GCA_025056745.1 Ignavibacterium sp.
CAATAAAGTTGGGATGAATCGGTTTTGAAAATAAACTATCCATTGTTTGACTTGGGTAGAGAGTATGAGCTCCGTGCCAAACTACTATAAGAACAGCATTGACATTAATTGAAGCAAGATAATCCATTGCTTGGGCTATGTTTTGGTCTGTGAATAAAACATTACTATCAACGTTAGTGAGTTTAACTGCGCGGAATTCTTGTAATTGCTGTGAAAAGAGAATTGTATAAGTTGTAATATAAAATATCAGTATAAATTTTTTCATAATGCTATAACTAATTTTTTATATGATTATCTCAATAATATCATCTTCTTTGTTTCAATATAATCGCCAACTTTCAGCTGATAGAAATAAACTCCACTTGGTAAAGACACGCCGTGGAGTGTCTCTACATCCTTGAATTCAATTTCATATTTCCCTGCTTCTTTATACTCGTCTACTAATGTCGCAACTTCGTTTCCAAGTATATCATAAACTTTTAATGAGTGATGACCACTAATTGGAGATTGCCAACTAATACGTGTGCTTGGATTAAATGGATTTGGATAGTTTTGTCCCAATAAAAATTCTTTGGGAATTAACTCTGCAGAGTTATTAGTTTCTTTAACATTTGTAACGATAACGTTTGGTGATAATTTTCTATTTATCATAATCATTACAGCATCAGCTACTAACCATCTACCTTGCTCTAAAAATGTATTGTCAATTTTGACTACTCTTTTATTTCCTGAGGTAAGATAAACAGTGCCTATTTTCTGCCAACCACGACGATTAAGATTTGATTGGTCGAGTGTAATTACTGATGAATCATTATCCGAGTAGATTACATATCTTGCTTGTTGTGTCCAAGTTGTATTTGGTGTAAGAAATGCAAAAACATCAAAGTGAGCGCTGAATGGGACATCAAGTCTGTATTCTATTGCAGCATATCCTGAGGTCTGATTTGTTCTGATTACTTGGCCTGTAAAACCTGGCATTGGATAGTTTGACCAGGTTCCAGTGATATTTACTCCACTTTCATTCTCATTTTTAATAGTTGCTTTAGGTCGCCAGATGTTGCCATTGCGATATGGAACCAAAGCAGGTTGATTATAGAAATTATTTCCTAAAAGATTTCCAATCTCATTATTGTTTGCTCTAAGTCCTTCGTAAAAGAAAGTGCATTCTCCATTAACATTATTAGCTCTGTTGTGATTTATAATTTGACTCATCATTGTTGAGCTTATTACCCAAGAACCAGATTTTATTAAAACTCCTGCAAAATAAATTGAAGGATTTACATTTCTTATTTGTGATAATGATTGAGCAAGAACTGTTTGGTAACTTGGAAAATCATATCTGTATAATTGAGGAATGATATTATCTACAATATTGTTTTGTGCCCAAGTTCTTGAGTCTTGAAGATATTCATCATAACCCCAAGGGAAGGGAGTAGGTGATGAAGATAAAATGTAATGCTGTCCACGAGATTTTACGGAATCTCTCAATCGACTGAAGAAACTATTTAATTTATTTGCACGCCATCTTTTCCAATTAGGATCACCTGGATTATTTGGAGGATTACTTCCATTGTTTTCGGATCTATAAATTGCAACAGTTACAGAATCATATCCGCCTTCAACAGGCATTGCTGGTAATCTATCATCTCCTTGAACACCATCAACATCATATTTGTCGATTACTTCCATTATAAGAGATATTAAAAAATTCTGAACATCAGGATTTATTCCACTTAACCAATCAAATCCATTTTTTACAACTAATTGTCCCTGATTATTTCTTGTTGCCCAATGAGGGAATCTTGCAACTATATGTCCACCATTTTGACTGTATGATGATGAAAATCCGTATTCAAACCAGGGGATAACTTCTATTCCAACTCTGTGTGCCTCGATAATTAATCTTTCTAAAAAATCTCTGTTCTGAAATGAAGGATCAGGAATAGTTGGAGCACCAAAAAGATTATTCATTATTTGACTAGGATATAAAGTATAACCTTTATTATAAACTACAGGAAATATTACGTTTATTCCGATTGATGAAAGATAATTCATCGCTTCAACGATTGCAGCGTCTGTTGTCAGAACATAAGAATCAACATTAGTTAACCACGTAGCTCTGAATTGCTGTAATTGACTGTGGGAATTAATTGAGAAGATAATTAAGAAAATAAATGTTATTTTTTTCATAATATTTTGTCAATCTATTAATTGTGGAAATTTTGCTTTTTCTCTATAAATCTTTCTAAAAAAATTCTGAAATTTTTTTATACCCTCATAAAAGAAAAATACCTCTCCATTTATTCCGTATCTTCTGTTTTCCTGAATCATTTGGTCAAGGTATTCTTCTGATGGATAGTAATTTCCAACTTTGAGTAAAACTCCTGGGTATAATTTCGTTAAATCTTGTTTGCTGATTTGATCTTTGACTATTTCTTTTAACGCCTTTTGATAATCCTTAATATTGTATCTATAGACTTGAGGGCAAATTAAATCAACATAACCTTTTCTAACCCAAGTTGGCCAATCCTGCAAGTATTCTTCTTCACTCCAAGGATAAATACTCGGAGCCATAGATACGATTAAATTCTTGTTATAATTTTTAACTGAGTCATAAATTGTTTTCATAAAATTAGTAAGTAAACCTGACCTCCATTTAATCCAATAATAATCTTTATGATATTCTGGTGGATTTTGTCCCTGATGTTGTTTTTTGTATAACTCAATTGTGAATTCATCATAACCTGCCTCTGATGGCATTGCAGGTAATCTATCATCTCCCTGAATACCATCAATATCATAATTTCTTACAACCTCCATAATTAGTGATATCATAAATTGCTGAACCTCTGGATGAAAACCATTCATCCATTCAAAACCATTTTTAGTAACTAAATTACCTTTAACATCTTTTGCTGCCCAGTGAGGTTTTGCTTTTAATATTGGTCCTCCATCCAATTTATACGAAGACGAAAATCCAAATTCAAACCAGGCAATAACTTTTATGTTTTTGCTATGAGCTACCTCAATTAATTCTTTAAGTGGATCAAAATGTGAGAATGTTGTATCAATTTCAACTCCAGTTAGTTCTTTCATTATTTTGCTTGGATAAGTGGTCATTGCTTTGTTCCATACAACGACAAAAATTGTGTTGAAACCAAGTTCATCAAGAAGATTAACTGCTTCAATAATACTTTGTTTTGAATTTAATACTTCACTATCAACATTAGTTAACCACACACCTCTAACGGCTTCATTATCATTTTGTTGAAAAGTGTAACAGGATAGAGATAATATCATTAGAAGAAATAAAACTTTATTCATTGTTTATAAAATTTTTTTAGAATCAAAAATTAAATCTAATTCCGGCTCTAACATCCAGGAACTGAAGTCCACTTACATTTTCCAAGTTTAATGCTAAAGTTGGCCAGAGTTCTGCAATAATTAACTTGTAGTTTGCAGACACATTTAAACTCAAAGGCTCAAAAAGATTAAAAATAAAATCGAAACCAAAATTGACTCCACCACTCCAGTCTTTTTGTCGAAGAGAAGGAACATTTAAAACTTCAACAAGAACGAGAGTTCCTCTACCGGTTGAATCAACGAAAAGAGAATCTTTATAATCACTTCGGAAATGTTCCCAATAATAAAAACCAAAACCAAGATTTAAATATGCGTCAGCAACATCAGAGTTAAAGACATTATATTTTGCTTCGGCCGTAACTCCTGCGACAGTCAAATCCATTTTAAGTTTTGGTAGATTGAATTCAAAAGTTCTAATTTGACCGAGCACATCGCTTTTAACATATTTTTTCATTTGAGTTTTATTAACATCAGTTAATTTGAAATATTCAAATTTCCCTATCCAGGTCCAATCTTTGGAAGTTTGTTTACCGAAATAAATTAATAATCCCGGCGCAGCTTCTAAACGATTAGATAACATACCAATTGGAATGTTGTAATTTGCTGAAGCGCCAACAAAGAAATTATTTTGAGGATAAGGAGATGATATAAAAATTAATACGAATAGAATTGTAAATAGATTTTTCATACTAATACTTAAATGATATTCCTAAGTTTATAGAAAATTCACTATCGAATGGAAATGTGTCATATCCCATTGATTTTTTTGTCTCAAATATTTTTGAATAACTTGAAGATGCTGAGACATCGAGATAACTTAATAAATTATAAGTAATACTTAACCCAAACTTTGCAAAAAATGGATTGCCTTTTTTATCTGGAGCAAAATTTCTATATGAGTAAGTGAAAGAATAATTAGCCTGTGGAAATTTTTTTGTCCAGGTTTCAGTGGCGAACATTCTTCTTGTATAAAAATTAACACCTGCACCAGCAGAAGGAGTTATAACTAAATCATCAAATAATGTCAGATCATAATTAACAAGAAATATTAGTGGAATTAAATCCATTTTCTGGATGGCACCAATCTCAACTGAAAGATTTGGATCAGCTCTCAAATCAGAAACGATTTTGGGATAATAACGGTTTGTCCAAAAATCCCAGTTCCAAGTATTTAGAACGTTGGGTTCGTTTAATGAGTAAAGTTTATAACCAGAGACAATTGAGAAACCAAAGTTTTCGAAAACATTAAATTTCAGTTGAACTAAAGCTCCAACTGCGTCTGCTCGTGTAATCGCTAAATTTTTTTCTCCTGCAAAAGAATAATCAGAAAATAGAGTAATTGATTTAAGTTGTGCGATTGATAATGCATTAAAAAAGACAAGAATGATTAATATTATTTTTTTCATATTTTACTCTTTAATACAAACCTAATTGAAGAGATAATCTTAAGATTTTACCGAGCCTTCCATAATCTGCGAAAGCAAAATCTAAGTTCATTGGAAAATCAAGTTTGGGATTTACACCAAATCCAAGTGAGTAGGTTTCTTCATCGTAAAAGAACTTATAACCTCCTCTAAAAGTAACCATTTCATTCCAACTTATTTCCGCTCCGAAATTTAATCTCTCATTTGCATCAGTTGGATGACTTGCTTCTGTAATTAAAGTTACACGATAATCAGAATCTTTGCTACCAATTAATTCTGCAGCTGCTCCAAGTTTGAATACTATTGGCATTTTGAATTCATCGTTAATAAACTTAGTATTCGTTCCAAAATTCTGTAAACTTGCTGCAATCCTTAATGAACCAAGTCCGGTGAAATATAAAACACCGCCATCGAGCAGAATATTGCTTGCTTTATAAATATCTATTTTTTCTTCAACATATTTTGCAACTATTCCAAAAGAAAATCTGTCAGTTAGCATTTTTGAATATCCCAAAGCCGCTGCAATTGAATTTGCATTAAAACTGCCAATGATATTGTAAACCTTTTGACCTCCACCTGCAACAGTTCTTGGCATTGAACCAAAATCCATTATTATAACTCCAGCAGCAAAAACACCAAAGGATGAATTGTATGAATAGCTCATTGCATAATGTTTTATATCAGCAAACCAGTTTGCATAAGATGATGAAAAAGAATGTGTCTGATTTGTAAATCCTATTGAAGCTGGATTAATAAAAATTCCATCAGAGTTTAAATCAGATAAAGCGACTGATGATTCTCCCAAGCCTGCATAACGGGCAGTCACAGGTATTTCTAAGAAAGTAAATCCTGCTGTAGCTGTTTTCTTGAATTCCTGAGGCAATAAAATTTTTGAAAAAACAACTAATAAAAAAATGACTAATAATTTTTCGTATAGAATTTTCATAAGGTTTATCTCACTATTGCAAACTTCCCAATTTTTGTTTTGCCTTTGGATTCGGCGTGAAAGATATAAATTCCGCTTTCAACAAATTGTCCATAATCCGTTACTTGATCCCAAGAAACAATTGCACCATCACCTTCATTTACATTTATTGTTTTTACTAAATCTCCTCGAATAGTATAAATCCTGATTACACAAGGGTTGGGAATATTAACAAACTGAATTTTATCTTTTTCCCCCGGTTGTGAAAAACCTTCACCAATAACAAAAGGATTTGGAACAACAAGAATTTCATCTAGATTGTCTTTGGGTGCTAAAGTAGCAGTAAATGGAGTTAAAGTTCTATTTGCAAATATTGATGTTTCAAGTCTTGAATTATCAAAAGCAGTTAATGAGTAATAATATCTTTGACCAATTGTAACTGAAGAATCTACATACTTGTAAATCGTACCTGAAAGATATCTTGAATCACCAGCAAGAATTGTATCAATGGGAATCCAAGGACCAATTGGAAGAAAGTCTGAACGATAAATAATATAGCCTCTAAAATCGATTAAACCAGTGCCAGGGTCAGGTATGGTTTCTTTCTCATTTGACCAGGTTAATATGTTTGCAACTGTCTGACTTTCTCTATTATAATCAATGTTAAGTTTTGGGGCTGCTGGAGGATTAGGATGTTTTAGGCCACTATCGAAAGTAAGTTGAGCTCTATCTGCACTTGCAAAAAAAGCATTTCTAGAATCACGATTTATTATGTTTACTGGATTGCGAACAGGATCAATTGCTTGATTGTAATCTACTCCATCAACAATTTCAGCAATTACAATACGGATTGAATCATTTGGTAAAATATTAAAAGGACCTAATTGCATTAAAGACCACATTCGGGAACGGGTCATAAAAATTGTGTCAGTAGAACTCGATACAAAATTTGCAGCTAATCTGATGTCCTGCACAAATGCGTATTGAGCCTCTAAAGAGCCAATGTTTGTAAGAGGTCCACTTAAATCAATTGAATTACTAGCAGCAGACCAACCAAATCTTGCAACGTGATTTGATTGACCGTTCTTATTTCTTGATGCAAATAAAAGTTTAATTCCAGCAAAAGCGGGAGCTAAATACTCTCCAGTAGGTTTACCGTTTACAATAGGTCCGAAGGCGGATGAAAAGCCAAAATCTTCAGTTAATCCTGGCGTCTCTGGATAATCTGCTGCTCTGCCATATAATAATCTTCTTGAGGCTTGATAAAAGAATTGTGTATTTCTAGCCCCTGGCGACAATGATGGAAACAAAACATTCCAAGAGCGAGAGTTGCAATGAATTCCATAGTTTACTACTACATAAAAATCATAAAGTGTATCAGCAACAAATCTTGTCGGAGGAACTTTTGTTCTAATTTCAGGAGAAATATTTTTAATTACGTATTCGTGAATTATATAATTTTCATCAAGTTTCGACCCGCTCCATTGATGGGAAGTCCTAGTAACACGAACAGGTAGCATCCTTTTGATTTGAAACTCATCTGTGTAGTTGACATTATATTCCCACACAGTTTCAATTACTTCTTCACCGGCATTAGGATTTGTTTGTAACCAATGATTAGAGTTATTCGGGAACATTTTTCTATGTTTTGTAACGATATATTTTGACCCCGCCCCTTCAGCAATTGAACCAGCATACATAGACCATTCTTCAACAGATAAGATACTATCGCGAGTCCATTTTGCACCGACAATTAATCCGCCTGAAACTAAATGAGAAGCTTGTCCACCGATATTATCACTAATCAAACTTGCATCAAATCCAGGCCAATCTAATCCAATTCCTCTTTGAGTCCAGTTGCTAAAAGAAGGACCAACTTTTCCGAATTGAACTGTCTGCCAAAGCTTACCTCGATTGAAAATTAAAGAAGAAGATTCTATTTGAGAGTAAATAATAGAATTGAAAAAAAATATTTTGATTATAATACAAATTAAAATTTTATCTTTATTCATAATTAAAACCCAAATCCAATAGTGAAGAAAACTTGTCTTGGAATGTTGCTAAATGCTCTGTAAGGTGCAACTAAGTAACTAAATCTATTTGGATTATTACCTGGATCAATCATAGTTACACCTTCTTCGACCCAAAGATTTATATCATCATTAGTTGACATAGGAGTTAACCACTTATTATTAAATAAATTCATAACTCTTACACCAAGTATTAATCTATATCCGGCATAACTTATATTTTTAATAAAGTTTAGATCAACACTTGATTCGATTGGATATCTTCTGTTATTTACAACGTCTCTTAAACCAAAGTCAGTTATATAAGTAAAAGGAGTTCCGGATTGTGCAGTGTAAGTCATACTTAAAGATGAGTTTGATAAAAATTTAATTCCAAATATTTCAGGACCTTCATTTTCATCCCAAAAATATTGAACTAACGTTCTCAAATTATGAGTGCGATCCCAAGGTGCTAAAAATTCACCTGTGAAATTTCTTGTTGAATAACCTCTTGTATTGTCTGGATATATAATGGAAGGACCATAATTTCCGTTCGTTGTTTGTGAAAGACTGTAACTAATTCTGTATGACCAATTTTTAGTGGCAAAAGTTTCTAATGTTGCTTCAAACCCGAGAGTTGAACCAAAAGCATTATTAGCATAAGAAAAATAATAATAAAGTGGAGTGTTATCACTTGTAAATCCAGCAAACTGATTTCTACTTCCGGTATAAGCTGCAATATTTCTTGAGCCAATTTGAGTTACTCTATCATTATAGTAAAGAACGAGATCCAAGCGATGATTTTCACCTATAGTTTGTTGAAGTCCAAACTCATATTGGATAGTTTTCTTTGGATCTAAATTTGGATTACCTATTCCTTGCCAACCGACCCAAGTTTTGTTAGATAATCCTTGACTAAAAATCGGCATAGAAGCGAAATGACCATATTGAAGTCTGAATGCAGTACTTTCTCCGATTGGAAATGATACGCCTAATCTTGGAAGAATAACATATTTTGTTTCAGAATCTTTTGTCTTTGGATTTCCAACCACGCCAGGTCCATCAGTACCTGGATAAAGATAATTGAATGGATCTACAGGCACTCTTGCTTGAAAATTATATGCCTCTGCTCGTACTCCAACATTTGCAATCATTCCTTCAAATTCCATTCTATCTTGAATATAAAATCCTAAACTGATGGGATATGCTCTATAATAATCAGCAAATCCGTTTCTAGCTACATAACTATTAGCTTGAAAGCTTGAGTTTACTCCATTGTTTAACATATCCCAATAATTAAAACTTATTCCAGTCTTAATTAAATGATTTGCACTTATCTGATTTGTATAGTCAAACTTGATTCCAAAATTCTCTGTTCTACTATCCTGATAATAATTTGTACTGAAACTAAAAGGTGCTCTAAAATAATCTTTCTCCCACCAGCTTCCTTCTCTTAAAACTGTTCCACTTGGATCCTTTGAACTATCTGCTCTGTCGACTTCCAATCCATAACCTGCTAAGTATTTGTATGGCAATTCATACTTTTCATTTTGATGAGAAAAAATTAATTCTGCAAAAGAAGTATTACTAATGGTATAAACCCAATTTAATGTTTGAGCAATAGTTTGTTCGTTCCTAACTGGATCAATAGTCACTAAATATTTTGTAGAAACTCCGGGTGGAGTAAATGCTAAACCAGACCAACGGATATCAGAGGATCCTGACCAAATTCCACCATAATAACTTTGATAACTTGTCATCAATCTCAATTTATGTTCAGACACAGGCTGATATGTAAGATTTAAAATATAATTTTGGGTCACTTGCACTTTTTCAGGGGTTGGAAGTCGAGTTGGATTTTTCTTGTATTCTCCAGATATATAAAATTTTATTAGATTTGGATCCTTACCAAGCGGTCCGCCAAATCCAAACAAGTATCGTTGATAAGAATATTTTCTGTAATCATAAACTCCAAGGACATTATCATCAGAAGGTTCGTGATTTTTTACCCATAATGCGTGAGCCCATCTTATCTCTCTTTCAACTAGTTCATTATATTTCTGTGGATCGTTGTCTTTATACCATTGATATTTAACATCGAGTTTTAATTCTGAAGCAATTGAATTTTTTTGAGCTAACCATCTATCAAGGCTACCCCACTTTTGCCATTCCCAATTGTTTTTATCATATAGATAAGGTCCATAATGGTATTGCCCAGCTGGTCTGTATTCCATTCTGAATTCGCCTGTAAATCTTGGAGCTCCATCCTTTAGAACTACCTTAACAACGCCAGCTTGAGCATTTCCGTATTCAGCAGAAAATCCACCGGTTATGAGTTGAAGTTGTTGAACGCCAAGTGGATTTACATCATATTTCCAGGAATTATCTGCTTTTTCAGTTCCGAAAGTTGCAGGAGCACTTGTATTAGAATTTACTTGCTCGACTCCATTTATTTGAAAATTCACTTCGTATGATGAAGAACCACGAACAGAGTAATTACCTTTTTGATCTCTTTGAAATCCAGAATTTAAGTCTAAAGCTCCTCTTAATCCTTCAATAGGCGCTGCCTGAATTTGTTTATCATCAATGTGTGTTTGACTGGAAGTTCTATCCTTTATTATTGGAGGTTTTTTTGCAACAACAACTACCTGCTCAAGTTGAACTGATTCATCAGATAATTTGAAATTCACTTGAGTTGTTCTGTCTATGAATATCTCTACATTTTTTTCAATTGTTTTGGTATATCCAACCATACTAGCAACAACATTATACTTGCCGGGTGGTATGTTTAGAATGATAAACTTTCCTTGAACATTAGTAGCAGCTCCAATGTTTGTACCTTCAAGAATAATATTTGCACCTATTAATGGTTCATTTGTAGCCGCATCTACAACGGTTCCGACAAGTTTTCCTGTTTGACCTTGAGAGAAAATAATTTGGTTGATTAATAATGATATTATAAAACCAAGTGATAATTTATAAATTTTATCCATAAGAGATCCGTTGATGAATTTGAATAAAAAAAGTCCCACAAAAGGTGGGACTAAAAATCACTTCATCAGAATCATTTTCTTACTCATTCTGAAATTATCAGTAATTAATGTGTATATATAAATTCCACTAGCAAGTTTACTACCGTCAAAAATCTTTGTATGTTTCCCTGCGGGTAAATATTCATCAACTATTTTTTCAACTTCATTTCCCAAAACATCTGAAACTATTAATTTAACATTCGAAGCAGAAGGCAAAGTAAATCTAATCATTGTATTTGGATTGAATGGGTTTGGATAATTCTGTTCGAGTGAATAGTCAAAATCTTTTAATTGATTATCATCTGCAGATACGACAATTTTTTCAAATTTGAATGCAGCTCTTGACCACATATCAATAACATAAGCTGTTCTTCCATCAGCAGAGATTGCGACATCACTTGGAGAAGTCATCGGTGCACCATTTGGATCAGGAATATCCTGACTGAATTTACTTGGAAGATCATAAACTTCTATTGCATTAATTCCATCGACTTGAAATGCTTTAACCCATCGTCTGGTTGTATCAATCCCTGCAACCCATAGTAAACTGTCCCTATCGACTGTAATACCACAAGGGTAGGTATCAATAAATCTTAAAAAGTAATCAAAGTCTTCAAGTCTATATGGTTGATAAGTTTGAGGATTATATTGACTACCATTTATCCACTTTGCAATTCCTCCAGTGAGTTGAGTTGAAGAGATTGAATTTCTTGAAGTATAGAATGGAGTATTTGGATTTGTATAATTAGCATTTGGAATTAATGCAACATCACGTATAAAACTTCTACCACCTTGATCTGGTCCACCTGGCTCCATAACATATTGTGGTGGGGGAACGTATGAGCCGTAAGCAGGACCACCAGACCAGCCATAACTAAAGTTATAACATCTGAAAGTTGTTCCAAAGGATATTCCTAAAAATAAAATCGAATCTTTGCTTATAGCAGCACAGTGATTGTAAGAGCCGTAACCAGCACCCTGGATTCCAAAACCATATTTAATTACCTGAGTTGTATCGAAATTCGGATATAAATATGTTACAGAAACTGTGTTGGGCGCTGTTTTGGGATAAGGTTGAGTAGCAACAATATACAATGTGT
>JANWVQ010000098.1 GCA_025056745.1 Ignavibacterium sp.
AGTTCCATTTGCACAGACAAGCAAAATAATCTATGGACCTTATTACACTCAGGAGAATGATTATGTTGTTAAGATATTTCCCAATGATTACCGAACTGTTAAATATATAGCAGACTTTGAACTAATGTTAGAGAAGAACGATGAATATCCACATACAGATTCAACTGTTTATTCAATGACAGAGCCGATTTGCAGTTTACAGGTTACAGCAAGTAAGATAGTTTACAGAAATAACAACTGGGTGATAGATAGTGTATTTATTATAAAAGAAACATTACTTACGAGAGGTTCATTCAGCGATTTGAACACATTCATAAAGTTTCCATTGCAATACACACTGGCTAATGTTCCCAAAGAATTTACGACAGCAAAATACAGGGACAACACAGAAGGAGTAAAGTGGAGCGGTGCATCAACGAATAATATAGAATTCAAAGTCATCTGGCTTGGCAGAGAAAAATACCGGCTCTCAGTAAATAAAATTACTGTATATGATCATAGGGGACTTGAAATAAAAACAGATAGTCTAGAAGTTGCCCGTAAGATAGAATTTGAAGAAATTGAAACAATAAGAAATTCTAATCGTATTGCATACAATTCAACAGTATTGGGTTGGCACGGAATAGATGAAGTTGTATCAATTGATAACTTTGAACCGATAAGAATAGTTGCAGGTATATTGAAACAACAGGATTTAAGATTGTATTTACCAATGATGGGTTTCTGGAACGGTATCTGGGAGAATGAACATTATGTTAAGAATCCATTTAGCTCAAATGGACTTAGTCCTTGGAAAGTATTAAAGAAAAGAACTAAGTAAGATAATCTTCATATTTGGCGAGACTGTAAAATAATTTGTGTAAATCGATTTTACTGTCAAAGAAAATCAACAAGTCTCTGTTCAAAAATAATAGATAAATGAGATAAAGCAACAGTCCAATTTTGTACCGGCATAACATTCCATTTTTTAGATATGTCTCTATAAGCCAGAAAAAGCATTTTTTTCGAGACTGTATAATTATTTTTTTATAAACATTGAACAATCAACACTTAACATTAAAAATTATCCGTAGTATCCGTCAAATCCGTGTTCTATTCAACTAACAATTAAGAATTTAGAATGTATAATGAAGAATTATTTTTCTATACACATTGAACATTTAACACTTAACATTAAACATTATCTAAGTTAAATCCGTGTTCTATATTTTTCTTGCCACGAAGACACAAAGGCACGAAGAAATTTATCAAATAAGTAAATCAGAAAACTTTAATCACCATCAACGTTATATCATCTGATTGTTGAGTGCCAAAGGTAAATTGTAATGTTTCAGAAGGAAATGGAATTGCCTAAATCTGTTTAATGTAAAAAAGAAAGGAAATTCTTATGTCTGAAATCAAAAAAGAAAGAAAACATATTCACCAGAACAAAAGGTTCTTATTCTTAGAAAACTTCTTGAAAACAATGTTCCTATCAGCCAGATTGCCGAAAAATACAACGTGCCACGGCAAGTCATTACATATTTAATTTAGTCAGCTTTATGTTTAATAATTTTTATTAACTACAACCTCAAATAATTTTTAACTGCATTTGCAACATTCTCACCATCAATTGCAGCAGAGACAATTCCACCAGCATAACCTGCACCTTCTCCACACGGGAAAAATGCATCTATCTGAGTGTGCATAAAAGTTAATTTGTCCCTTGGAATTCTTATCGAAGAACTTGTTCTCGATTCAGGAGCTACTAAAATTGCTTCTTCAGAATAATATCCTTTCATTTTATTATTAAAAACGAATAACGACTTTTTCAATCTTTCTGTTATAAATTTCGGAAACAATAAATTTAAATCAGAAGAAGTCAAACCGCTTATGTATGAAGACTTTGGTAGTGAGGATGAAATTTTATTATTTACAAAATCAGTAACTCTTTGAGCTGGAGCAGATTGCGTACAATTAGCCATCAGGTATGCGTTCTGTTCAATTTCTCTCTGAAGTTGAATAGCATTGAATGGATAATACTTTTGATAAGAAGTAAAATCTTTCTCATTTATTTCAACAACTAATCCTGAATTAGCAAAAGGTGAATCTCTTCGTGAAACAGACATACCATTTACAACAATTTCATCATTTGATGTTGAAGCAGGCACTATAATTCCACCGGGACACATACAAAATGAATAAACTCCACGACCATTTACATTACAAGCAATCGAATAACTCGCAGCGGGCAAATTCTCCTGTTTATTTTTTGTATGATATTGAATTTCATCAATCAGTTTTTGTGGATGTTCAATTCTAACTCCCAGTGCAAATGGTTTCGGTTCGATTAAAATATTTTTTTTATGAAGTAAATAATAAATATCTCTTGCTGAATGTCCTGTTGCTAAAATTACTGCATCAGCCAAATAATCCTCATTATCATTTACAACAACTCCAATCATTTTGTTTTTCTTCAGAATAAAATCAGTTAATTTTGAATTGAAATGAATTTCGCCACCACAGTTAATAATTGTTTGACGTATTTGTTGAACAATCTTTGGTAATTTATTTGAACCGATATGTGGATGAGAGTCAATTAGAATATCTCTGCTTGCACCGTGTTGAACAAGCACTGAAAGGATTTTTTTTACATCACCTCTTTTTGTTGAACGAGTATAGAGTTTACCATCACTAAATGTTCCAGCTCCACCTTCGCCAAAACAATAATTAGATTCTGAATTAACAAAATGTTCCTGATGAATAGCCCGAATATCTCTGCGTCTGCTTCGAACATCTTTCCCACGTTCAATAATAATTGGTTTAATTCCAAGTTCAATCAGCCTTAGTGCTGCAAACATTCCAGCCGGACCTAAACCGATTATCAAGACTTTTTTATTGTCTGAAACAGGTTTGTATTCAATAAAAATATTTTCTTCTTTTGGCTTTTCATCTAAATAAGCATTAAAACTAATTTTATAAACGACATTTCTGCTTCTTGCATCAATTGACCTTCGTGTTGGAATTAAAGCAGAAATTCTCTCTGCTTTTGTATTAAGTAATGATGCAGCTTTATGAAGGATATAATTATGATTGTATAACTCCTCAGGAGGAATGCTTAATTCGATTTTTTTTATCATTGTAATGTCCTCTATTTATGAGGAAAATATTATTTAGAAAATAGATTTTATTGAACCACCATCAACCTGAATTGTAGTTCCTGTTATGTAAGAAGCTTGTTTGGAAGCAAGAAAGACCACTACAGATGCAATTTCTTCCGGACTGCCTAAACGATTCATTGGAACATCTTTTGCCATTTCTGTTAAAATTTCCTCGTGAGATTTTCCAGATGTCTTTGCTCGATTAACAGCTAATTCGTATAGTCTGTGAGTGAGAGTGTATCCTGGTGCAACGTTATTTATTGTAATGTTCTTATTTGCAAATTCAGTGCTTAAAGTTTTAGATAAACCTGTAACTGCGGCTCTGAATGAGTTTGAAAGTATAAGATTGTGAACAGGTTGCTTTACGGCAATAGAGGTAATATTTATAATTCTTCCCCATTGATTATTAATCATATCGGGAAGAACTAAATGGATAAATCTGGTAACACTTAGAAGAACTTGTTTGTAAGCATCATCCCAAGCTTCTTCAGGTAGTTCAAGGAAATAGCCTGGGACAGGTCCCCCGCAATTGTTAACTAAAATATCTACTTTACCAAGATTTGAAACAACTGCATTATAAAATGTTTCAATATCTCTTTTTGAATTTAAGTCACATACTCCCCAGAAAGGTTCAACGCCGAACTTATTTTTTATATCGCTTGCGGCATCGATTAATTTTTTCCTTGATCTAGAGCAGATTGCGACGTTCGCTCCTTCGGAGGCGAAGGTATCGGCAACAGCTTTTCCAATGCCAGTGCTAGCTGCAGTTACAATTACGTTTTTTCCTTTTAATCCCAAGTCCATATTTATTTATTCATTTTTGATACGATTTCTGCAGTATCAAGAGCAATAACTAATTCTTCATTTGTAGGAATTCGAAAAACTTTAACATTCGATGAATCGGAAGAAATTAACTCTTCGTTATTTGTATTTCGAAGTTCATCGAGTTTAATTCCTAAGAATTCAAGATTTTTACAAACTTCCTCTCTAACTTCCACAGCGTTTTCACCGATTCCACCAGTAAAAACAAGTGCATCCAAACCACCCATTTCAGCTGCATAAGCTCCAATATATTTTTTAATTCTCTGACAGAAAATTTCAAAAGCATATCTTGAACGAGTATGTTGATCTTTAACTGCAGCTAAGATTTCACGCATATCACTGCTTTCGCCGCTAATTCCGATAAGTCCGCTATGCTTATTTAACATTGTTGCTGCTTCATTTAATGATAGTCCTTCTTTGCCCATAACATACAAAATTACTTGTGGATCTAAATCTCCGCATCTTGTTCCCATCAATAAACCTTCAAGCGGAGTAAATCCCATTGTTGTATCAATAGAAGTTCCATTTTTAACTGCAGCCATACTACATCCATTACCAAGATGAGCAGTGATGATTTTTAATTCCTCAATTTTTCTGTTCATCAGTTCAGCAGCTCTTCTTGAAACATAAAGATGAGAGGTTCCGTGAAATCCATATCGTCTTATTTTATACTTTTTATAAAGTTCATAAGGAATTCCATATAAGTAAGAACTTGGTGGCATTTGCGAATGAAATGCTGTATCAAAAACTCCAACTTGAGGAGTTCCGGGAAGAATTCTTGTAACTGCATGAATACCTTTAATGTTTGGTGGATTGTGTAATGGAGCCAATTCAATGTTTTCTTGAAGTACGCTTATAACTTCATCAGTAATCAAAACAGAACCTGTAAAACTTTCGCCTCCGTGAACAACCCGATGCCCAACTGCTTCAATATCTTTTTTATCATCAATAACACCGTGATTTTTACTTAATAAGACTGCAAGAACATATTCAATAGCGATTTGATGGTCAAGGATTTCACCACTAATTTTTATTTTGTTTCCATCATAACGTGATTGTGAAAGAACAGCACCAGACATTCCAATTCTATCAACCATTCCTTTAGCAAGAGCGAATTTTTTGTCTGTGTCTATAAACTGATATTTTATTGATGAGCTACCACAGTTTAATACTAAAACTTTCATTTAATTACCTTAAAAAAATTATTGAATTTTATTTCCATATTCATCGTATTTATAAAAACCTTCTCCAGTTTTTCTACCTAATTTTTTTTCACGTACTAATTTTCTGAGAATTGGACAAGCTCTATATCGTGGTTCCCCGAGTGTTTTCCAAAGAGTTTCCATCCAAGCAAGTACTTCATCAAGACCCATCATATCTGCCATTTCCAAAGGTCCATATTGGAAATTATATCCAAGTCTCATCGCGGTATCAATATCTTTTGCTGTTGCAACCCCTTCAAGAAGAATATACATTGCTTCATTAAGTAAAGGGACTATTGCTCTTGTTGTTACAAATCCAGGATATTCATAAACTTCAACCGGGGTTTTACCAATCTTTTGTGCAAATTCTTTTACTTTAGTGACAGTTTCATTTGAAGTGTGTAAACATTTAACAATTTCAACTACTGTTACTTTGGGCACAGGATTTAAGAAATGAATGCCGATAACTTTATCAGGTCTTTTTGTAAATTCAGAAATTTTGGTCAAGCTTAAGGTTGAAGTGTTTGATACAAAAATAGCCTCTTTTTTTGCAATTGCATCCATATCCTTGAAAATTTTAACCTTGAGGTCAAAGTCTTCATCAACGGCTTCAATCATTAAGTCACAATCGTTTACTTTACTTATATCTATTTCCCAGTTTATTCTGCTGAATATTGCTTTTTTTTCTGAATTAGTCATTGCCCAGCGTTTAATTTCTTTATCAATATTGTCGCTGAGTTGGTTTTTAGCTTGTTCCAATCTTTCTTGATTTTTTTCTATGATCACTACATCATATCCAGCAGCAGCAACTGTCTGTGCAATACCTTGTCCCATAATTCCAGCGCCGATAATAGCCACTTTGTTTATTTTATCATCCTTTTCTGGTAGGATAGCATTACTGAGAATGTCCTCTAGTGATAATTTTTCTTCTTGCATAAGACTTTTCGATTAATTTTCAAATAAATTTTTAATTTTGTGGCAAATTTAACTAAATCTAAAATGATTTAGAGGATAATAATTTTTATAGAAATTTACATTTGGAATTGATAAAATTATTGACAAATTAACTTTTGATTATCAGCTTCTGTAATCATATATTTGAAGCCAATTTTTAATATAACTTTTTATGGTTATTAAAATATCTAATTTAGAACTGGGGGAGCATTTATTTAACTTTTTGGAAAAAGTTGAAAATATTGAGCTTGAAGATCCTTTTTTCGGAGAATTTTCAACTAAAGTAAAGTTAAATAAACTAACTGATCAGATTATTGCTGATGTTAGTTCTGAATTAAAAGTAGAATTTGAATGCGATAGATGTACACGTAAATATGAAGATAAAATTATTAGCACTTATCAGATGATTTATATGGTAAAAAGCGGAAATTATGAAGGTGAGGATATAAACATAACTTTTATTACGCGAGAGACTGATAAAATAAAATTAGATAACGATGTCAGAGAATTTGCAATTCTTTCAATTCCAATGAAAAAACTTTGCAAAGAAGATTGCAAAGGATTATGTCCAAGATGCGGTGTTGATTTGAACTTTGAAGAATGTAAATGTCAAAAAGAAGATATAAATCCAGTTTGGTTACCTTTATTAGATATAAAAGATAAATTAAGAAATAACAAAAGGAATAGATGAAATGCCAAATCCGAAACGAAAAATGTCGAAAAGTCGTAGGGATAAAAGACGAACTCATTACAAAGCTTCAGTCCCAACATTAAGCAAATGTTCAAACTGTGGTGAAATGAAATTGTCCCACAGAGCTTGCCCTTCTTGCGGTTACTACGACAAAAGGTCTGTTTTCGTTCCTAAAAGTTAATTAGTCTTTTTTGAGATGACTTCTGAGTCAAAGAAAAAATGTACGATTGCAATTGACGCAATGGGGGGCGACTTCGCCCCTGATAATGTAGTTTTAGGAACTATTGATGCTTTGTCTAAATTAACTAATGCAAACCTTATATTAGTAGGAAATAAGAACTCAATCCTATCCGTTCTTAAGAAAAATAACTTGTCCTTTGATGAAAATAATATAGTTCATACCTCAGAAGTCATTGAAATGGGAGAATCACCAACTACTGCACTCAAATCTAAACCAGATTCATCGATTGTTGTTGGGGCAAGATTGGTAAAAAAGAAAATAGCAGATGCCTTTGTAAGTGCTGGAAATACTGGTGCGATGATGGCAGCTTCAACACTAATAACGGGCAGGATTGATGGAGTCGGAAGACCAACAATTGGAGCTCAACTTCCTAATATTTTTGGAATATGTTCTTTGTATGATGTTGGTGCAGGTAAGGATGCAAAAGCAATTCATCTTCTTGAATATGCTATTATGGGCTCAATTTATGCTAAAGAGATCGATGGTATTCAAAATCCAAAAGTTGGATTATTGAGTATGGGAGAAGAAGAAGGTAAAGGCAATGAAGTTGCTAACGAAGCTTATGATTTATTAAAAAAATCTAATTTGAACTTTATTGGAAATGTTGAAGGAAGAGACCTACTAACAAAAGAGGTTGATGTCGTTGTATGTGATGGCTTTGTTGGAAATATCATATTAAAATTTGGTGAATCAGTACCAAAATTATTAAAACATCTTCTTCAGCAAACTGCAAAGAAGAATATCTTTGATGCAATAAAAATAATGTTAATAAAAGGAACACTTAGAAAAGCTCTCAAAAGTTTGGATTATCAGGAATACGGAGGAGTGCCACTTCTTGGAATAGATGGTATTTCAATTATCGGGCACGGTTCAAGCACTCCAAAAGCCATAACTAATATGATCTTAAAAGCAAAAAAAATGTATGATAACCAATTAGTTGATAAAATTAAAAATTCAATTTCTGATTTTAAAAAGAGGAACGTTTCATAATGGCAGAAAAGAAATTTAATGCAATTGTAACTGCAGTAGGAATGTATTTCCCAGAAAAAATTTTAGACAACAAATATTTTGAGCAAATAGTCGAAACATCAGATGAATGGATTGTAACACGAACCGGTATAAAAGAAAGAAGAATTTTAGAAAATGGAGCAACCAGCGATCTCGCTACTCTTGCAGCTGAAGATTTAATAAAAGCTCACAATATCAACAAAGATGAGATAGATGCTCTAATAATTGCAACCGTTACACCAGATATGTTTTTCCCCTCAACTGCAGCACTGGTTCAATTAAAACTTGGTTTGCCTAATGTCTGGGGATTTGATTTATCTGCAGCTTGCTCTGGATTTTTATTTGCACTTCAAACTGGAGCAACTCTTGTTGAATCAGGACGTTATAAAAAAGTCCTTGTAATAGGTGCTGATAAAATGAGCTCTATCGTTGATTATACAGATAGAAACACTTGTATATTATTTGGAGATGGAGCTTCCGCATTTTTACTTGAACCAACTGAAGATCCAAATTTGGGTTTGAAAAAATCTATTCTAAGAATTGATGGTTCGGGTAAAGATTATTTAAATATGCTTGGTGGTGGAAGTTTGAATCCAGCTTCACACGAAACAGTCGATAAACGATGGCATTATATATATCAGGATGGAAAAGCAGTTTTCAAAGTGGCTGTTAAAGGTATGGCTGATGTCTCTGTTGAATTAATGGAACTCAGTGGTTTGAAATCAGAAGACGTTGCTTACCTCGTTCCTCATCAAGCTAATTTGAGAATAATTGATGCAACTGCTGAAAGAATGGGAGTTTCTAAAGACAAGGTTATGATTAACATTGATAAATATGGTAATACCACTGCTGCAACTATTCCTTCCTGCATTACTGAATACTATCGAGCAGGTAAATTAAAAAAGGGTGATAATCTTATTTTGGCTGCTTTTGGTGCAGGCTATACTTGGGGAGCCTCTCATTTAGTTTGGGCAATAGATTAGGAGTTTGACTATGTCAAAGAAAGCTTTCATATTCCCAGGTCAAGGATCTCAATATGTTGGGATGGCTAAAGACCTCTATGAAAATTCTGTTGAAGCCAAAGAAATGATCAAAACCGCTGATAATGCTATAGGTGTTAATTTATCATACATTATGTTTAATGGACCAGAGGAAGAATTAAAACAAACCGAATTCACACAACCAGCTATTTTTCTACACAGTGTAGTTCTTTCAAGTCTTATTAGAACATTAAGACCAGATGCAGTCGCTGGTCATTCATTGGGTGAATATTCAGCATTGGTTGCCGCAGGTGCAATTCAGTTTTATGAGGCTATAAAATTAGTTAGACAAAGAGGTCTGGCTATGCAATATGCAGGAAAAGTAATGAGAGGCACAATGGCAGCTATAATTGGTTTAGAACAAGAAGTAGTAGATGATGTTTGTAAACAAGCCTCAGAAGTAGGAATAGTTCAATGTGCAAACTATAATTCACCAGGACAAATTGTAATCTCTGGCTCTGTTGATGGAGTTTACAAAGCAATGGAAATTTGCAAATCCAAAGGAGCTAAACTTGTTAAAGAGTTAGTTGTAAGCGGGGCTTTTCACTCACCTTTAATGGAACCCGCAGTAGAAAAACTATCCGTTGCACTTGAGCAAACAAATTTTTATGAGCCCCGTATTCCAGTTTATTCTAATGTTACTGCAAAACCATTTAACAATAAAGATGAAATTAAAAATTTACTTCTTCAACAATTAAATGCGCCAGTCCGTTGGCAAGAGATAATTGTTAATATGATTAACGACGGAATTGAAGAGTTTTATGAAATTGGTCCCGGAAAAGTTCTTCAAGGGTTGGTTAAAAGAATAAATCCTAAAGTAAAATGTTTTGGAATAGATACTTACTCAGACGTTTACAATTATCTATAATTCTATGGAATTAAAATCGGTTAAAGGGATAAAAATAGATCCAAAAATTTTCACTTTTAAATTTAGTTGTGATTGTAAAGGTGAATGTTGCAATTATGGTGTTTATACTGACTTCAAAGAATATAACAGGATAATTTCTCTAAAAGAAGAAATAATAAATTTGATGGATGAATCTCAATCAAAGAATATAAAAGAGTGGTTCGAAGAACCTCAGAAAGATGAGGATTTTGATTCAGGTATTGCAGTCGGTACTGAAATAATTAATGATAAATGTACTTTTTTGGACAAAAATGGACTTTGTGTTTTACAGAGGTTAGCAATTCAAAAAGGGCTTCATAAATGGTCTTTCAAACCCATTTATTGTATATTGTTTCCATTAACGATTTATGAAAATACTTTGACAATAGATGATGAACACATTGATAGGCTAAGCACTTGCAATAAAAATAACATTAATAATCGAACTATTTTCGAGCATTGCAAAGAAGAATTGCTTTATTTTTTTGGTGAAGATGGATTTAATGAACTATTAAAAATCAAAGATGAAATTTTAGTTAATAATGGAGTAGTATAAATGGAAATCAGAAATAAACGTGCAATTGTAACAGGTGGAACAAGAGGTATTGGAAGAGCTATTGTTAAAGAATTAGCATCAAGAAGTTGTTGTGGAGTTTTATTCTCTGATGTTGCATTTGTTTATAACTCTTGTGATGAATGTGCCGAAGAATTAATGTCAGAGATTCCCGAGCCGACAAAAATTTACGCTTTCAAAGCAGATGCTTCTTCATTTCAGGATGCTCAAGCTACAGTGGAAGCAGCAATTGAAAAATTAGGTGGAGTTGATATACTTATAAATAATGCCGGGATAACTCGAGACAACCTTTTGATAAGAATGTCTGAAAAAGATTTTGATGATGTAATTAATGCAAACCTGAAATCAGTTTTCAATTATACAAAAGCTGTTTTGAAATATATGATCAATCAAAGATACGGGCGTATAGTAAATATTGCATCTGTTGTTGGTTTGATTGGAAATCCGGGCCAAGCAAATTATGTGGCTTCAAAAGCTGGAGTTATAGGTTTCACTAAAGCCGTTGCTCGGGAGGTCGCTTCGCGTGGTATAACAGTTAATGCAGTTGCTCCTGGTTTTATTGAAACTGATATGACTAAAAAGCTAACCGAAGAACAAAGGAAGAGACTTCTTCAGAACGTTCCAATGCAAAGGATGGGTGTTCCTGAAGATGTAGCTAAAGTTGTAGCGTTCCTATGCAGCAAAGATGCTGATTATATAACTGGACAGGTGATCGCAGTTGATGGTGGTTTGACTATGTAACTTTTTTCAAATAGAAATCATTTTTATTAAATTTACATTTAATAAATAACAAAAACATAAATCACTAAAAATATAGGAGTAAAAAATGGATATAGAAGCAAAGGTAAAGGAGATCATCATTGACAAATTGGGTGTTGAAGAATCTCAAATTACCCCAGAAGCATCATTTACAAATGATCTTGGTGCCGATTCTCTGGATATAGTAGAATTAGTTATGGGATTTGAATCAGCTTTCAATATCCAGATTCCTGATGAAGACGCTGAGAAAATCAGCACTGTTGGTGATGCAATTAATTATTTGAAAAACAAAATTTCTTAATTTCATTATTTGACTATCCCTTAAGTTAATCAAACTTTAGGGATAGTCTTTCCTCCTTTAAACTTCTTGACTATGCATAAAAGAAGAGTAGTTGTAACTGGTTATGGTGCAGTTACTCCAATTGGGATTGGAGTAAAAAATTTTTGGCAAGGATTAGTCTCGGGAGAAAACGGAGTTGATCTTATTACCAAATTTGATACAACTAATTTTGAAACCAAGTTTGCGGCTGAAGTCAAGAATTTTGACCCACTAAATTATTTTGATAAAAAAACTTTAAAGAGAATAGATCCTTTTACTCAATATGCACTAGTATCAGCTCAGGAAGCTATTGATACAGCAGGATTGGATTTAGAGAAAGTTGATAAAGACAAGTTTGGTGTCATCTTTGGTAGCGGAATTGGTGGTATGGAAGCTCTACAAAATGAGCATTTCAAGTATTTCTCTGCAAAAAATCCAAGTGTTATCAGTCCGTTCTTTATTCCAATGATGATAGCTGATTTAGCTGCAGGTCAGATATCTATTAAGTATGGTTTGAAAGGTCCTAATTATGCTACTACATCAGCTTGTGCCACAGCATCGCACGCGATTGCTGATGCATTTATGATTATTCAAAAGGGTTTAGCAGATGTTATGCTGTGTGGTGGAAGTGAAGCAGCTATTTCCGAAATGTCAATAGGTGGTTTTAATGCAATGAAAGCTCTCTCAACCTGGAATGATAGATACAAAGAAGCATCTCGACCTTTCGATAAAGATAGAAATGGTTTTGTGATGGGGGAAGGCGCTGGTATTTTGTTAATAGAAGAACTTGGTCACGCAATTAAACGTGGTGCTAATATAATAGCTGAAATCGCAGGTATTGGCTTAACCGCAGATGCTTATCACATAACAGCTCCAGCCCCTGGAGGTGAGGGTGCAGTCAGATCTATGAAAATGGCTATTGAAGATGCAGGACTATCTATATTCGATATTGATCATATTAATGCTCACGGGACTTCGACACCATATAATGATGTAACAGAGACAATGGCAATTAAAACTCTCTTTGGTGATCACGCTTATAAAATTGTGGTGAATTCTACTAAGTCAATGACTGGTCATCTTTTAGGTGCTGCAGGAGGAATTGAAGCAATTGCTACAATTCTTGCTATTCAACACGATACTGTCCCACCAACTATTAATCTTACAAATCCAGATCCCGAATGTGATTTGAATTATTCACCATTAAAACCAACTTACAAAAGAATAAATGCTGCTATCAGCAACACTTTTGGTTTTGGTGGACATAATGCATCTTTATTATTCAAAAAGTTTGAGGAATAATATTGCGAGAACTATTTTCCCGCATCAAGAAGTTTTTAGGGTGGGGGAAATCAAATCAAAAAAATATCAGTAAATATCACCTAACTAACGAACAAATTACAGAATTAGAAAAAAGGCTTGGTTTCCCTTTCATAGATAAATCTCATTACATTCAAGCTCTCATTCATCGCTCATATTTAGAAAAAACTGATATATATGATTATTCAAATGAGAGATTAGAATTTTTAGGAGACGCAGTTCTGAATTTAGTTGTAGCTGATTATCTTTTTCATAAATTCCCAGATGAGGATGAAGGATTTCTTACAAAAGTCAGATCAAAATTAGTTAATAGACAAACTCTTTCTCAGTGTGCAGAGAAATTAAACCTAAATGAGTTTTTATTCCTAAATAGAAATTTAAATGAAAAATCGGATAGAGGAATTAAGACAATTTTATCAGATGCATTTGAGGCTATCATTGGAGCAATTTATCTAGATCTTGGATTGGACACGTGCAAAAAATTTTTACACAATGTTTTAATATTACCATTTATTAATTCAGGTGAGCATTTAATTGATCAAAATTATAAAAGTCAGTTATTAGAATATGCTCAATCTGAAAAATTAGAATTGCCAGTTTATAAAATTATTAATGAAGAAGGACCTCAACACGACAGAACTTTTACCATACAAGTAAAATTGGGAGAAAACTTAATCGGAGTAGGAACTGGTAAGAATAAAAAGGAAGCAGAACAGGAGGCAGCAAAGAATTTAATAAATCAGATTAAGAAGTAATAAAATTTTTTATATTCATCTTTAAAAAATCAAGAAAAATTCCTTAAGATTTTTACTGTGTTTTATATTGTTTCTATTCAAAATAATTCCAGCGGAATTTTGTTGAGGATCTTAATAATTATTTATTAATTTGATTCCAATAAAGTGATTAACAACCGTATCACCCATTTTGAAGGGCTCTTCTTTTATAAAATTAAATCCAAGTTTTTTATACCAATTTAATGTTCTCTCATTCTGTTCCATAACTCCAATCCATAATTCATTGTAGCTTTTCTCTTTGGCTTTTGCCTCTGCTAAATCCATTAGTTTTTTCCCAATACCAAGTCTCTGATACTTGGGATGAATATATAATGAATTAATAAAAATTTTTTTCTCAATTTGATTATCAAATAATTTCATCCATCCGATAATACTACCATCGTTTTCTACTGAGAAACAAAAAAATCTAAAATCTTGATATATACTTTCTAATTTTTCTATACTATAAAAGTTATTTAGATAATTCATCAAGTCTTTCTCAGGGATGAAATGATATGTTTCGTGCCAGGTTATGGCGAGTAATTTTCTGATTTCTTCAAAATCTTTTCTTTGCCAAATTCTAATTGAGAAATTATTATTCAATATTTTAATATTTAAAGTTTGTTGAAAAAGAAATTAGTTTTTCTTCGGAGAATTGTTGAGCAATAACCTGCATTCCAATTGGTAATCCATCTTTATTTTTTGCAATAGGAATATTTATTGCAGGGATACCTGCCAAATTTGCTGAGGTTGTATAAATATCACTCAAATACATTTCCAATGGATTTTCGTATTTTTCACCAATTTTGAATGCAACTGTTGGAGTCGTTGGAGTAATCAACAAATCAACCTTATTGAAAACTTTATCGAAATCTTCTTTAATTAAACGACGAACTTTTTGCGCTTTTCTGTAATAAGCATCATAATAACCGGAGGATAAGACGTAAGTTCCAAGCATTATTCTTCTTTTGACTTCCGAGCCAAAACCCTCTGACCGAGAATTAAGATACATATCTTCCAAATTAGTTGAATTTTCGGAGCGATAACCATATCGAGCACCATCGTATCTCGCAAGGTTTGATGAAGCTTCAGCAGTTGTTAAAATATAGTAAGTTGCTATTGTGTATTCAGTCATTGGTAAAGAAACTTCTTCTATTTGATGACCCTCTAGACTAAGTTTTTCTATTTGATTATCAATTGCAATTTTAATTTCATTATCAAGCCCTTCTGTAAAATATTCTTTAGGTAATCCAATTCTAAATTTCTTTTTTTCATTAAGAGCTTCTATGTAGTCTGGAACTGGATAATTAACTGATGTTGAATCTTTTGAATCTTTACCTGAAATAACATTCAATACAAGGGCAATATCGTCAATGTTTTTTGCAAAAGGTCCGATTGTATCAAAAGAAGATGCAAATGCGGTTAAACCATATCTAGAAACTCTGCCATAAGTTGGTTTTAATCCAAATAATCCACAAAAAGCTGCTGGTTGTCTAATTGAACCTCCGGTGTCTGTCCCAATTGAAAAGTCACATAAATCTGCGGCTACAGCTACAGCAGAACCTCCACTTGAACCTCCAGGGACTCTGGACTCATCATAAGGATTCAATACAATTCCAAAGTAAGAGTTCTCATTGGAAGAACCCATAGCGAATTCATCGCAGTTTGTTTTACCAATTATTATAGCATCTTCATCGATTAATTTTTGAACAGCAGTAGCAGTGTATATGGAATAAAAATTTCTAAGAATTTTTGATGAGCAAGTCAAAGGATAATTTTTTAATGCCAAAACATCTTTGATTGCAACAACAGCGCCAGCTAATCTGCCGTGTTTTCCACTTATAATTTTCTTTTCTATTTCTATTGCTCTGGAAATAGCATCCTGTTCAAAGACGAAATTAAAGGCATTTAATTTTTTCTTCTCTTCAATTCGAGCTAAAAAAAACTTTACATTTTCAACAAGGCTAATTTTTTTTGACTTTATTAAATCGATTTTCTCTTTAATTGTTGAATACTTCATTCAGTATTAGACTGTTTAAATTATTTGTTGTCACTCTTTTTTAAATCATCATCAGTTTTTTTGATTTCATCTTCAACATCTCTGACAGCTTTCTTAAATTCTTTCATACCTTTGCCCAAACCTTGAGCAAGCTCAGGAATTTTTTTTGCTCCGAATAAAAGAAGAATTACGAGGATTATTAAAATAATTTCTCCTGCTCCTAAATTTCCAAACATTTTATCACCTTTTAGTTATTTTTAATTAAATTACTGATTACAGATCTAAAAATAAATTGCCCATCTGTTTTTCTAAGAATCGGATCGCACGCACGTTCAGGATGTGGCATCATACCTAATACATTGCCGCGTTTGTTTATAATACCTGCAATATTCATCATTGAACCATTTGGATTAAAATCTTCAGATAAATCTCCATCAGGTCCACAGTATTTGAACACGATTTGATTATTATTGATCAATTCTTTTAATATTTCTTCAGTTGCAAAATAATTACCTTCACCGTGAGCAATTGGTATTTTTAATGATTTTTTTTCAGATGGAATACCATTTGTAAAAATTGTATTACAATTTTCTACACTTAAATAAACATCTTTACAAATAAATTTAAGAGATATATTTTGAAGCATAACCCCAGGTAATAAACCAGCTTCAAGTAAAATTTGAAATCCATTGCAGATGCCAATTACAATTCCACCATCTTCTGCAAATTTTATGACGGATTCCATAATTGGGGAAAATCTTGCAATGGCTCCGGTTCTCAAATAATCACCATAAGAAAAACCACCAGGTAAAATTATAACATCACAATTTTTCAAATCTGAATTTTTGTGCCAAAGAAATTCTGCTTCACAATTCATAATCTTTTTTATAACATAATAAGCATCGTGATCGCAGTTTGATCCCGGAAAAACAACGATACCAAATTTAGGTTTCATTTGTTGTCGTAACTGTTTAAATCAATTAAGTTGAATTGATAATCTTCCATAATTGGATTAGAAAGCAATTTACTACAGTATTCATTAACTTCTTTCTCAGCTTCTTCTCTATTATTTGAAATAACATCAAATTCAATGTATTTACCAATTCTTGTGTTTTTTATATTGGTCAGACCAAGGTGTTGAGCACCTTTTTCTACTGCTTTTCCTTGTGGATCCAGTATTGATGGTTTTCTTTTAATTATTACTTGAGCTCTAAACATTTTTTAGCAAAAATTTACTTTGTATTTTATTAAATATGTGTCTAAAAATACCAAACAAGATTACCAAAACAAACGCAAAGAAAAGTCCTTTTATTTTTAGAACTATGACCATAACAATAAAAAATAAAATCAACACATACTTTAATGGGTTTGATTTTATCTCCGAGATTTTAATTTTGGGAAGAGTATCATATTTAACTTTACTTATCATTAAAAAAGACAAAATAATCACCATACCTGGTAAAATTTTCTCAAAAAATTCTTTATCACTTTCAAAAAAAGATAAATAAAATGTAATGAAAGTCAGAGCGCACATAGGAATTGGAAGTCCAGTAAAAAACTTTTTATCAAATCCAACTAGTTGAACATTGAATCTCGCAAGTCTGAATGCTCCTGTAATAACTGGTAAAGCACTTATAAGTATTCCAATGGAATTTAGTTGATGAAAATAAATTGAATACAATAGGAAAGATGGAGCTAGCCCAAAAGAGATTACATCTGATAATGAATCTAATTCAACACCAAGCTCACTGCTTGATTTTGTTAATCGTGCCATAAAACCATCCAATGCATCGAAAATTGCTGCGGCAACGATCAACCAAGCAGCATTTTCAAAATTTCCTTTACTGGATTGTATTACAGATAAGAAACCACAAAAAATATTTAATGATGTAAATAAGTTCGGTATTATAGAAGGAGTTACTCTCAATCTGATCATTTTATCTCAAATAAAATAGTTTCACCAGCACGAACGATGTCATTTTCCTTAACTTTTGGTGTCCAATTAGAGGGTACGATTACATCAACCCTACTACCAAATCTGATCATTCCAAATCTTTCGCCTATTTTAACTTCATCTCCAATTTTCAAATCTGAAACGATTCTTCTCGCTACAAAGCCTGCAATTTGTATGAACAAAACTTTACCAAATTTGCTTTCTATTCCGATCTCATTTCTTTCATTTTTTTCGGATGCCTTTTCTTCAAAAGCAGCTATGAATTGACCAGGATGATACTTCAAATATTTAATCTTACCAGAAATTGGGATTCTATTGACGTGAACATTTAATGGGGACATAAAAATCGCAACAATTTTGGCATTACCATTAATGAATCTATTATCAATTATTTCTTTGACAAATAAAACCTTTCCATCAGCAGGGGAAACAACTATATTTTCTAATTCAGGAGTGTTTCGATCGGGATCTCTGAAAAAATTTAATGTGAAAATCATTAGTAATATTGAAAATGATATCAATCCATATTTCAAAAAGTAATTGTTTGAAAGTATTCCAATAATTATTAAAACAATTGAGATTATTGCAATTATAGCAACAACTGAATAACCATATTTAGTAATCATTATTTTGGACTCACAATATTGTAGAGAAAATCAGTGTATTTTTTTATATCAGATGCTGTTTTCATTTTATTTGGGTCAGTCCATTTTGAATTTTCTTGTGAAGGAAAAACTTTAATTACAAAGGGTGAAAAATCTCCGCAGAGGTATACTTTATCTTGAAATTTCCCAAATCGTAAATCTAACTCAGTCAATACTTCATTTCTTCTTTCAAAAAAGGACTTCAGCACGGCATTAATTTTTGATGATATTCTCATAATAACTCTCAAATCTTCAGAATTACACAATTCAAAAGACAGGAGGTGGCTTTCATTAATTAAGTTATCTTTTGAATTTCCATACCTGAATTCATAAATCGGAAGTTTTAATTCTTGATGTTCTTTTATACCAAATATTTTGGAAATTCTTTTATCTGCGTGATTCAAAACTTTCACTATAAAAGAAAATTCGGAATAATCAACATACTTTAGAATATTTGTACTATCTCTTTTGACATAAGCAGTTGGAACTTGGTAACCAGTCAAATATTCAAAAAAATAAGTGCTTAATTCAGTGACTTTCAAACCCAAATCTTTAATCTTAAATTTGTTATTATCAATAATAACTGTGTCAAGAAACTCGACTTGAATATACTTTTCATCCAGTGGAGCTTGTTTATGTATGATAGTTTGAATCATATTTATTATAAAATTCTGAAATTTTGTTATCAAAAAAAATAAAAGAAAACAATAAATCAAATCTATAATTATATTTGAAACTGTGAAATATCTAAAAATTTTGGAGCTAAAATGAAAAATTTACAAGCAATGTTACAACAAGTTCAGAAAATGCAAGCAGAAATTCAAAAAGTTCAGGCTGAATTGGTTAATAAAACCGTTTCCGAAGAGTCCGGTGGTGGAATGGTTAAAGCCACTGTAAATGGTGCAAAAGAGCTTATTTCTATAGAAATAGATCCGCAGGTTATTAACAAAGATGAGAAAGATATTTTAGAAGATTTGGTAGTTGCTGCAGTAAATAAAGCAATCAAATCTGCTGCTAAGATGGCAGAGGACGAGTTATCCAAAGTAACCAAAGGTATGCTACCTTCTGGCTTTAATTTTCCGGGTCTATAAAGTGCAAATAGCTGAACCTTTATCAATTGCAATTGAAGAGTTTAGCAAGCTTCCAGGAATTGGTAAAAAGACTGCTCAAAGGTTGGCTCTTTTCATTGTTAAAAATGAAACTAATTTTGCTGAAAGATTAGCAAATTCGATTATTGGACTTAAGACAAAGTTAAAGTTATGTGAAAGATGCTTTAATCTATCCGAAGAGCAATTATGTTCAATTTGTAAAAGCAATAAAAGAGACCACACAACTCTATGCATTGTTGAGGATATTAATGATGTAATTGCAATCGAAAAAGCAAATGAATTTGATGGTGTTTATCACGTTTTAGGTGGTGTATTATCCCCACTCTCAGGTGTAACTCCAGATGATTTAAAAATTAAGGAACTATTAAAGCGCTTTGAAAATGAAAACTTCAAAGAAATAATTTTAGCCCTTAATCCTGATACAGAAGGAGAAACAACAACGCTCTATTTAGCAAAATTGATAAAACCTTTTGGTGTTAAAGTTACTAGAATTGCAAGAGGAATTCCAATCGGGGGAGACTTGGAATTTACTGATGAAGTTACAATTGGTAAAGCGTTATTAAATCGCATTGATCTATGAAAAAAAACTGGTTCGATGAATGGTTTAATACTAATGAATACTTAGAAGTATATAAACACAGAAATGAAATTGATGCAGAGCGACATATAAATTTCATACTTTCAAAAGTTGACTTGAAACCTAAATCTAAGATCCTTGATATGGCTTGTGGCTCTGGAAGACATTCGATTTTATTAGCTAAGAAAGGTTATGAACTTACTGGAATTGATTTAAGTGAAAATTTACTTTCAGAAGCAAGAAGAATAGCGGAATCCGAAAAATTGAATATTAAGTTCGTAAAAGCAGATATTAGAAATTTTTATACAAATGAAAAATTTGATTTAGTATTAAATTTATTTACAAGTTTCGGATATTTTGAAAAGGATGAAGAAAATTTTTTGATCATTAAAAAAGCTTATGATTTTTTAGAATGCTCTGGTATTTTCATTTTGGACTTTTTCAACAAAGAATTTCTTTTGAAAAATCTAATACCTCTATCTAAAGAAAAAAACAATGGTAAAACAATAATTCAGAAACGTTTTGTTAGGAGCGGAAGGATAGAAAAAATTATAGAGATTATTAAGGATGATTCTAAAAAAACTTTTTATGAATCTGTAAAACTTTATTCACCCGAACAATTAAAGAATAGATTAGTTGAGTACGGATTTAAGATTTTGAATATCTATGGTAATTTTGATGGTAGTGACTTTCAAGAAAATATTTCTGAAAGATTTATTGCAATCTGTAAAAAATGATAAAAGTTAAATCAGCATTATTCTTTTTGATTATTTTCTCTTTGGTAAGTTGTGATTTATTCAATACAAGAGAACCACAAGCCCCGGATCAAGGACGTTCTAACTTTATTCCACCAACAGAGCCACAGATTGTTATTCAAAATTTGAAGAATTCTTTCATAGATAAAAATGTTCAAAATTATTTAGCTTGTTTAGTCGATACAATTTTTGTCAATAAAAAATTTAAGTTTTTACCATCGAGTGAAGCTGCATCATCATTTGCTTTTCTTGTTCTTGATTGGAATATCGCTGATGAAAGAAAGTATTTTAATAGTGTAGTTTCTAAAGTCCCAAAAGATTTTCCAATTTCACTGAATTTGAATGACGAAAATTACAGTAGTTTAACTGCTGATACTTTAGTATATACTGCAAGTTACTTTATCAATGTTCCTCATAGTTCATCTGAGCCTAAAAATTATGCAGGTAACGTGCAATTTAACTTAGTAAGAGATAGTCGTTCAAATTGGTCAATTTATTATTGGAAGGATACAAGAAGTAGCAATCTTCCAAGTTGGAGTGAATTGAAAGGGTATTTTTATTAAAAAAATTTTTTTAGCAACAGTTTTAATTTTTTTTGGATGTAAAAATCCTTTTGCTCCAAAAATCGATGAGAAACTCGGCGGGGAACAGTCCGTTATTTCAGATCAAAAAGACATTAATGGTGTATTTCAAAATTTTTATTATGCCTATACTTTCAAGGATACGACAATCTACGGGAGATTGTTATCAGAAGACTTTGTATTTACTTATCGCGACTATGAAAATGGTTACGATGTATCTTGGGGAAGACAAGACGAAATGAGAACAACTTATGGATTATTTCAAAATGCACAAAGATTAGATTTGATTTGGAATAATATTTTTCTAATCACTCAAGATTCAACTTCAGCTGTTGTTGTGAGGGCATTTAATCTTACAATAGCATTGAATCCTACAGATATTATAAGAGTTGATGGTAGGGTTAATCTCTCCTTGAGAAAAGATGGTGAAAATCAAATATGGAAAATTACAAAGTGGATTGATGAATCAAATTTTTAGCGGAGAAAAGTGTGTTCATATTAAGTGAAACTATTAAAATTATTTTAAGATCAAAACTTCATTTTGTCTTAAACCTTATCTCTATGAGTCTTGCTGTTATACTAATTATAGTATCTTTGCTTTTAATATTTGCCTCTGATTTGATTGATAAATTTATTGAAGAAAATATTTCTGTAAGTGTTTTTATTAATGAAGATTTTGCCGAAGACAAAATTATTGAGATTGAAAAATCACTAATGTCAAAACATTATGTTTCTAAAGTTGAGTATATTTCAAAGGAAAAAGCCTATGAAATTTTTATTGATGAAACCGGAGAAGACTTTAAAAAGATTTTAGAAGTTAATCCACTACCAAGATCTTTTAATATATTTTTGAAAAAAGATTATCTTAACTCAAGAAAGTTGAAATCAATTGAGAATGAATTGTTGAACATACCAGGGATTAGTGAGGTTTATTCTAAAATAAATCTTTTTGAAAGGGTCTTATTTTTAGCTAAAAGAATAAAAAACTATATTATAATTTCAACTATAGTAATCATCATTATTTCGATTTATTTAGTTCTGAGTACTAATAAACTTATAATTAGTTCTAATCACGAAAAATATGAAACTATGAAACTCGTTGGAGCAAAATTGTCAACTATTAAATTGCCTATTATACTTAACAATTTTTTAGTCGGATTTTTAGCCGGATTAATTTCTTTAGGATTAATTTATTTTATCACAAAGATTTTTAACTTGAACATCATATTAATTTCAAATTATTTGAATATAAACATTGATATGGCTTTTGTATTTATTCTTATGATCGGACCTATTTTAGGAGTTATGGTCTCTTTAATTAGTCTTAGAAAAATTACATTGAAAGTAAAATCTTTTTAATTCAAATGAGTAAATTATTACTAAACATCAAAGTAATTTTGATTTTCTTATTTTCTTTTACTTCAAAAAATTTAGCACAGCCATTACCATCCTATCCTGAGAGAACTTTATTTGATGGAAAAGACACCACATTTTTAAGCCTGTCTCTCTTAGAATCCTCTGAAGGTCCAATAATTCCACAAGAGTATTTCTTAGGGCCAGGGGACATTTTATTTGTTTCAATAAGTGGAATTCAAGAAAGAAGCTTCAGTCTAAAAATAAATCCTGATGGTAATGTTTATATACCACAAGTTGGGGTTTTGGAATTAAGTGGACGAAACTTAAAAGAAGCTAAAGATATTATTAAAGAAAGATTGCTCCGGAGCTTTAAAGATGTCGAAATATATGTAACGTTACAAAACTTTAGAAGAATTAAAGTCTCTCTAATCGGTAATGTTATGAAAGTTGGAAATTTCATAATATCTGCAAACGCAAGATTATTAGATGTATTCTTAATGTCTAAAGGAATTACTCCATCGTCTGATTTAAGAAATATCAAGATAATTTCAAGGAATGGACAAGAAAAGAAGTATGATTTATTAAGATTTATTCGTCTTGCTGATATTTCTCAAAATCCCAAAATGATGGACGGTGATATAGTTGTTGTTGATAAATCAGAAAGGTATGTTTCTTTGATGGGGCATATTAAATATGCCGGTAATTATGAGTTCAAACCAAATGAAACAATATCGGAAATATTGGATCTTGCCGGAGGGCTGATGTTTAAAGCATTTAAAGACTCTATTGAAATCATAAGGTTTACTGATGATGGCAAATCTCAATTTAGTATATACTACAGTTATGAATATATTCAAAACAACAAGGTATTTACTAAACCTAATGATATAATTATTGTTAGGGAAATTCCAGACTATTTTGATATTCAATATGTTACCGTAACTGGCGAGGTAAAATATCCAGGGGTTTATAAAATCAAAAAAGATGTCACACGTTTATCTGACATAATAAAAGAAGCAGGTGGATTTTTAGAAAAAGCATCTCTAGTAAATTCAACAGTTTATAGAACTTTAGCCGATACCACTTATGATCCAGAATATGAAAGAATCAAAAGTATCCCTCGCTCTGAGATGACAGATGATGAGTATGATTATCTAAAAGCTAAATCTCGTCTTAAGGTAGGTAGAGTCGTTGTGGATTTTGAGAATGTATTTTTGAAAAACGATAAAGAAGATGATATAATTCTTAGAAGTGGAGATTTAATAAATGTTCCTGAAGAGAAAGATTATGTTACTCTAATCGGTCAGGTTGTAAATCCCGGAAACGTTCCATATAAAAAACATATGAAGGTTGAAGATTATATAAATTTATCCGGAGGATTTGGTTGGAGAGCGGTTGAAGGAGATGTAAGAGTAATTCGCTCAAGTACTGGAGAATGGATTGAGGCAGATGATGTTGAAAAACTCTATCCAGGTGATATAATTTGGGTTCCAGAAAAGAGTCCACCACCTAAATTCTGGGATGTTTTTACTACTTCTCTTCAAGTTATTGGTCAGATTGCATCAGTAATAGCGGCAACAGTAGCTGTAATTGTGGCAACGAGGTAAATATGGACTTTCATTCT
This sequence comes from Ignavibacterium sp., assembly GCA_025056745.1. Taxonomy (GTDB): domain Bacteria; phylum Bacteroidota; class Ignavibacteria; order Ignavibacteriales; family Ignavibacteriaceae; genus Ignavibacterium. The sequence continues at coordinate 24,329 of JANWVQ010000098.1, forward strand.
ATTCTTCATACCTTGATAACAAACTGGAAAAAGATTTTTAGTGTAACTTTTCTAACGACTTTATTCCTCTTATTAATATTTTTATTTATCTATCCACACACTTACCGTGCTACTGCAGTTTTGCTTCCTCCTGAAAAAAGTTCTTCATTATTGGGATTGAGTAATATTCTATTTCAACAGAATATGACTTCCTTATTGACACCAAGTCTGTCTAATGCAAGTTCTCAATTATACGCTGAAATTTTGCGAAGTCGAAGTGTTTCTTTATATGTCATAGAAAAATTAAAAATTCAAGATCAATATGATGAGAATAATTTAATTGAAGCTGCAAACAAGCTCAGCAAAGATGTAAATATCGAATTGACAAAAGAAGGTCTGTTAAAAGTATCTGTGGATTATACTTCAAAATTTTTACCATTATTTACTGATGATTTGAAATATCGAAAAGAGTTCTCAGCAAAGTTGACAAATACATTTGTTGAAGCTTTGGATAAAATTAATAATCAGAAGATAGCTTCAAGATCAAAGAAGGCAAGAATGTTTTTAGAGAATCAAATCAAACAAACCAAAGCTGTATTGGATTCAGTTGAATTAAAACTTCAAGAATTTCAAAAAAAGAATAAGACAATTTCTCTTCCTGATCAACTTAAAGCTTCTATTGAGAATGCAGCGAAATTAAAAGCTGAGATTAGTCAAACAGAGATTGAACTTGGATTGCTTAAATATAATGTTCAATCAGATGATAAGATTTATCAATCAGTTCAAAAGAAGCTCGAGCAATTAAAAGAGCAATACAAAAAGATAGAATCTGAAAATCAAGATTTTCTACTTAATTTTAGTTTAATCCCACAATTAGGAAGAGAACTTGGAGAATTATATCGTGAGTTAAAAATACAAAATGAGGTTTATTCATTCCTTCAACAACAATATTACAAAGAAAAAATTGAAGAGAACCGTGATTTACCAACAGTAGAAGTTTTAGATCCAGCTGTGCCACCGAATAGACCAGTTAGTCCAAGAATATTATTTTATAGTTTTCTTGGAGGTTTATTCGCATTTCTTTTTACATCAGCAATATCAATTTTCAAAGCAGATAAGTTTAAGATAAAAAAGTCAATGTAACATTCACTCTTTGATAAAAAATGTCAATTAAAAGTCGAGAGATTTTATATTCAAAATATCACAGCTCATTCAAATCTATTACTTCTTCAGATGATAAAAAGAATATTAAAAACTTATTTGAACATTATGATTATAAAATCTATCCATTGATAAAGGGTTTTGATAAGTCCTCTAATATTCTTGAATTAGGTTGTGGTCCAGGTTATTTAATCAATTATTTATCTTCCAAAGGATTTAATAAAATAAAGGGAATTGATATATCAAAAGAGCAAATTCAAATTGCAAAGGCGGCTAATTACGATGTTATGGAAATTGATGTATTCGAATTTTTTAAGAACAATAATGAAAAGTATGATCTGATTTTTGCTTTTGATTTTTTAGAGCATTTTACAAAAGATGAATTAATTGAATTATCTCATATTATTTATGAAAATCTCAATGATAATGGAATTTTTCTTGCCAGAACGCCTAATGGACAAGGTGTATTTGCTGGATATGTTATTTACGGTGATTTAACTCATCAAACAATTTTCAATCCGAATTCATTTATTCAACTTATGAGTCAAGCTGGATTCGAAAAAATTGTCTGCTTCGAAAATGGACCGGTAGCAAAAAATCTGAAAGGTTTAATTAGAAAAATTGTTTGGGAATATTTTAAGTTAAACTTAAATATTTTCAGATTAAGTGAAATAGGTGGTAGAACAGATATTCTTACACAAGATTTCTATGGTATTTGTTATAAAAAAAGTTTATGAGCTATAAATCATTTATTGGTAGAGCTGCAATAATAGTCACTTTGATAAGTCTTTTGAGCAGATTATTGGGTTTTGTTAGAGAAATTCTTTTCGCTAACTACTATGGAACAAATCAAGAGTATGATAAATATCTTGTTGCTTCAATTATTCCATTGACAATCAATACTATCTCCATTTTCTTTTACCAAAATTATTTCATACCAAATTATGCAAAAGTAAAAAATGAAAATGAAGGTTATGAAGAAGGATTTACTTATAAAATATTTATTAGATCAATTTTATTTTCAATTATAATTCTGTTTTTTTTAATCAATTTTAGAAAGCAAATTCTTTATTTATATACTGGTAAAAGTTTTGTTGATTATCAGATTGAATTGATTTTTATTTACTTCTCATTGACTATTTTCCCATCAATAATTTCTTCTTTCTTTTCTGCATACCTGAATATTAAAAATGAATTCTCAGTTCCTTCTTATTCTATTTTATCTTTGAATATTTTGACAATACTGGCAATAATTTATTCAAATGGAGAAAATATAATTTTAATCTCAATTGGATATTTGATTGGATCTATTTTGCAGCTAATATTTTTAGTCTTCAAAGTAGATTTATCAAAGATCACTTCAGGTAGATATTACGCAAAAAATAAATTGATAAAATTGTCTTTTAATTCTTTTATTTCAGTTCTATTAATAGAATCGATTGGACAATTATATTCAATCGCTGATAGATATTTTTATTCTGAATTGGACTCTGGTGGAATAGCATCTCTTAATTATGCAACAAGCATTTATTTGTTGCCAGTTACCATTTTTACATTTTCTTTATCGACAGTAATTATGCCAAAGATCTCTGAGCTTTTTGCCAATAAGAAAATTGAAGAAATGAATTCCATACTAGATAGGGTTATTTCATTATCAATTTTCTTCTTCATCCCAATAATTATTCTATTTACTTTTTGGGGTGAAAAAATTGTTAGGATCTTTTTTGAACGTGGTTCGTTTAGTGAATTAAGTACAAAGATGACAACGGATGTTCTTTTTTATCTTTCATTAAGCTTGGTGTTTTATGTTGTATATGGCTTATTAAACAAATATTTGTATTCTCTTAGAGAAAGTTTCTTTCTTTTGGTAATTACAATAATGATTATAATTACAAAAATTATTTTCAATTACACTTTAGTTGGTTATTATAAGCAGAACGGTTTGGCAATATCTACAACCATTAGCTATTTATTGTTTTTTGTTTTAGCTTTTATGAAAATTAAAGCGAAATTAGATTATAAATTGAATAAAAAACTATTCAGCGATTTAATGTTTTATTTATTCAACACAGTTTTATCATCTATCATAGCATTAATTCTATCTTCACTAATAAATGTCTCAAATATTTTTCACGATTATCTATTTATCATCATATTTTTTGTTATTTACTTTATTAATAATATGATATTAGGAGAGAAGAATCAGATGATGATTTTATCACAAATTAGAATGATGATAAAATGAAATTAGCTTTATATTGGAATAAGATAAAAGTTTTCTTAAATCCTGAAAGTGCATCTTACTGGCACACAATCACTCGTTGCACGATCGATAAAACCCCAGAGAGGCTTGGAAGATATTATTTAAATTTTGAGTCTAAATTATTTTATCCTGAGAAAATGGATGATAATGGGATCCCGTTATGGAAAATAAATAATGAGCCTTATTTTCATCATCCTATAGTAATTGCGCAATATGCCTTAGGAATTTATGAACACTATTTACAAAGTGGGTTTAGTGATGAAGAGCTAAAGAGAAAATTTTTAGTGCAAGTTGATTGGTTTAAGAAAAACTTTAAAGAAACAAATTGTGGAAAAGTTTGGTACATTTACTACGACATACCTTATTATAAACTTTATAAACCCTGGTATTCTGCTTTGTCACAAGGAGAAGCTGTATCGGTATTAACGAGAGCCTTTTTAATTAATAAGGATGAAAGTTTAATAGAATTATGCGAAGCAGCTATTAATCCTTTTTTTGTTGAAGTAAGTAATGGTGGATTATTAAACTACTTTGATGGCATTCCAGTTTTTGAAGAATATCCTTCACCCATAAAGACTGTAGCTGTTCTAAATGGTTTTATATTTTCTCTTTTTGGCTTGTATGATCTATTTCTTCTCAGTAAAAGTAAAAAAGCAGAAGAATTATTCGCTCGAGGTGTAAAATCCATAAAAAAATTACTACCTTATTATGATACTGGTTATTGGGTAAGATATTTTCTCTATGACTATCCTAAAGAATATGTAGCATCCTTTACTTATATTTCATTAATGTATGAACAATTAAGGGTTCTTTATCATCTGACTGATGACAAAATATTTAGTGATTATTCTGAAAAATGGAGACAATATTCTGAAAACAAATTTTTCAAGATGAGAGCATTAGTAAAGAAGATCATTTATGCAAATAGTTTTTGATTATTTAATGTATAAAAGTATTACTAAAAAAATATCTGGAAATTTCATTATTGAAAATTTACTTCAATTTTTCTTTGATGTAGTCTTAAAGTTAATTCGATTTTTATCTAAATTATTTTCCAAAAAGGGAGGAAGTGTTTGCATAATAAGCATTCACAAGTTAGGCGATTCAATTTTTACTTTTGATACTATAAATTCAATCAAAACTTATTATAAAAATAGAGATGTATTCATAATTTGTAATTATAATTCAAAGGATATTTACAATTTAATCCATCCAAAGGAATTTGTGTTAAATTTACCAAAAAGTTGTTTCCATTTTAATGATAGATATTTAGATTCAAAAGCAAGAAAAATCTTAAGGTCTTTAAATCCTGAAATAATCATAGACATCACTGGAGTTATGACATCTGCAAGTTTGATTTTTAACTCAACTGCAAAAGAAATATTTGGAATTAATAGAAAATTATTTAGATCAATTTATGATAAATTCATTGAGACAAATACAAACCTTGTATCAAAACAAATTTATTTAAATGCTATCAAAGAAATAATTCCGATAAATCCAATTATAACTAACAAAGTAAGAAACAATAACTCAAATTCAATAAAAACAATACTAATAGCTCCATTCGCAGGATGGAAATCAAGAGAATGGGGACTTGGAAAATACATAACATTGAGTGAGAGATTATCGAACGATTATGAGGTTGAATTATTATTTGATCAAACATTTATAACAAGAGAAATTATTGATTATCTCTCAATAAATGGTATCAAGTATTATATATCAAAATCCGTAAATGAATTAATTAACAAAATAAAGGAATACGACCTTGTAATTGGTAATGATTCTGGTCCGATTCACATAGCAGAATTTTTAGGTAAATACACTTTCACAATTTACGGTCCAACAAATCCTTATTATCATAAGGAAGAGGGAGAAAATCACGAATTCATTCAAAAAGTATTACCGTGTTCTCCTACTTCAAGCGAAAGACTTTGTTTTACTGATGGAGGTAAAGATGGATGTCCATCTTTTGAATGTATGAGTTTATTATCAGTTGATGAAGTTTATGAAAAATTATTAAAATCAATTTCGAAATGGAATTCAGATTGATTAAAGAAAATATAAAATCATTGATATCTTATTTTAATGTTAATAAAAAGGAAATAGTTGCTTATTCTTTTTTAGCAGCCATAATGTTTGCAGTTTTTGCAGATATATATTACTTGCCTTTTGCTCTATTAGTAGCAATAATATTATATAATTACTTAAATGAAAAGACATTCATTTTTTTTAGCATAATAATTTTAATTTCATTTACAGGAGAAGCTGTAGAAAATTTAAGAGATTATTTTACAATACTTGCGATAATAGGACTCACACTTTTTTTTATTAAAAAATACGGACTTAACTTTAATGATTATCCTAAGCCACCAAAATTAATTTTGAGGCTTTGGTTTCTTTTTATTTTTACGTTAGCTTTCAGCACTATTATAAATGGCTTTCACTTTGCAGGAATTGATGTCCTATTCAAAGCAATTGTATTCTTTTCAATTTGTTATTTCTTGTATGCATTTTTAGAGGAGAAAGACAATAAATTTAATCACTACTATTTGATATTAAGCCTTTTCTCAGCTAGTTTGATTCTTAGTATTACAGTTTATTATGAATTGATTTCAGCTGGGTTCACTGTTTTTCTTGTTGAAGGATTTTTTGCAAGATTTGCAGGTGTTTATGGAAATTTCAATACTTTAGCTTTGGTAATATCTCTTAACGTAATTCTATCTATAATAGCAATCTACACTGAAAACGTTCCCGGATGGGTTAAAAAATATTTCATACCATTCTATTTAATAAATAATTTTTTCATAATCTTTCTTACAAACTCAAGAGCAGCTATACTTGCATTATCCGTTGCGCTACTATTTCTTTTTTATCATTTGAATAAAAAAATAATCTTATTATTTGTTGGATTAGTAGCTTCTGTATTACTTCTTTATTTAATTGATCCATTTACTCAGTCTTTGATTGATGCTTATATTAGACTTGACACAGTATCACAAAGAGATTATCTGTGGGCTGCTGGAATAGAGGTTATGAAAGACTATCCAATCTTTGGTGTTGGTACTGAAATGTTTCATCATAAGTTTTACACGTATGTTCCTACTGCTGGTGCTTATATGTTTGATTTGTTTAGAATACTTCAAAAACCTCATCCACATAATTATTCACTATGGCTTATCACAGAAAATGGAATATTAGGTTGGATATGTGCTTTTGCAATTTTTGGATTTTACTTTTATATGGGATTTAAATTGATAAAAAAATTATCTATTCAAAAAGATGAACCCTATTATTTTTCTTTAGGATTAACTGCAGTTGGTATCTTGGTTTTTGTGAGATCTTTCTTTGAAGTTGAAGGAATTTTTTCTTATGGCTATATCTCAAGGGATTTACCATTTTGGATAAATTACATTTTGTTAGGTTATTATTATAAAAAATATTTTGAAAATCAGGAGGCTCAAAGCTCTTGAAAAGAAATATTAAAGTTCTGATTCTGTCTGATCCTTCTTCAAGTCATACTTCAAAATGGGTAAATTCTTTATTTGATGCTGGAATAGATTTAATTCTTATAGGACTGGCTGATTATGACTTTAATGAGTATAACAGAAATATAAAAATAGAAGTCATAGATTTCTCCAAATCTGCTAAAGGTAAACCTGATGGTGATCCAAGAAAATTAGTTTATTTGAGATCTATTTCATTCGTAAAAAAAATTATAAAATCTTTCAAGCCTGATATTTTGCACGCCCACTATGCATCAAGTTATGGTTTGATTGGTGCTTTATGCGGATTTCAACCTCTTTTAGTTTCAGTTTGGGGTAATGATGTATATGATTTCCCTAAAAAATCTTTTATTCATAAAAAGTCCTTTGAATATGTTTTAAAGAAGAGTTACAGAATATTCTCAACAAGTAAGATAATGGCTGATGAAATTAGCAAATACACAAATAAAAACATTAAAATAATCCCTTTTGGAATTGATGTTAGTATATTTAAACCTTTTGAAACAGAAAAATTATTTCCTGGTGATACTATAATTTTAGGTGCAGTTAAATCTTTATCATATAAATATGGAAACGACAAAGTAATCAAAGCATACAAAATCGTTAAAGAGAAATTACCTGAATATAATTTAAAGCTACTTTTAGTTGGTGATGGAATATTAAAACAAAAGATGGAAGAATTGGTGGTAAGTCTTGGATTAACTGATGATGTAAAATTTATTGGCAAAGTGCCTCATAGTCAGGTTACTAAATACCACAATATGATAGACATTCATATTTATCCATCAATTTGGGAAAGCTTTGGAGTTTCAAACTTAGAGGCTGCAGCGTGTGAAAAGGTTCAAGTTGCTTCTAATATCGGAGGATTTAAAGAAATACTTAATGATGGCATTGATTCGTTTTTAGTTGATCCAAATTCTCTAGAGGATATTGTAGATAAAATCATTTTGCTGATTAAAAATAAAGAGCTCAGAATCAAAATGGGAAAAGAAGCAAGAAATAATGTTATAAAAAAATTCAATTGGCAAGATAACGTCAAAGATATGATTGAAGAATATTATTCTGTATTAAAAGGTTATAAATAATGTGTGGAATTTTTGGCGCAGTATCTTTCGATATTCCCTTCAATAAAAAAGATTTTGAAAAATTCTGTGTGCTTACTGATATGATTTCTTATCGAGGACCTGATGCATCAGGGTATAAGGGATTTGATTCAAAATCTAAAATTATATCAGATGAGAGATTTAATGTTTTTTTTGGTCATCGAAGACTTTCAATAATTGATTTGTCTTCAGAAGGAAATCAACCACTTCACTCCGATGGATGTTGGATTATATACAATGGAGAAATTTTTAATTACATTGAATTAAGAGATGAATTAAAATTAAAAGGCTGTGTATTTAGTACCAATACTGATACAGAAGTAATAACAAAGGTTTACAAAAACTATGGTGTTGATGGTTTTGATAAGCTCAATGGTATGTGGGCTTTTGCAATTTATGATCAGGAAAAAAATATAGTTGTTTTATCACGTGATAGATTTTCTATAAAGCCTTTGTTTTATTATCAGTTAAATAATTACTTCTATTTCTCAAGCGAAATAAAACAATTATTACCTCTTCTTGATAAAAAAGAAATTCACTTTGAGACGATGCAAAATTTTCTTCAACAAGGACTTTTAGAAATTGATGAGAATTCTTTTTTCAATGGTATTAAGAGAATTAAACCTAAAAGTTATTTGATAATAAATTTGAACAATAATAAAATCCAGAGCGGTATTTACTGGAATTACTCTGAACCATCTTTTGATATTTCATACCAACAAGCAAAAGAAAAATTTTTAGAGCTATTTTTTGATAGCGTTAAAATCAGATTAAGAAGCGATGTTTCCTTAGGTTCTTTGCTTAGCGGAGGTATTGACTCTTCGGCAATAACTGCAGTTGCTACGAAATTATCTCCAAATAAAATTTCTACTTTTTCAATTATATCAAATGAAAAAAAAGTCAGCGAGGAAAAATTCATAGACATCTTCAATGAAAATTTTCAAACGAATAATAAGAAACTTTTAGTTGAATCAAATTTTTTGAATGAACAATTTGATAAAGTATTATTTCATCAAGATGAACCGTTTAATTACCTAATAGTATTTGCACATTATCAACTAATTAAAACATTAAATGAAAATTCAGATATAGTTGTAATATTAAATGGTCAAGGTGGAGATGAAGTAATGCTCGGATACTTAAGATTTTATTTTTTCTACCTAAAGTATTTATACAAAAGTAGAAATTTATCAAGACTATTTAATGAAATATTTCATTCTTTAATAAATAGAACTGCTTTATATCAAATTAAAATTAATGCAGCTAAAAGATATTTACCTAAAGTCTTGTTATCAGACAAAACTTTTCTAACCAAGAAAAAAGATTTAGTAGAGGTTTGGAAGTTTAATAATTTGAGGGAAGTTCAAATTAATGAAATAGATAAATTCTCAATACCTTATATTAATAGATATGAAGATAGAAATTCTATGGCATTCTCAAAAGAGATTCGATTACCTTTTTTGGATCATAGATTAGTTGACTTTTTAATTAATATTCCAGATTCATATAAAATAAACAAAGGATGGAGTAAGTACATATTGAGGGATTGTATTTCTTTATTACCAAAAAAAATCAGATGGCGAAGAGATAAAAAAGGTTTTTCATTACCTGAAGAAAAATGGGTTAAAGAAGACTTGAAAAATGAAATTATTAAGACATTTTCGAACAATGAAAGTATTTTATCTCAACTAGGTTTTATTAGCGATAGAAAATTTATGGATTACTTTTCAAGATTTTTAAGCGGTGATCAAAGAACTCACTCAACGGATATAAGTCGTGTTTATATACTTGAAAGATGGGCAAGAAAATATTTTGGTTATAACTTATGATTACTGTAGTATGTCCTGTATTTAATGAAAGAGAACACATTGAGGATGTTCTTAATTTCTTTATCTCGGCAAAACCAGATGATAAAGAATTAATTATAATTGATGGAGGCTCAAATGATGGGACAATTGAATTATTAGAAAAATGGATAAAGAAATACTCAAACATTAAACTATTTCATAATCCAAATAAATACGTTCCATTCGCATTAAACTTGGCTATTAAGAATAGTATTGGCGATCCAATAATTAGATTGGATGCACATACCAAATATTCAATTGATTACTTCGAAAAAATACTTGAAACCTTTAAGCGAACAGATGCAGATATTGTTGGTGGCCCAATGATTAAAAAAGGCATTACAGATTTTCAGAAAGCTGCAGCGATTGCGACATCTTCATTATTTGGAATTGGGGATAGCAAAATTCACAATAAAAATTATGAGGGCTACAGTGACCACGTTTATTTAGGTGCTTGGAAGCGTTCATTGTTTGATGAAATTGGTTACTTCGATGAAAGATTAATTCGTAATCAAGATGATGAATTTCATTATAGAGCTAGAAGTTTAGGGAAAAAAATTTATTTATCTCCAGACATTAAGTCTGAATATTTACCAAGAAAATCCTTTTCACAACTATTTAAGCAATACTTTCAATATGGTTTATATAAACCATTAGTTTTAAGAAAAATTAAATCCGAGATTAAATTAAGACATCTAGTCCCTATGATTTTTACATTGTATCTTATATCACTTCCTGTTTTGATTTTTATAAGTTGGTTTTTAATTTTTCCATTGATTTTATATGTGCTCATAGGCTTGATTATTTCGTTTAATGCAGATAAAAATATTAAAATTAAGTTATTAACTTTTATCATTTTCCCTGTTATTCATTTAGCGTATGGTTCAGGATTTTTAATTGGTCTATTCAAAAAATGATTAAAAAAATATTTTTAAAAAATTATTTAATTAGTTAGATTAAAAAGCAATTTTAGAATTTTTAGTAAAAAAATTATTTATGAACAAAGAGAATAAAGACTATCTTTTATTCCATAAGCCATACATAACAGAAGAAGAAATAAATGAAATGGTCGATACCCTTCGTTCTGGATGGTTAAGTATGGGTCCTAAAACAATAAAATTCGAAAATGAATTTAATAAATACATAGGTTCTAAAAGGTCTGTTGCAGTTAGTTCTTGGACAGCAGCTGGTCACTTAACTTTAGAAGCATTTGGAATTCAACAAGGTGATGAAGTTATAGTTCCAACTATGACTTTTCCTGCCACTGCTGAGATAGTATGTTATTTCGGTGCTAAACCTGTGATTGTTGATGTTGATGAGGACACTCTCAATATATCTTTGGAAAATATCGAAAAAGCTATTACAAAAAAGACTAAAGCAATAATTCCCGTTCACTATGGTGGACAACCCTGCGATTTAGATGAAATCAATGAAATTGCAAAAAAATACAATCTTAGAGTTCTAGAAGATGCTGCTCACTCTTTACCTGCAACTTATAAAGGACGTAAAATAGGTACAATCTCAGAAGTTACTTGTTTTTCTTTTTATGCGACTAAAACTCTCTCTACAGGTGAAGGTGGAATGATATGTACGGACAATGAAGAATTAGCTGAAAGATGCGCTATAATGAGATTGCACGGAATAAATAGGGACGCTTGGAAAAGATATTCTGAATCTGGTTCTTGGTACTATGAAGTAGTTGCTCCTGGATATAAATATAATTTCACTGATCTTCAAGCTTCTTTGGGTTTACCTCAGTTGAAAAAAGTCGATTTTATGTGGGAATCTAGAAAATATATTGCCAATAGATATAATGAAGCATTTAAGGATTTTGATTTAATAACCCTTCATACCATAAAACCAGACAGAGAATCATCGTGGCATTTGTATCCTATCAGATTAAATCTTGATATGTTAAAAGTTACAAGAGCTCAGATAATCGATGAATTAAAGCAAAACAATATTGGTGTTGGTGTTCATTTTATGCCAGTAAATAAACATTTGTTCTATCAAGAAACATTCAAGTTAGAGGATAAAGATTTTCCAGTAGCAAATTCCGTATTTCCAAGATTGTTGTCTTTACCAATTTATCCCGGAATGACTGATAAAAATATTGATAAAGTCATAAACGTCTTCACTGATATTCTCAAAAAATATAGAAGGTAACCATTCCCTTAATGGGCAAGCAAGGCAGTTTCATTAAGAGATTTACGGATATAATAATTAGTCTTTTTGTCTTAACTATTTCCTTCCCTCTTTTCATAATTGCGATGATTGCGATAAAATTAGATTCTAAGGGTCCGGTATTTTTTATTCACGAAAGGACTGGCTTAGGAGGAAAACCTTTTAAGATGATCAAATTCAGGGGAATGATCGATAATGCATTAGCACACGGTCCTGTTTTGACACAAGAAAATGATCCACGAATAACCCGAGTTGGAAAAATATTAAGAAGAACAAGTTTTGATGAAGTACCTCAATTTATAAATGTGCTAATTGGTAATATGAGTGTAATAGGTCCTCGTCCTGAGATGATAAGCATAACTGAAACTTACGATGAATATCAGAGAAAAGTCTTCGAATTTAAGCCTGGTATTACTGGTATTTCACAAGTTAATGGTAGGCAGCGATTAACTCCTGAAGAAAGGACCAAAATGGAGATTGAATATTATCAAAAAGAAAACTTCTGGGATGATCTTAAAATTATCTTAAAGACCTTCAAGGTTATATTTACTAACGAGGGAAATATTTGATTTGAAATCAATTTTATTAACTTCAACTCTCATTTTATTATTAGTACTTGTTTCACTACCTCGTTTTAATTGGAGACCTTTGCCAGAGCCACTCAATAGTTTTGTCGGTGGGAAACCTTTTGATGTCGAACAATATGAAAAATATGTTAGCTATTTTCGAGGAAATCAAATAGTCAGAGAAGAGTTAGAGTCACCATTTTCTCATAGACCACTTATACCATTTCTTGCCTCACTATTGCCATTTGATGAATTAACTTCATTGAATTTGATTAATATTCTAATTATATCAATTGGTATGATTTATCTACTTAAGTTTTTATGGTCTTTGAAGTTTTCTAATAAAATGGTATTTATTGGAGGATTATTATTTGTTGTATCATTTCCTGCATTTTATTATACAACGAGTGGTTATATCGATGCATCTTTAGTGGGTATGATATTAATATTTAACTATTTCCTATATACAAATAAGTATTATTTATTTTTGATATTTTTTTTAATAGCATCATTAATAAAAGAAACTGTCATTGTAACTTTTCTTGCTAGTGTAATTTATATAAACTACAAAGAAAAAGGCGTTAACAAATATTATAAAAATTTATTGACTCTAATCTTGTTCTTTCTAATACAAAGCCTCATTAAATATTTTGCTCCAAGTAAAAATATTTTCTTTTGGAAACCAAATTTTGAAACTATAATCTATAATTTGGAAAGAATAAAGACTTACGTAAGTTTCATATTAACTTTGGGAATCCCAGGATTTTTTACAATTCTTAATTTGATAAATTTTAAGAAATTTTTTATCCCTTATGAAATTTTTTTATCATTAATAGTTGGAGCACTTTCAGGTTTCATTTTATGGTTTTATTCAATTTTTTCTGCTCACGCTGATGGGAGGCATTTATGGGTTATTTACCCTTATACTGTTCCAATAGCTACAAATTTTATAAATTATTTATTCGAAGAAAAATTTTCACAAACTTATAAACTCTCAAAGTAATTAGGCACTAAAAGTCAGTATTTTTGACCTTTTAACAACTTTTATCGAATTTTACTTTGCTAAAAATAAAATAAATTATTAGGGAAAAAATGATCAAGAAGCTAGTTCTATTATCATTTATTATTCTATCTTCAATTATATTATCTCAGAATAAAAGTTATTTGAAAATAATAGAATCGAATCTAAATTATTCAATTATAGAATGTGACTTTTCAACTCAATTTTCGATTGTTGATACTTCATTTAATGGAATCAGATACACAATAATTAATGATAATGAATTATCTTACAATGAACCCGGAAAGCCATTTCTGCCTAATAGGATGTTTCAATATGGCATTCCATTCAATTCAAAAGTTAAAATTAATCTTATTGAACTTCAAAGTGAGACTTACTACAATAAATTTATCTTACCAACTCCAGATTCCTTAAATCAACCTATTGATAAACTTAATTACGATTTTGAGATTTATAGTCAGAATTTGTATTTCCCAAACCAAATCATTGAATCCAAAGAACCGGCAATTTTCAGATTCTCAAAATTCACTTCAATATTGGTATCGCCTTTTCAGTTTAATCCAGTGGAACGAAAATTAATTTTTCATAGAAAAATCAAGTTTAGAATAGATTTTATAGATGATTTATCATTTGTTGGAAATATAAAACCCTTTACTGAAGATAAGTTGACAAATGAATTTATTAATTCTCAATTGGTCAATTCTCAAGTTGCAATAAATTTCGCTGGAAAAGTAGTTGATGAAACTTTTTCACAAACAAATTCAAACTATTGGTATAGTCCAAATAAGGATTGGTATAAGATTTATCTTAATAAAAGAGGAGTTTATAGAATAACATTTGATCAGTTAGTTCAATTAGGAATAAATCCTAATGGGCAGATCAGGAACGGGAAATTAGAACTTTATAACAACGGTGAAAAAATTCCAATTGATATTGTTGATAAAAATCAGGATGGAGTTTTTAATTCTGGAGATTATTTTCAATTCGTTGGAGATAAAGTAAAACCAACACCTTTTTCTGGATTAAATATATACAATCTTACAAACGTTTATTGGTTTTCATATCAAGCTGATTCAGTTTATAAATATTTGCCAAAGAATGGTCAGCCTGAGAATACATTTTTCCCGGTTATCTCATCTGTTTCAACAATTCATTGGGAAGAAGATAAGATTTATGATAATTACGGATATGCTCCAAACGATCAGAGAGATTATTGGAGTTGGGGAACATCTGATTTACGAAATACAGTCCCTGTATCATTCTTTAATTTTTGGATTAAAGATAGCATAGCTTATTATAGAGATCCTACACGTCCTCAATCCAGAATAAGAGTTAGTTTGCACGGTTTGACAGCATCATCTTGTCCAACTGCTCATAATGCTTGGATAAAATGGAATTTTAAGAAAATAGGAGAATCATTATCCTGGGGTGGCCAAAATTCTGCTTTGATTGATCAACAATTTTTATGGGGTATCGGTGGTGATAGTGTTTATTGCTCGCCCGATAGTAATTACATTATTGTTGGTGTTGATTCAACAAACTGCAATTTTAATACAGATATCATAAGAATAAATTGGGTTGAGCTCGACTACTGGCGTTTGCACAAAGTAAGAGGTCCTTACTTCGAGTTTAAAAATCCTCCTAACAGATTTGGAATATTAAATTATTATTTATATGAATATCCGTTCCTTCAAATGAAAATATACATTCCTCAAACTGGAAGAATGATAACAAATCCAGATATTAGAAATGATGCTGACCAGAGTGTTTGGTTTACGGATACAGTCAGTGCACCAACTGAGTATTTTTGTGTTTATCCAGAGTATTTTTTAGTTCCTGATTCAATTAGAAGAGATGTTGTTAGTGATTTAAGAAATGTAAATAATGGAGTTGATTATTTAATCATTACCCACAGAAAGTTTCAAACACAAGCACAACAGTTAGCAAATTTCAGATCACAAAATCTACACGGATTTAACAACCCACGAGTAATGCTGGTTGATGTTCAAGATGTTTATGATGAGTTCAATTTTGGTTTGCGTGATCCAAAAGCGATAAGAGATTTTATTAAATACGCATTTGATAATTATTCAGGTAATACTCTCAGTTATGTTACTTTAATTGGAGATATGAGTAGAGACTATAGGGGAATTTTACCAAACAGTAAAATAAGTTATATGCCTTCTATGCCATATCACGCTATTCTCTATGGTCAATTAGCAAGTGATAATTTATTTGCCTGCATTGTTGGTAATGATTTTATTCCTGATCTTGCTTTAGGTAGAATTTCCTGTGAAGATGAACAAGAAGCTAATATTCTTATCTCAAAGATTTTGAATTATCCTGCTGATAACTCAAAAGAATGGAAAAAAACTGTTGGGCTTTATTCAGGTGGACTTAATGAAAACGATGAAAACTCATTTAAGTTTAACGATAGTAATATATTCTTAGAAGAGAATTATCTTAATCCGTTTGGTGCAATAACATCTAAAGTTTTCCGATATCCTAACAAACCTGAGTATTTACCTTTTGCTGGTAGTGGACCTGAGATTAGACAATCGATAAACAAAGGAACAGTATTAGTAAGTTATTATGGCCACGGTGGAGGATATCAATGGGACTTTGTTTTTACTGATGATGATATATATGCATTAAACAATCAAAATAGATTACCATTTGTCATCAGTGTAACTTGTTATACCTCACATTTTGATAATCAAAAAGTGTTTGGAGAAATATTTAATTCTGTGCCTAATAAAGGAAGTATAGCAACTTTTGGAAGTTCGGGGGTTACACTTTGGCCTACAGCGAAATTTTTTAATCAAGAATTATTCAGAGAAATATTCAATAATAGAAGATATACCATTGGAGACGCAATTCTTGTTGCAAAAGCAAATCCAGCTTATGGAACAATGACACAAGTTTTAACTTTATTAGGTGATCCTGCTCAGAGATTAGCTTTGCCAGAATATCCTGACTTTGTTGTAAGGAGCTCTGATATTTCAATATCTCCAAGAAATCCTTTGGTAAATGACACTGTTAAAGTTAAAATTTTCATTAGAAATATGGGAACAGCTTTCAGAGGAGATTCTGTTACTGTTCAACTTTACAAATATTCAATTTCTGATACTAATTTGATTGGTAGTACTAAATTAAAAAGCTTTAATTTTATAGATTCGACAGAGTTTAATTGGATCACTACTGAAGATGGGCTTATTCCTTTAATAGCAGTTGTTAATAAAGTTGATACACTTATGGAAATAGATCAAACCGATAATGTTGCCTCAGCAAGTTTTCCAGTATTTAATATTAGTAAGCCAAACATAATTAAACCTAGTGATAATTTCTTTACCAGTTCAAGAAATGTAGATTTTAGATTTGTTGACGTTGGAACTTATGTTCAACAAAATTTTAGATATCAGGTTGTTATTGATACTACAAAATTATTCAATTCATCGAGAAGAATTATCTCTCCAATATTAAGGCCTGAGGAGGGAATAATAAGTTGGCGCTCCCCTCAACTGTCAGATGGAATTTATTATTGGAGAGCTTTTATTTACTCAGGCTCAGATACTAACTACAGTGATATAAAAACATTCAGTATTATTAATGAATCTGGGTTTGGTTTCTATGCTCATCAAAAACAATTACTTGATTTTACAACGACTAACATTTTATATTCTGATTCTCTTAAAAGTTTAATATTAAATACATCAGTTAATCCTCCTTATCCAATTGAAGAGAATCTTTTAGACTCAATAATGGTTCCTATACCAGTGGATTCTACATATTTTACCGCTTCTGCAACTGATGGGACTTATATTTATTTTGGAAACATAGTAGATCATAACTTCGGAAGGAAAAGTAAAATTTATAAAGTGGGAACTGGATTTAATGGAACTGTAAAAGGTCAAGTTTATGGCACTCTTGGAAATTTAGAAGTAACAATAAAAAATCAAATGTTTTATCATTCAGATGGATTTTTATATGTAGCAACAGGTGATAGTCTTTCCTTATTGAGGATTAATCCTTTAACTGCTGATACTACAAGAATTTATTTAGGAGATGAATTATTGCCTAATTTGGATGGATTACTAAGTAATTCAGGGTATTATGTGACTTCTGATGGTAGATACGTTTATAATTTAACTGGCGGTTATTCTGGTAAGAGAGAAAAATATGTATTAAGAAAATTTGATCCTCAAAATAATTGGTCGAAAGTTGGAGAAGATGTTGAGTTCTTAGGAAAGTCTCAGAGAGGTTTTTCAAACTTTTTTGTAAGTGATGGATATGTTATAACGATTGAAAGTTTTGAAAATCACTATATGAGAAAATATAGGCTGGATGGTTTCTATGAAGGTGAATGGGTTCCGCTAAATAGACCTAATATTCTTTATTCAATAGCATTTGATAGACAGAACAATAGATTGTACATAAGTACCTATAAACCACCTCAATTTTTATATCAATCTGGATTTTTCGTCTATAAAGGAAGTTACGTGAATGCTTCTGGTCAATTTGAAACTCCGGAGATAGGACCTGCATTAAAATTTAATCAATTGAATTATCTCGTTGATAATACCAATTCATTAGGTAAGTACACTAATATCCTTTTAGCTCGAAGTTCAAATTCCCAACAGTGGGATACAGTTGCAACTAATATTCCACAATCATTTAATTTATCAAACCTTCCGGGAGGATATGAATTTATAAAAATGAACTTTTCATTCATTGATACATCCACTCAAGCTTCTGAGCCATTAAAATTTAAGTTCATTAAAGTTGATTATTCTTTATTCCCTGAAATTCATTTTGCTCCAGATTATTTAAAATTTCAATCAGATACTTTAATGCAAGGATTTGATAATAGTTTAACACTCAGAGCGAAAAATATTGGCCTTTCAGATGTTGATTCAGTTCGATTTGATTTTTATTTCAATAACTCAGATAGACCAGCATTTACGACGTTTCAAAAAATTAAAACTGATAGCACATTACTATTCTCAAGAATTATTCCCACAGATACTTTACTTTATACTGCTCCACTTACGGATATAAATATAAAAGTTACGATCACTTCACCTGTTAAGGAATTTTATACTTTCAATAACATAACTGAAAATAATTTTTATGTTTCAAGAGATTCAATCTCTCCAATTTTCAAGATAACTTTTGATGGTAGAGAAATATTAAATGGAGATTTAATTTCAGCAGAACCAGAGGTAATTATTACCCTTGAAGATAATAGTCCTTTACCTTTAGATACATCAAGGTTTTCAATTATTCACAACAATGTTCCAATAAGATTTTCAAATCCAGCGATAAGCTTTAATTACAATCCATTTCCAAACTCAAAAGCGATAGTCAAGTGGAAACCAAAATTGAAGGATGGAAGACACATTCTTGAAGTATTAGCCAAAGATGCATCTAACAATTATTTCGATACAGTTTCTTACAGAGTGTTCTTTTTTGTAAGTAATAAATCTGATATGAAAAATGTTTATAATTATCCAAATCCCTTTAAAGATAACACTTATTTTACATTTGAAATTAGAGGCATATCTCCTCCAGAGAAACTAAAAATTAGTATATTTACAATAGCTGGTAGATTGATTAGGGAAATCACCGTTCCAACCTCAATGTTGAATATGGGCTTTAATAAAGTTTTTTGGGATGGTAGAGATGAGGACGGTGATGAAATTGCTAATGGAATCTACTTTTATAAAATTACTTCTAAATTTAAAGATAAGACCATTACTACAACCGAAAAATTATCTAAAATAAAGTAAAGGGAATTATGTGTGGAATAATTGGTTATATTGGAAATAAAAACTGCGTCCCTCTATTAATAGAGGGGCTAAAACGTCTTGAATATCGAGGATATGACTCCGCAGGTATTGGAGTTATAAAAGATGGCCAATCTATTATTGTTAAAAATAAAGGCAAAGTTTCAGAGCTTCAAGCAAAAGTTGAACAACTTGATTTAGAAGCTAATATTGGTTTAGGACATACAAGATGGGCCACACACGGGATACCAAATGAAATTAATGCTCACCCACACCAAAATTCTGATGGCACTATTTTTTTAATTCATAATGGAATAATAGAAAACTATAAACCTTTGAAAAAAATATTATCACAAGAAGGATATAAGTTCTCAAGTGAAACAGATACAGAGGTTATAGCTCATTTAATAGACTCATTTCTGAAAAAAGGATTTGATTTTTTCAAAGCAACTCGTCTCGCATTATTAGAAATTGAAGGAACCTATGGTCTTGCAGTATTATACACCAGAGAACCTGATAAAATAATTGTTGCAAGAAAAGGCTCTCCAATAATTCTTGGAATAGGTAATAATGAAAATTTTGTAGCCTCTGATGTTTCTGCTGTATTAGCGCATACAAAAAATGTCATTTATTTAGAGGATGGGGAAATTGCATTATTGAAAAAAGATGATTATTTAGTTAGAACTATAACTGATGATGAAGTTATCAAAGAAGTTCAAGAGATTTCAATGACTCTTGATGAGATAGACAAAGGTGGATATCCTCATTTTATGTTAAAAGAGATAATGGAGCAGCCTGAGTCTTTAAGAAATTCAATTCGAGGAAGGCTACTATTAGAAGAGGGGACAGCAAAATTAGGTGGATTAGACAATATCATTGATGACTTATTAGATGTTGATCGTTTTATCATTACAGCTTGTGG
Organism: Ignavibacterium sp.; assembly: GCA_025056745.1. Taxonomy (GTDB): domain Bacteria; phylum Bacteroidota; class Ignavibacteria; order Ignavibacteriales; family Ignavibacteriaceae; genus Ignavibacterium. The sequence continues at coordinate 44,670 of JANWVQ010000098.1, forward strand.
AACAAGTTGGCACGCAGGCTTAGTTGCTGAATATATGTTTGAACAATTTATTAGAATTCCAACAGAAGTTGAATATGCTTCAGAATTTAGATATAGAAATCCTGTGATTAACAAAAGAGATGCTGTTTTCTTTATTTCACAAAGTGGTGAAACAGCAGATACATTAGCTGCACTAAGAGAAACAAAACTTCGTGGCGGAATTGCAATTGGAATATGTAATGTAGTAGGTAGCTCGATTGCTAGAGAAAGTGATTCTGGTGTTTATATTCACGCCGGCCCTGAAATTGGAGTAGCATCAACAAAAGCTTTTACATCTCAACTAATAGTTTTAGCATTAATTACACTTTTAATAGCAAGAAGAAAAAATCTTAGTTTAGAAAATGGACGTGAGATTGCTAAAGCAATATCAAGGATTCCAGATCAAGTAGCTGAGATTCTCAAATTAAATGATAAAATTGAAGAAATAGCCGAAAAATTCAAAGATGCTAAAAACTTCTTATATCTTGGTAGAGGATATAATTTTCCGGTCGCTTTAGAAGGTGCGTTGAAGCTTAAAGAAATATCTTACATTCACGCAGAAGGATACCCGGCTGCCGAAATGAAACACGGTCCAATTGCATTAATTGATGAGAATATGCCAGTTGTTTTTATAGCACCTAAAGATGCAACATATGATAAAATCATTAGTAACATTCAAGAAGTCAAAGCTCGTGGTGGAAGAATAATTGCAATAGCAAGTGAAGGTGATGAAGAAATTAAAGATCTAGTAGAATATGTAATATACATTCCACATACAATAGCAATGCTTAAACCAATTTTAACTGTAATCCCATTACAACTATTAGCATATCACATAGCTGTTAAAAAAGGTCTTAATGTTGATCAACCAAGGAATTTAGCTAAAAGCGTTACAGTTGAATAATTTTTGCGAAGTTCTAAAAAATATTTATTTTTGAATCCGAAATTTTAATGGGGCAGGTAGCTCAGTCGGTAGAGCGAAGGACTGAAAATCCTTGTGTCGGCGGTTCGATTCCGTCCCTGCCCACACCCTCCAAATAAAATCAAGCAATTCTTTTCTTTATATAATCTTTTAAGAAATTTATAATAGTTAATAATTTTAGTTCAAAA
>JANWVQ010000063.1 GCA_025056745.1 Ignavibacterium sp.
AGATGAAATATTATTCTTACTGAATAATTTGTAGAAATAAATCCCCTATGATAAACCACTTCCAACAAATCGAACTCGATGAACTTTTCCAGCTTCAAGTTATTCATTCACAACTGTTTGAATTTCTCTGCCAAGTAAATCATAAATTTTTAATGTAGTTAGACCATCTTCTGAAAGAGTGAACGAGATTGTTGTTGTATTGTCCGAATGGATGGCTTTGCCAAACGGATTAGGATAGTTTTGATGCAATCTAAAATTAGTTGGGAAAGAATTTTCATCGTTATTTTTTGCTATAAGAATCGTAAATGAAAAAATGTTACTTTCTGTAAAAGTTAAATCCGAAGAATAAGCAATCACCTTCCAATAATATTTTCCATCTTCATTAAAGTTATGCTGGTAAGTTGGATTTATAATACTATCTTTAACAAAATATATGTTGTTGAAAAGAGAATCTCGTGATATTATTAATTTGTATCTTATAGTATCATTTAAATTTAACGAATAAGTTTTATTCCACTGAAAATTTATTAATGTTTGATTTAGAAATGATGCGTTTTGTGGAGATAATAAACTAAATTTCTTGGGATGCAGGGGCTTTAATTCTCTTTGAAATATTATTGAAGTGTCATTTTGAATCAAAGAACCAAAGGTGAATTTGAAGTAAGAAGTATCTTCTTTCAAAAAAAGATTGTAAACACTCGTTAAATACCTTCGGGTTAACCTAAGTTGTTCTGCGGGAGTTAAATAACCTCTTGGATCAGTCCAATCCCAAATTCGTGTGTCCATAAATTTTGTATGATTTGCTCCTTTAATAATCGGTAATCCCCTAATTGGCAAGGCATTATTAAACATCGGAATTTGATGATTTTGAGGAGGAGTTATTCCATCATTCTGAGCGGTTATCAAATAAACGACAGATTTAATTTGATTCATTACAGATATTACCGAAGGATTAGTCTCAGCAGCAGCTAAAGGTGCAACAACAGCAATGCTCGAATCGTTTGCAGCAGCTAATAAACTTGCTCCTCCACCCATAGAATGTCCTGACAAACCAACCTTTGTTGTATCAATCATTCTGAAAAATATTGAAGTTGGATTTGTGTTTTGATTTTTAAGATGTCTAACACAAAAAAGTAAATCGAAAGCAAGCTGAAGATGATTAACATCGGGAAATTGAGGAGCTATTACAACATATCCATAACTGGCTAAGTGCTTAAATAAAGATATATAATAACTATTCTGCATAGCAAATCCGTGACCGAACGCAATGATTGGATAGGGTCCATTTGTAGTATCAATTTGTGCTCCGCTACCTTCAACATAAGAGGGATAATACAAAATTGAATTAAGTGTTCTTCCATCTCTATTAATTGTCAAATTAGTCCAGCCTGCTTTTAATGGACCCGGATTTTCAGGTTGTGCAATAACAGATAATGATAGCAGAAGATATAATATCAGTATCACCTTCATAACAATTACTCCTTTTAACCAAAAACATAACTATCTTTTAAATAGGAAAGTTTAATAGTTTTCCTGTGTGAAAAATTAAAAATTTTAGTTTAATTAAAAAG
>JANWVQ010000102.1 GCA_025056745.1 Ignavibacterium sp.
TTTTTTAATAATTTCTGTAATCTTTTCCTTCCTCTATTTATTCTTGATTTTACCGTACCAACTTCGATATTAAGAATTTCTGAAATTTCTTCATAAGTCAAACCTTGAATATCTCTAAGAATGACAGGCTCACGATAAATAACTTTAACTTTCAACAGTGCTTTTTGAATTTGTTCCTCTTTGTATTTATTATAAACATTTTTATCTGGTCTTAAATTGTTGTCTTTTATTTCGATATAATTTTCATTCTCTCCCACATTAAAAATTGAAATAAATTTTGCTCTTTTTCTTCTTTGATATTCAGTTTTAGCCAAATTAGTTGCAATTGTATAAATCCAGGTTGAAAATTTAGCAACGTTTGAATATCTATCTTTATATCGATAAACTTTTACAAAAGTGTCTTGAACAACATCAACACTGCTGTCATAGTCTCCGAGGAAACGATAAACAAAATTAATCAACGGATTCTTGAACCTTTTAACAAGAATTTCGAAAGCTCTCTGATTGTTTTTCTGTTGAAATTCAAGAATCAATTCCTCGTCTGAAAGATCATATAAATTCTTCTCGCTCAATATCTTTTTAACTAATGATTAAGGAAAATTGTTTCCAAAATTTATAATTTTTCTACTAGTTTTATATTCATTTTCTGAATAGCAAGCTGCTTATTTTTTTCAAGCAATGATATTATCAAATCATTATTAGTTGCTAAGTCGATCGTTTTCACATTTTCTTTTATCTGAGCATCTATTTGAAGTTGTTTTATTTTTATGATTAAATCTTTTACGTATTTGTAAGTAGTGATTTCAATGTTGACCGGAGGATGAGTTTCGTTCCAATTTTCGCTTATTGTGTATTGTTCAATTATAATTTGTCTCAAATAGTTTTGAGTCTCCTCGTCAAAGAGAGATAAAAGGTGAGAAGGTTTAATGTTATGTGAAAATTCATATTCGTAACGTATCTTATAGAAAATATCCTTATGTATATCCAATTCAAGATTTTCTGGATCAATATTATTTAATATTAGTTTTATGACAGCTTCATTTCCCTCAAATAAAAATTTAATTAATTCAACCTCTTTATTTAAGTAAACATCTGATAGGTTTTTCTTGGGCTTGCCTTGAAACAAAGAATCTAATTGCTCGTTGGAAACTTTTTTCTCAGATGTTCTTTGGTCAAGTTTTATTTTTTGTAAAGCATTTTCTAATTCTTTTTCTAAAATTTTTTCTCTGAGATTAAATCTTTTACTTATGTTTTTTAATAAGATATCTCTTTTTAGTTCATCATCAATTAAAGCTAAGAGTCTAATTAGCTCTCGAATAGCTTTTGTAGTTTCTTGCGGATCATTGAAAGCACCTTTTTTTTCAAAATATGCTGTTTGATACTCTAAGAAATTTTCTGCTTTTTTAATTACTTCTTTGAATTCCTCCTTTCCAAATTTATTTATAAATGAATCAGGATCTTCATTAGAAGGAAGAGTAGCAATCTTTATATCAAAATCTCTTTTTAGCAGAATTTCAATGCTTCGCAAAGAAGCATTTATTCCCGCAGCATCAGCATCAAAAATTAGAACGACGTTTTTTGTATATCGAGATAGAAGTTGTGCTTGCTCATCTGTCAATGCTGTTCCTGATATTGCGACAACATTTTTTATCCCGTTCTGGTAGAGAGAAATTAAATCTATATATCCTTCAACAATTATCGCTCTGTCATTTTTCCTTATTTCATCTTTTGCGTGTGATAATCCGTAAAGTGTTTTACCCTTAACATAAATCGAGGATTCAGGTGAGTTGATATATTTAGCCGAATCAGGATTATCAACTAAAGTCCTACCAGCAAATGCAACTACCCGGCCATTTGGAGAAAATATTGGGAAGATTATTCGTCCAGAGAGTCTATCATAAAACCTATCATCACTGCTTTTTCCAATGAGACCTAAGTGTAAAGCTTTTTCTAAATCGATTTTTTTATTGATTAAGAATTTTACTAAACTATCTTTTGTATTTAAAGCATAACCGAGTCCAAATGCTCGGATAGTTTGAACTTTTATTTTCCTGTTTACAAAATAATTTCTTGCGTATTCGGCTTCAATTTCATTAAGCAAATTGTTGGAGTAATATTGGGCAACTTCTTTATTGATTTCAAAAAGTATCTCTTGTTCGGATTGTATTTGAGAGTAATTATTATGATAGTCGAGTTTTATGCCAAGCTGCTCTGCTAATTCCTGAACAGCCTCAATGTAAGAGATTTTTTTATATTCCATCAAAAACTTAAATACATTCCCCCCATTATGACAACCAAAACAATGATAGATTTGTTTTTCTTCGCTTACAGTGAAAGAAGGGGTTTTTTCCTTGTGGAATGGGCATAAACCAACATAGTTTTTACCTCGTTTTTTTAATCTAACATATTCTGAAACTACATCAACTATGTTTGCAGAATCTCTAATTTCTTCTATTTTATTTTCAGGTATTCTCATTCTTTAATTATAAATTCTTTATCAAATATAATTTTTTACTTAATGAAATTTTGAAAAATTTGTCTTTAAACTTAATATTCTACAATTAAATATATTTTTAATGGCGCCATATTTCCACATAACTTTTATACCTTGATTTTTTAATAATTATCATATACTCTAATAATCTTCCAATAGATTGAAATATAATTCTCATAGAACTATTTTAGAATTTAATTTATTAAAATTTATGCAACAAACACCTTTAATGAGGCAATATTTTAAGATTAAATCTGAATATCCAGATACGATATTATTTTTTCGTGTAGGTGATTTTTTTGAAACATTTGAAGATGATGCAAAAATTGCTTCAAAAGTGCTTGGTATAACTCTTACCAAACGTTCAAATGGAGCAGCAGGCGATGTACCATTAGCAGGCTTTCCTCATCACGCAGTTGATTCCTATTTGCCAAAATTAGTTCGTGCTGGTTATAGAGTTGCTATTTGTGAACAGATGGAAGATCCTAAGTTTGCTAAAGGAATAGTTAAAAGGGAAGTGGTTGAAGTTGTAACTCCTGGCGTGACTCTATCGGATAAACTACTTGACCATAAAAAGAATAATTATTTGGCTGCAATTTTTATCTCAAATGAATTAGTTGGAATATCTTTTTCTGATGTATCTACTGGTGATTTTTTTGTTTTTGAATCTAAATTCAATGAACTTAGTGAAAACATCCAGCTTATAAATCCATCTGAAATTTTATATCAAAGAAAAGATAAAGAAACGCTTGAAAAAATTCTCAATAAATATGGTGCATCTATACGATTAACAAAAATAGAAGATTGGATATTTAACTTAGATTTCGCAAAAGATATTCTACTTAATCACTTTAAAACTGTAACATTAAAAGGCTTTGGAATCGAAAGACTTACCAGTGGTTTGGTTGCTGCTGGTGTCGTGCTTCATTATTTGAACGAGACACAAAAAGTAAATCTCTCTCATATCAATAAAATCTCTTTGTATAATCCTACTGATTATATGATTTTGGATTATGCAACGAAAAGAAATCTCGAAATAATCAGTTCGATGCAAGATGGTGGCAAGGAAGGTTCTCTGCTTTCTGTGCTCGATGAGACTCAAACTGCGATGGGAGGAAGGTTACTGAAAAGTTGGGTTTCGGCACCTCTTAGAAATGTTTCAGCGATTAAACAAAGGCAAAATGCAGTAGAAGAACTTTTCAATAAGAAAAATAAAAGAAAAGAATTATTAGAAATTCTTAAAGAGGTTGGAGACCTTGAGCGACTGATTTCAAAAATATCGACAGGTAGAGCAAATCCGAGAGATGTTGTTGCACTGAAATTATCTTTGGAGAAAATTCCTAAAATAAAAACTTTACTTCAGGATTTTTCTGATCCCACTTTGAAAAAAATTTATGAATCATTTGAAGATTTATCTGATGTAGTAAATAAAATATCAGAAGCAATTTTAGATAATCCCTCCACAAGCTTAAATGAAGGTGGAATTATTAAATCTGGGTATTCAGCTGAACTTGATGAGTTACGTGAGATTGCTTTCAATGCTAAAGATTATCTTGCAAACCTCCAACAAAAAGAAAGAGAAAGAACTCAAATACCATCTTTGAAGGTAAGTTATAATAAAGTTTTTGGTTATTACATTGAAATTTCTAATGCTCATAAGAATAAAATTCCCGATAATTATATAAGAAAACAAACTTTAGTTAATTCTGAGAGATACATAACTCCAGAACTTAAAGAGTTTGAAGAGAAAATATTAAATGCAGAAGAAAGAATTAACACAATTGAATATCAACTTTTCAACGAGATTAGGATATATATTGCTCAAAAGACTTTTGAGATTCAAAAAAATGCCAAGCTTATAGCGATGCTTGATGTATTTAATTCTTTTGCAGAAGTCGCTGATAAATATAGTTATACTAAGCCAGAAATTACTTCAGGAGATGAAATTAATATCAAAAAAGGAAGGCATCCTGTTGTTGAAAGAATTCTTCCGCCTGGAGAAAAATTCACTCCGAATGATTGTTTGTTGAATAATGAAAATCAACAAATTATTTTATTGACAGGACCAAATATGGCAGGGAAATCTGTTTATCTTCGTCAAGTTGGTTTGATTGTATTACTTGCACAGATTGGTTCATTTGTCCCTGCCGAGAGTGCAACAATTGGAGTAGTAGACCGAATTTTTACTCGAGTTGGAGCAAGCGATAATATATCAGCTGGTGAAAGTACATTCTTAGTTGAAATGCAAGAAGCTGCTAACATTCTTAATAATGCAACTTCTAAAAGTCTGATTTTACTTGATGAAATCGGTAGAGGCACAAGCACTTTTGATGGAATATCAATAGCTTGGGCAATTACAGAATATTTACACGAGAATCCTAATGTTGCAGCGAAAACATTGTTCGCAACTCATTATCACGAGTTGAATGAAATGGCTGATTTATTCCCGAGAATTAAAAACTATAAAGTTGAAGTTAGAGAATATGATGATAAGGTAATTTTTCTTCATAGAGTAAATCCAGGAAAAGCTGATCATAGCTATGGGATTCAAGTGGCAATGATGGCAGGTCTTCCATCTTTTGTAACTAACAGAGCAAAAGAGATTCTAACTAACCTTGAAAGTAAAGAATTAACTCCTTATGAAGTGAAGAAAGAAAGATTAAGAAAATTAAGATCTGAAACTGACAATCAAATTAATTTGTTTGAATTTAGAGATGATAAATTCAGAGAAGAAATAAGAAATATTGAAATAGACTCTTTAACACCGCTTGAAGCTCTTAATAAACTTAGTGAATTAAAGAAAAAAATGGAGAAAGATGAAGTATAATATTAAACTAATTTTGTTGTCCCTTTCAATTATTTTGATTGGTTCTAAATGTGAAGATGATAAAAAACAATATTCAAAACTTGATAAACTTTATTTAATCAATCTCCAAGAAGAAAGAGATGATAGAAATTGGAGACTGAAATATGATGTTGTTAATTCACCATTTTTTATCGATACAACAGTATCATATAAACCCTTAAGTTTTTATGAACCATCTTCGGATTACATCTTTAAATCAAAATTATATAAATATCAGAATCCTGAGACTGTTGAGATTTTGAGCACTCAAGGTGATTCTCGACTGTATCAACGATTTGGTTATTTCTTATTAAAATTTCAAGGAAATGAATTTAAACTAAATGTTTATAGAGTTGAATTGCCAGATGGTGGGGAAGTTTTCAATATTTGGTTCAAAGATGCAACTAATGGTAAAGAGACTTATGAGAATGGAAGATATCTTTTCTTTACAAAGAATCAAAACGATGATTTTGAATATACAATAGATTTTAATAGAGCAATTAATCCTTTGTGTGCTTACAGTAAGTTATTTAATTGTCCAATTCCAACAAGCTTAGACTCAATTCCATTCGAGATTAAAGCTGGTGAGAAAAAATTTTGATAAAGGAGTGAAAATTGATTTTGATACTTGATAAAAATATTTCAACTGAAAAATTTGATATAATAATTGAAGAGATAAACAAAGCCGGAGCAAATTATTCAAAATCAAATAATGAGGATTTTATTACTTTGGAGTTAATAGGAATAAGATCAGATTTTGATGTTCGTAAATTCAAAGTATTAGACGGAGTTATTGATGCAATTAGGATCTCCGAACCTTATAAACTTGCAAGCCGTAGATATAAATCTCAAAAAACTATAATTGAAATAAATGACGTTAAAATCGGAAGCGATGAAATAATAGTTATAGCGGGTCCCTGTTCTGTCGAAAGTGAGGAACAAATTCATTCATTAGCAAAAAAAGTCAAAGCTACTGGAGCCAAAATACTTCGTGGAGGTGCTTTCAAACCAAGAACTTCACCTTACTCATTTCAAGGATTAGGAGAAGATGGCTTGAGATTTCTTCGACAAGCCGCAGATGAAAACAATCTTTTAACAGTTACAGAAATTATTGATTCGGCTCAATTTGATCTAATTGAAAAATATACAGACATATTTCAAGTTGGCTCCAGAAATATGTATAACTATCCTCTATTAAAAGTATTATCTAAAACTTCCAAACCTGTTTTACTGAAGAGAGGTATGTCGGCTACTATTGATGAATGGTTAATGTCTGCTGAATATCTGTTATCTGGTGGAAATACAAATGTAATTTTATGTGAAAGAGGAATAAGAACTTTTGAAAACAACTCCCGATTTACGTTTGATATTTCTGCAATTAATACAATACAGGAAAAAAGTCATTTACCAGTTTGTAGCGATCCATCTCACGCAACAGGATTCAGAGATAAAGTAATTCCAATGGCCCGAGCAGCTGTCGCTGCAAACACTGATTTATTGATGATTGAAGTTCACGATGACCCATCCAACGCTCTCTCAGATGGACCTCAAGCAATAACATCAAATCAATTTGAATTTTTGATGAATCAGCTTAAACAGATAGCTCAAGTGATTGGTCGAAGAATAGGTTAAATCTTTTTATGAAATTTCTTTTAATCTTTTTTACAATTCTAATCTTATTAAATACCTCATTTACACAAACAAAAGAAATAAGAAAGACCTATTATCCAAATGGTGTAATCAAGACTGAAGGAGAATATTGGTATGAAAAGCTTGATGGTAAATACAGAGAATACTATCCAAGTGGAAAAATTTGGAAAGAATGGAATTTTGTTGACGGAGTTGAAGACGGAATCTCAACTTGGTATTTCGAAGATGGTAAAATTCAAATTGAATGGAATTATCAAAATGGATTAAGGCAAGGAAAATCAAGATGGTATTACGAAACTGGTGAACTCTGGGCAGAGCAAAATTATGTTAATGATAAGCTCGAAGGTATAACATACACATATTATAAAACGGGTGAAAAGCAAGGTGAATGGAACTATGTCCAAGGGCAGCTTCAGGGAATATCAAGAATTTATTACCAAAACGGAAATGTCGAAGTTGAAAGAAGATATTTAGATGGAAAACTTCACGGAATTACTAGAGTCTTTCATTCTGATAAATCCTTAGCTCTTGAAGCTACATTTATAAATGATAGACTTGAAGGTGATGTCCTGATTTATGATAAAATGGGAAATCTCAGAGTTCGTGATCGATATGTATCCGATGAACTTGTTAGTAGAGAGCGTTATGATTACTCGGGTAAGATGGAATCTAAAGAATATTTAAAGAAAGATTTTTATGATTCTGGTAGATTAAAAGAAGAGACATATTATGTTGATAATCAAAAACAAGGTTTCTCAAGATTATTCTTTGAATCAGGTTACTTATCAGAAGAATGGAATTATAAAAAAAATTCTCTTAATGGTCGTTCCTTCCAATTTTATGAAAACGGTATCGTTAAAATTAGCAGTGATTACTTGAATGGAATAAAATTAGGAAATGAAAAAACTTACTACGAAAATGGAATATTAAAGTCTGAGACCATTTATCAGAACAATATGAAAAATGGAACAGAGATAACCTATCATCCAAATGGCAATCTCAAATCAGTTGCAATTTATAAAAATGATGTTATTTACGGTGAATATAAAACATATCACGACAATGGAGTCTTAAAGTCAGAAGAATACATAGAAGATGGAAAAAGAATCGGAAAAAGACAGACCTTTTACAGAAGCGGTGCTTTGGAAAAAATAGAAAATTATATCGAAGGCAAACTTGACGGTTGGATAAAAACTTACTTTGAAAATGGCACTTTAATGAAAGAAGAATATTTCAATAAAGGAAGATTAGAAAAAAGAAAAGAGTTTAATGAAAACGGTCTATTGATTACAACTTTTGGTTATGATTGATTTTCTTGAAAGAATTCTATGCTAATTATTTTATAGATGTTTTGTAGAACAATCTAATTATTTTTACAAATAAATTTTAATTTAGGTGCAAAAATGAAATCAATTTTCATATTCGTTCTTTTCACAACCTTAGCCTTTCCTCAAGTTAATTTAGATGAAATCTTCAAGAACAAATCGGAAATTTATTTCCAATTCTCAATCTCAAGTTTTGATGAGTTGAAAATGCTCAATCAAATCATTTCAATTGACAATATTAAAATGAATACTGTTTTCGCTTATGCTAACAAAGATGAATTTAGAGAATTCCTAAAGTTTAATAAAGAATTTCAAGTCCTACCAAATCCATCTTCATTATATCAAGCCGATATGAGTAATTCATTAGAGCAGATAACTCAATGGAATGTATATCCAACTTATGACGCTTATGTAACAATGATGTATAATTTTCAAACTAACTATCCAAATATTTGTAGGATAGTAGATGCAGGGACAACAGTTCAAGGTCGAAAAATTCTCTTTGCAAAAATCTCTGACAATGTTGATCAGAGAGAAGCAGAACCACAGTTTATGTATACTTCAACAATGCACGGAGATGAGACGACAGGATATGTTCTTATGTTAAGATTGATTGATTCTTTGCTTTCGTCATACGGCAATAATTCAAGAATAACTAATCTTGTGAACAATGCAGAAATTTGGATTAATCCTCTTGCTAATCCTGATGGGACATATCGCTCTGGAAACAACACTGTAAATGGTGCTACAAGATATAATGCCAATAACATTGATCTTAACAGAAATTTCCCCGATCCAGTTAATGGTATAAACTCTAATCAACAAATTGAGACTTCAAGATTCAGAACTATTCAAGAAGCAAATAATTTTAGTCTCATTGCAAATATTCACGGAGGAGCAGAAGTAATAAACTATCCTTGGGATCGATGGTCAAATGTTGGCTCAGGTTCTAAGATTCACGCTGACCAAACCTGGTATCAATACATAAGTAGATTATATGCGGATACAGCTCAATTTTATTCACCAAGTGGATATATGACATATCTAAATAATGGTATAACGAATGGTGGTGCTTGGTATGTGATAACTGGTGGAAGACAAGATTATACCAATTGGTACAGACACGGTAGAGAAGTAACAATTGAGATCTCTAATACAAAACTTCCTTCGGCTTCATTACTACCATCGTTTTGGGAATATAATAAAAGATCTTTCCTAAATTACATCGAGCATATTTTCTATGGCTTTAAAGGAATAGTTACGGATACAATGGGAAATCCAATTCGAGCTAAGGTTACTTTAATTGGTTTCGATTACGACAGTTCTGAAGTTTATTCAGATGCTACAACTGGTTTTTATAATAGAATGGTTCAACCAGGGAATTATAGATTAAAATTTCAGGCTCAAGGTTATTATGATTTTATAACTGATTTTTATCAGATAAGCAATTACACATCCTCAATAACAGTTAATGCTCGAATGGTTCCAATTATGATACCTGTTGAACTTTCACATTTTTCTGCTGAAATAAATAACTATCAAGTTGAATTAAAATGGACAACTGCTACAGAATTAAACAATAAAGGATTTGAAATACAAAGATGTTCAATATCGAAAAATGAAAATTGTTCCTGGGAATCAATTGGTTTTGTTTATGGTAATGGTACGACAACAGAACCGGTCGATTATCATTTCACAGACAAGAACATTTCAAATGGTATATATAAATATCGCTTGAAACAAATTGATTTTAACGGAGAAGTTAATTTCTCCGATGAAATTGAGCTGAATGTTGAAATACCAAATCTTTTTGTTCTAAATCAAAACTATCCAAATCCGTTTGGAAAAAATATATCAAATGATAATCGAAGCACAAAAATAAGTTGGTCCTCATCAGTTGATGACTGGCTAACTTTGAAAGTGTATGATGTTTTAGGAAGAGAAGTTGTAACTCTAGTTAATGAATTCAAAAAGGCTGGTTACTATGAAGTAGAGTTTAATCCGGATAATATTCAAACAAATATTTTAAGCAATAATAAAAATTTATCAAGTGGAATTTATTTCTATAAAATACAAGTTGGAAATTTTTCTGATACAAAGAAAATGATATTCATCAGATAGCCAAACAAATTTTGTTTTCATTTATATTTAATTAAAGATTTTTTGAATGATATTGTTAATTGGAAGGATATCATAGTTTTTTGATAAAATATTCTTCAAAATTTTATTAATTACTTTTATTTCTCTAATTAAAGAAAATTGAATTTTATGTTCGAATTCTTATACAATATTGATTTGACAATATTCTACTTTTTTAATCACACCTTATCTAGTCCATTTTTAGATAAATTTTTTTCCTTCATAACCAGTGTTAATAATTGGACAATTGCTTATGTGATTTTACTTTCTTTGACTTGGACTTATGGAGGAAAACGTGGGAAAATAGCTATTGTTATAGTTATAGTTATGATAACATTCACTGACCAATTAGGCCATAAATTATTAAAAGAATTCTTTGCTCGACAAAGGCCTTGTAACGTTTTAGATAATGTATTAACTCCCACAGGTTGCTCAGGAACTTATTCTTTTCCATCCAATCACGCATTGAATAATTTTGCCGCTGCATCTTTTTTCTCGTTTCTATTTCCTCAATTTATTAAACCATTATTTATTGTTGCTTCTTTAGTTGCTATATCAAGGATTTATTTGGGTCTACATTTTCCATCTGATATTATTGCAGGTGCTATTTTAGGTGTTATCTTTGGATATATTTTTTCTGAACTAGTTATGTTTATTGAAAATAATTTTTTAAGAAATAGAGATAACAAATGAAAAATTTACTTTCTTTAATTTTACTTATAACCACCTATAACTTTGCTTTTCAACCTGAAATAGTTCAGAAAGAAATTTATAAATGCACAGAGGATACATCTGTTTATATAAAGATTAATTATCCTCAAATAATTAATCTTGGGAACTTAGAGGTTCAAAATAAAATAAATGCTTTTCTTGAAAGTGAATTTACAAAAGCTTTGGAATCATACAACGAATTCATCTCAGACCCTGAGTTACTTGAATATTATCCTGCTGATTGGGTCTTTAGTTTTGAAGTTTCTTTCAGAACTACTTATTTGTCGAACGAACTTTTAAGTATTGTCTTAGATCATATTGAATTTACTGGAGGAGCACATCATAATTATTTCTCTACTGGTTATAATATAAGATTATCAGATGGGCAACTACTTAAACTCGATGACATAATAAAGCAAAATCAATTTTTTAACCTTTCATTGTTTTGCGAGGAAGAAATTCTTAAAATATATAATGCAAGCTCATTAGCTGAAGCTGGATTTTTTGATGATGAAATAATTATAACTCCTAATCAAGATTTTTATGTTAAACCAAATTATTTGGTAATTCAATTTGATCCTTATGAAATTGCACCTTATTCGTTAGGTTCAATTGAAATTGAACTGAGATTTGATAGATTAAAACTTTTACTCAAACCAGATATACTTTTCATAACAAATGAATAAAGAAAACATATTTATAAGAGAAGCTGAAGAAAAAGATATTCCAGAAATAATCTCAATGATTAAGGAATTAGCTAAGTATGAAAAACTTCTTCACAAAGTAAAAATTAGTGAAGAGAATGTTAAAAATGTTGCCTTCGGAAATAATAAATTTGTGGAAATTTTAATTGCAGAATTTCAACAAAAAGTTTGTGGTCAAGTAATTTTTTTCAAAAACTTTTCAACTTTTGTCGGAAAACCCGGATATTATATTGAAGATTTATATGTGAAACCTGATTATCGTGGAAAAGGAATAGGTAAAACATTATTAAATGAAGTAATAAAAAGAGCAAAAGAAAAAAATTTTGGTAGAGTTGAATGGGCAGTTTTAGATTGGAACGTTTCAGCCATTGAATTCTATAAAAATCGAGGAGCTTTCCCTTTAAATGAATGGATAATTTTCAGATTAGAAGAAGATAAATTCTAATAAAACCATAACTCTTACTTTTATTTTTTGTGTTATTTTTGCCAATTAAATATGAAAAAATAAAAGGATAAATTATGAATAATAGAAGAGTAGTAGTCACAGGAATGGGTGCTTTAACTCCAATTGGATTATCCGTTGAAGAATTTTGGAATGCAATGATGGAAAGTAAAAGTGGGGCAGCACCAATAAAATCTTTTGATACTTCAAAGGTCGATACAAAATTTGCCTGCGAGCTTAAAAATTTTGATGTAAGTAAATATTTAGATAAAAAAATTGCAAGAAGATTAGATCCTTTTGCTCAATACGCTCTAATTTCTGCAAATCAATGTATAGAAGATAGTGGGCTAAAACCTGAAACTCTTACTGAAGAAGAAAAAAATAGAATAGGAGTCATTTTTGGAAGTGGTATTGGTGGAATTCAAACTTTTTATGAACAATCAGTTATAAACTTTAAAGATGGCCCAGGAAGAATATCTCCATTCTTTATCCCAATGTTAATACCCGACATTGCAGCTGGTCATATTTCGATGCAGTATGGTTTTAGAGGACCGAATTATTGCACAGTATCAGCTTGTGCAACAGGTAATAATAATTTAATTGACAGTTATTTGTTAATAAAAAATAATCTTGCTGATAGAATGATAGCTGGTGGAAGCGAAGCATCGATTAATGAGATTGGGATCGGTGGTTTTAATGCAAACAGAGCCTTATCGACAAGAAATGACTCGCCAGAAACTGCAAGTAGACCTTTTGATGCAACAAGAGATGGATTTGTTATGGGTGAAGGCGCAGGTGCTTTATTGCTTGAAGAGTTGGAGCTTGCAAAAAAACGCGGAGCAAAAATTTATGCAGAAATTGTTGGAGTTGGTTTATCCGCTGATGCACACCATATCACTGCACCACATCCTGAGGGTCTTGGTGCAGTTCTAGCTATGGAGATGGCTTTAAAAACTGCGGGTATTCAGCCTGAAGCTATTGATTATATTAATATGCACGGTACATCAACTCCACTTGGTGATATTGCTGAAACCAAATCAATTAAAAAAGTGTTTGGTGAACATGCATACAAAATGAATTTATCTGCTACTAAAAGTATGACAGGACATTTATTAGGTGCTGCTGGTGCTGTAGAAGCTATAGCCACTATTTTAGCAGTGGTTAACGATCGTATTCCGCCAACTATAAATTTCGTTAATCCTGATCCTGAGTGTGATTTGAATTATACTTTCAATAAACCACAGGACAGAGTGGTAAATTATGCATTATCAAACGCTTTTGGTTTTGGTGGTCACAATACATCCATAATTTTTAAGAAATATACTGAATAGATTGATGTTAAATAAATTAGTTCTTGTTTTGCTAATTTTCATAAACAATTTTTTATTAGCAGAGGATAACCAAAGGACAAAGGTTACAATAAGAATAGAAGGATTGAAAAGTAACTCTGGAAATGTTAAGGTTGCTTTATGTAACTCTTTGGAAAATTATAAAGATCATAAAGCACCTTTTAAGGGTTTAATTCTTCCAATAAAAAATAATACTGCAGAAGTAACTTTATATGATTTACCGGTTGGATTTTATGCTGTTAAAGCTTTTCACGATCAAAATGACAATAATAATTTAGACACAAATTTCTTAGGAATACCAATTGAAGATTATGGTTTTTCTAATAATGCCAAAGGAATAATAGGGCCGCCGTCTTGGAATAATGCTAAAATATTGATTAACCAAAACTCAAATACCATTGTAATAAAGATAAATTAAAAAATCACTTTGTGTCGTCTTCAAAAATTTTGTCACTTAGATTTTTGTTTACTTGATAATTTTTGTAGTTGACATATACTTTTCCAACAACAGGTCCATCTCTAAACTTCTTTTTACTTGATTTTGGAGTTGTGTTAGTGAAAGTTTGTGGTAGATTTAATTTGTCAACATTGAATGAAAAAATCATTTGCTTGGGTAAAGGGTATTTTGAATTTTCATCATAGAAAAGCTCAATTGTATAAGTTCCTTGAGTTTTTGTTGTGCTCTCAACTTTTCTGATAATTTTGTTTTTATTATCAATCCAAACAGTGCTAAGAATTATGTTCGTACTTTCATTTATAGGAACAACTTTAATAACTGAAGTTTCAATTCCATTTAATTCTTCTTTCCTTTCAAAAATTGCAGTGTAATTTCCTTTAATGATTGATGAAGGTGAAAAGTCAACACCATCTTTTGGTAATAAAGCAAAACCATCTGATTTTAATTTCACTCTATCAGGTTGTTTAAAGTAAAGTTTTGCTTTTGAATCAGGGACTTTCAAAAATTCAACGTCAACTTTAATTTCAATATCAGCTTCATAATCTCTTACTTGACTGAATCTTTCAATAACATCTCGGACTAGCTGATTTGGATCAATTGTCTGAGCTTTTAAGTCAATAAATAAAAAGAATAAAATCAGCAAAAGCATATTACCTCTCTTTTTAAGTTAAGATATCTTTCTTGTTAAATAAAGTTAGGGTTAGAAAAAAGAAAAATAAAATATGTCCAAGGAGGATAAATCCAGATTTAAGTATTTCATTAATGTCCAATGGTTGTTCAAAGAATAATCTCCACGACATTATGTGAGTTGTAAAAAGATATGGCTTCAGATTTTGAAAAAAATCAACTTGTATGGCTGATAGAATAATGAAAACTATAATGATTGCCATTGTACTGATAATAGGTCCAATCGCATTTTCTACAAGTGAAGAAAAAAGAAAAGCCAAACTGGAAACAGTTGTCATTCCTAAAGTTGCAAAGCCGTAGGCTAATAAGAATCGCCATAAAACGTCATTGCTTTCGAATATAATCACCATCTGACCATCAATAATTAAAAGCTCACCACTACCAAATATGAAATATCCAAGAACCAAGCTCAAAAATGCAAGCCATAGAATTAATAAGTTTGTATAAATAAATCCTGCAATGAATTTAACAAGTATTAATTTAGTTCTTGATATTGGTCTTGTTATAAGTAATCTATAAGTTCCTGATGTTGCTTCGCCTGCGAGTAAATCGCCTGAAACTAAAGTTATTAAAAATGGTATATGGACTGCCAAACTCGTTAAGATTATATAAGAGATTAGATAAGTATTTAATAGATTTCCAACTAACACAAAAGATTCTTGAATATTTCGAGTCATAAAATCAATTGTGGTCTTTCCTTCAATCAACATTGCAATGTGAATCAATGGCACTAAGATTCCCAAAGCAATAAATCCGATATAAGTTCTCCACTTTTTGAAAATTTTATATAATTCAATTCTTATTAAATCTACCATTATTAGCCTCTTGTGTTATCTTAAGGAAATATTCTTCTAATGATCTTTTTGGAATTATTGAGTTTACCATTATATCATTTTCAACTAAAAATTTATTTAAGTAAGGAATTTCATTTGCTTCAACATTAAACTCAAATGTGTTATTTATGTGATTTCTCATTGAATCAATCCATCTTGAATCCTTAATTATATTAAATGCAATCTGACCATCCTCAACCTCAATTGAAACGAATAGTTTATTTTTATTTAATAGTTCTTTCACATAACCTTCAACTTGAGCTCTACCTTTGTTTATTATTATCATTCTGTTTGCCACCATTTCCACTTCATTGAGAAGATGTGATGAGAGAAAAATTGTTTTCTTCAAATCTTTACTGAGGTAGATAATTAAATCTCTTATTTCTTTCATACCCATAGGATCAAGACCTGTAGTTGGTTCATCCAAGATGATAAGTTCGGGATCGTGTAATAAAGCTTGAGCTATTCCCAATCTCTGTTTCATTCCGTGTGAGAAAGTTTTTACTTTGGAATTATATCTTTCAGCAAGACCAACTAGTTCGAGATTTTTCATTATTAATTTTTTAGAGACATCTATTCCTGATATTTTTCCTAATATTTCAAGATTCTTATAAGCTGTCAGATAACCGTAAAAGTCAGGCTTCTCGACTATAGAGCCAACATTTCTTAGGATTGATAATCTGTCTTTCAATAAATCTTTACCAAAAATTTTAATTGTTCCGCTGTCAGGTTTGATGAGAGTCAATAACATCCTAATTGTTGTGCTTTTCCCAGCTCCATTAGGGCCTAAAAATCCAAAAATGTCTCCTTTGAACACTGTTAGATTAAGCTCATCAACTGCTACTAGGTTATTAAATTTTTTAGTTAGATTTTTTACTTCAATTACTTTATTTTCCGCAATCAATTTTGTGACCTTTATTTTTTGATTAAAACAAACATAAAAAACAAATTGTTCTACAATTAAATTTTTTTTGATAAAAATCTTTAAAATTTAATTTGTCAGATAAACTGTTATTTTATAGTTTAGAGCACACAAATAATAAAACTAACTCAACTAAAAACATTTATAATAAATTAATTAAACTAAACCTCAGGAGAGATTAATGAAAATTATCAGACATTTTACTTCAGAGGGGAGAGATCCTTTATCATATTTTAATTTTGTTAAAAGAACATCTGAGATAAGAAATCCGGATGGTTCTTTGGTGTTTAAGATGGATGATATTATTGTTCCTGAGCAATGGTCTCAAGTAGCAACAGATATTTTAGCCCAAAAGTATTTCAGAAAAGCAGGTGTACCAAAGCTATTAAAGAAAATAAATGAAGATGGTGTTCCAACTTGGCTTCAACCATCAACTGCGGATATTGAAAGACTTCAAGAACTTCCTGAGCACGATAGATATACATCAGAAAAAGATGCTCGTCAAGTTTTTCATAGATTAGCTGGAACTTGGACATACTGGGGTTGGAAAGCTAAATATTTTGATTCAGAAGAAGATGCAAAAGCTTTTTATGATGAATTAGTTTATATGCTTGCCAATCAAATGGCTGCCCCAAACAGCCCTCAGTGGTTTAACACAGGTTTAAACTGGGCTTATGGAATTACAGGTCCATCTCAGGGTCATTATTATGTTGACTTTGAAACTGGTGAATTAGTTAAATCAAAAGATGCTTACACTCACCCTCAGCCACACGCTTGTTTTATTCAATCAATAAAGGATGATTTAGTCAACGAAGGCGGAATAATGGATTTATGGGTGAGGGAAGCAAGACTTTTCAAATATGGTTCAGGAACAGGCTCTAACTTTTCTGAACTTAGAGGTGCTAACGAACCTTTAAGTGGCGGTGGAAAGTCATCAGGACTTATGTCGTTTTTAAGAATTGGCGATAGATCTGCTGGGGCAATCAAATCAGGTGGTACTACTCGAAGAGCAGCTAAAATGGTTACTGTCGATTTGGATCATCCAGATATTGAAGAATATATAAATTGGAAAGTTGTAGAAGAGCAAAAAGTTGCCGCTCTCGTTGCTGGTTCAAAATTATGCAATTATCATCTCAATGCTATAATGAAAGCTTGTTATGATGAACATCCTGAAAATGATAGATTCAATAAACACACTAATAAAAAATTAAAACAAGCAATATTAGAGGCTAGAAAAGCACAGATACCACAAAATTATATTGAGCGAGTTATTCAATTAGCCAAAATGGGATTTAAGTCAATCGAATTTCCAATCTACGATACAGACTGGACATCAGAAGCTTATGCAACTGTCTCCGGTCAAAACTCCAACAATTCAGTTCGTGTTACAAATGAATTTATGCAAGCTGTGTTAAATGATGGTGATTGGAATTTATACTGGCGAGTTGAAAAGAGAAAAGCTAAGAAAGAAAACAGAAAACCAAGACCTTGTAAAACTCTCAAAGCAAGAGATTTGTGGGATCAAATTGCCTATGCTGCCTGGGCTTCTGCTGATCCTGGAATACAATTTCACGATACTATAAACGAATGGCATACTTGTCCAAATGGTGGTGAAATCAGAGCAAGTAATCCTTGCAGTGAATATATGTTCTTGGATGATACAGCTTGTAACTTAGCTTCACTCAACCTTGTTAAATTTTACGATCAAAAAAATCATAAATTTCAAATTGAAAGTTTTAGACACGCATCAAGAATCTGGACTATAGTCCTCGAAATAAGTGTTCTGATGGCGCAATTTCCAAGTAAAGAAATTGCTAAATTAAGTTATGAATATAGAACGCTTGGTTTGGGATATGCAAATCTTGGCTCTCTACTTATGCTTCAAGGTATTCCTTATGATAGTGAAGAAGGATTTGCAATTTGTGGAGCTATAACAGCTATAATGCATATGGTTGCTTACGCTACATCTGCAGAGCTCGCAAAAGAAGTGGGACCCTTCCCAAGATTTCAAGAAAATAAAGAATCTATGTTGAGAGTTCTAAGAAATCATAGAAGAGCTGCTTACAATGTCCCAAAAGAAGAATATGAAGGATTAACAATTTATCCCGTTGGCATAAATCCAAAATACTGTCCATCTGATTTACTTAAAGCTGCAAGAGAGGATGCTGATAGAGCAGTTGAACTTGGAGAACGTTACGGCTATAGAAACGCGCAAGTAACTGCAATTGCACCAACTGGTACGATCGGACTTGTTATGGACTGTGATACCACTGGAGTAGAACCAGATTATGCTTTAGTTAAATTTAAAAAACTTGCTGGTGGTGGTTATTTCAAAATTATAAATCAATCAATTCCACCTGCATTGGAAAAGCTCGGATATAATAAAGATCAAATAAACGAAATAGTTAAATACGCAAAAGGCTCAGGGTCTTTAGAGGGATGTCCATACATAAATCCGCAATCTCTGAAAGCTAAAGGTTTTACTGATGATGCAATTTCAAAAGTTGAAAAAGCATTGCCTTCTGCATTTGATATATCCTTTGCTTTCAATCAATATGTTTTAGGAAAAGAATTTCTAACTAAAAAATTAGGATTTAGTGAAGATGAAATAAATTCTTATGACTTCGATCTTCTTCAAAGATTAGGTTTTTCAAAACAAGAAATTGCAACGGCCAATGATTATATCTGTGGTACAATGACAATAGAGGGAGCTCCTTTCCTCAAACACGAGCATTATCCAGTCTTTGATTGCGCAAACAAATGTGGAAAAAAAGGGACAAGATTCATTCGACCTTCGGCTCACATCAAAATGATGGCAGCTGCTCAGCCCTTTGTATCGGGAGCAATATCAAAAACTATAAATTTACCAAACAGCGCTACAATTGATGATATTAAAGAAGCTTATATGTTGTCTTGGAAACTTGGAACTAAAGCAAACGCAGTTTATAGAGATGGTTCAAAACTATCTCAACCATTAAACACTTTAACAGAAGAAGAAGTTGAAGCAATAATTGAAGAAAAAGAAAAGAATGATATTGTTAAAGTAGCTGAGAGAATAATTCACAGATATATTGCCAAAAGAAGAAGATTACCAGATAGAAGAACTGGATACACGCAGAAAGCCAAAATAAATGGTCAATCTGTTTATATCAGAACTGGCGAATATGAGAATGGACAACTTGGTGAAATTTTTATTGATATGCACAGAGAAGGTGCATCTTTTAGAAGTCTATTAAACTGTTTTGCAATAGCAATTTCCCTTGGCTTACAACACGGAGTTCCACTTGAAGAATTTGTCGATGCCTTTGTGTTTACTAAGTTTGAACCAAGTGGTGTCGTTACTGGTAATGATAAGATTAAAATGGCAACCTCTGTGATTGATTATATCTTCCGTGAATTAGCTGTTACATATTTGAATAGAACTGATTTAGCCCACGTAAGTGATGATGAACTGAATTCAAAAGCATCAAAAGGAATAGTCAAAAAAATCACAGAGCCAGATTTTTATAGTGAAGAAGTTGTAAGTGAAAGAGTTGTTGAATTAGATGTTGATAAGACAAGACAATTTACATCCGAAACTCGTCTAAGTAGTGAAAAATATAACAATTCAAAATTAGTTTTGAATAATAAGGTCAAAAAAGCAATTGAAAGTGGTTACACGGGTGATATTTGTCCAGAATGCCAAAGTATTACAATGGTAAGAAATGGAACTTGTCTTAAATGCTTAACCTGTGGTGCCACAACTGGATGCAGTTGATAAAATTTGCTGCCGGATAAATATTTTCCCGGCAGCTTTGATTGTTCTTTTTTAAAATCTAAATTTTTATTTTTCCAGATAGAATATGGAAAAGGATGAAATTTTCTCAAACAGACTAGCTATTCTCGGAAAGCTTGCCGCAAGTTTAATACACGAAATTCGAAGCCCTCTTTCTGTTATTAAAATGAACTTAGATTATTTGTCTATGAATGATTCTGAATGGAATGACGATACTAGGGAAAGTATTAATTCTTGCAAAGAGGCCGTTAATCGAATGAGTTTTATTGTAACAAACTTTTCAACTTTTGCTAAAAAATCTCATAAAGATGATGAATTTATTTCATTAAATGATTTAACATTGACTGCAGTTAAAGTTGCTCAGATTGAAGCAAGAATGCAAGGAATTAAAATTGATACTGAATTACAACAAGATTTACCTCATTTAAGAATATCAAAAGATAAACTACTTCAGGTATTCCTGAATTTGATCTATAATGCTATTGAATCAAAAACTAAAGATAATTTGATAGTAATCAGAACATATACAGAAAATTCTGATTGGATAGTTTGGGAAATTGAAGATTCAGGAAAAGGAATTGAAGAAAGTGCTAAAGAAAAAATATTTTCAGATTTTTATACAAGTAAAGAAAAAGGTACAGGACTTGGTTTGAGCGTGTGTAAATCAATTCTTGACGAATACAATTCTCAAATTAGCTTTGAAAGTCATTTGAATGTCGGAACAAAATTTTTTATAAAATTTCCAATTAAGGATCTTACAAAATGAATAATAAAATTTTAATAATTGATGATGACGAACTTGTCTGTCAATCATTGAAAAAGATTTTAATAAAATTTGGATATCACGCAGAGTTTATTACAAATGCAGAATTCGCAATTGAAAAAATTCAAGAATACGATCCTGATATTGTCATCCTTGATATCTATTTAACATCAGCTAATGGTTTAGATGTTCTGAAGGAAATTCATTCCAAATTTATGAACTTGCCGGTGGTAATGATAACAGCTTACGCAGATGTCAATATTGCTGTTAAAGCACTTAAATTAGGAGCAACAGATTTTTTATTAAAACCTCTCGACTTAGATCAATTAAAAATTATAATTGATCGCGTTATAACTTCTAAAAATTTGAAATCAGAGGTTGAGAAGCTTCAGCAAATTATTAAAGAAGATTACATATCAAAAGAGTTTTTTGGAAAAAGTAGTAAAATTCAAAAAGTTGTAAATGCAGTTGAGAAACTTGCAAAAAGTTATGATACTACAATCCTGATCGAAGGTGAAAGTGGCACAGGCAAAGAGATGATTGCAAAATTTATTCATCAACACAGTCCAAGAAAGGATGGCCCATTTATCAGAATTAATTGTTCAGCGATTCCTCGTGAGTTAGCTGAAAGCGAATTGTTTGGTCACGAGAAAGGCGCATTCACTGGAGCTGTTCAAAAAACAAAAATGGGGAAGTTTGAGCTGGCTTCAGGTGGAACAATTCTTTTAGATGAAATCGCTGAGTTGTCTCCTGAAATGCAAGCTAAATTATTAAGAGTTCTACAAGAAAAGAAATTTTATAGATTAGGTGGTGAAAAGGAAATTGAAGTTGATGTTCGTGTCCTTGCTGCTACAAATAAGAAACTCGATGATGAAGTTAAAAAAGGAAACTTCAGAGAAGATTTATTCTATAGATTGAATGTTGGATATGTTTATATCCCGCCGCTCAGAGAACGAAAGGAGGATATTCTTTTCCTTGCTTATTCTTTCTTAAATGAGTTTGGTAAAAAGTTTGAAAAGAAATTTAAAGGTTTTGAGCCTGCTGCTTTGGAGTTACTTCAGGAATATCCTTGGAAAGGGAATATTCGTGAACTTAAAAATGTAATTGAAAGAGTAACGATTTTGCTTGATGATGACGAGGTTAAAGAAAAACATCTGCAATTTCTAAAACCTGCGATTAACGAACACAATCTTTCTGATGATAAGTTCATACTTAAAATTCCACCCAAAGGCGTTTCTATTGATATTGTACTTCGTAAATTGATTGAAGATACACTAAAGATAACAAATGGTAATCAAGTTCGAGCTGCAAAAATACTTGGTCTTACAAGATCTAAACTTCGATATCGAATGGAACAGCTCGGTATTGAGGTTACAAAAAACATTCAGAATAACTGAGCTATATTTCAGTAAACTTTAAAACTTTTATATCTGTATTTGCTCTTAAATACTCTTCAATGAATGGTTTTTTTGAAACATCAATGATTACTAAAATCTTTTTTGTTGGATATAAAGAACTAACTTCTCTAATATTAGCAGCGATTCTTAAATTTTTCATTTCCCAAAGTCCTATCCTTGTTCTATCTAATTTAGACTCTAAAAACATCTTGTAATAAATTGACCAGTTTTTCTTTGTTGACTTTAATGCATATAAATCTGTATTCAAATAATAAAGGAAATCATAAAGATTATTTTTGCTTAATCCTTCTTTAAGTTTTTTATCTATTTCATTAGACGAGTTTTCGTATTTCCAAGAAACATAAATATCACTAAGTATCATTTCATTATACAACTTCTCAGATATTTTTTCTAAAAATATTTTGTCTGATAAATCACCAATTGAATATATTTTTTGTAAATTTAATTTCTCAGCTAACTTTTGAGCAATATATGTTTTTTCATCACTTTGTTTTAAGATTGAATTTAATTTATTGACAATTTTTTTATCAAGGTTCAAACTTTTTATCTCTTTATCTTTTGTCAATGAGAAATGATATGCCGCATTTTGATAATCAAGATTTGCGATTAGAAACTCTATTAGTTGTCTTCGAATTTTGACTTCATCTTTTGGCTTATTTTTTAATAGATTGATCAGAGAATCTATTTTATCATCTATTGAACGATAATCTAATTTAATCTTATTTCTTAGTTTAAGTGAAATTTCAATATCACTTTTCGATAATTCTTGTGTTTGAAAATTTTTATCTATGAGGGCAGAGGAAAGAAGTTCTTTGGGTGATACTAAATCTAAACATATAGCGTCAGGATTAAATGAATTTAGTTTTATTATAATACTATCTAGTAGAGAATAATTAAAATCTTCTCTCAATACACTCAAGGAAGGAACTCCAAATAACAAAATTTTAGTTTTTTCTTCATCACGAAGTAAATTTTGTAAACTTTGAACGGGATTATTTTCAGGTATTGTTATCTTAAGTCCCTTTTCGGGCATTTCTTTAAAGCACGAGGAGAAGGTTATAAAAACTGTAAATAGAAAAAATAAACTATTGAGTTTGTTCTTTATCATTTTTCTTCTTCTTCAAAAAATCTGGTAAAAGAATTCCAATTATTAGTCCTAAAGAAAAAGTTAAAAATAAAAGTAAAACTTGAGTTATCTTAAAAGAAAAAAATAAAAATTTAAAATCAACTGTCTGAGTGTTTTGTAAGACAAAGATTATTAATAAGAATGTTAAACCAAGGATCAAATAAATTTTTGTTTTCATTTATATTCTCTCTTATTAATCTAATTTATAGACTTCTTTTGTTTTAGGCAGAGGAATATATTCAACAGAAGGCCTTGCTTGAGAAGCTTGAGGGTATAAAGCCATTAATTGATAGACTTCTTCTGGCATTTCATTAGAAACATTTAATCCAAGATTTTTTGCTTCTTCAACAGTAATAGGGTAATCGTGAGTCCATTTTCCAGAAGAAAGAATTTCTGCTATTTCTTCAGCTTTATTCGTTTCCATTTTATCAGAAAGTAAGCTGATTATTAAGTTTTTAATTTGATTAATTGCTTTCTGAGCTAAGTCAGCTAATATTAAAGTCTCATCACTGATTTTATCAATTGGTTTTTGATTAATAATCTTTAAAATAGATGCAGCAGGTTTCTGACCGATTTGAGGATCAAGAGGACCTAGAACTGCGTTCTCGTCCATAACAATTTCATCTGCTGCCAGTGCAATCAAAGTTCCACCAGACATTGCATAATGTGGAACGAAAACAGTAACTTTTGCTGGATGTTTTTTCAAAGCATTTGCTATTTGTTCTGTTGCTAAAACCAATCCACCCGGCGTATGAAGAATTATATCAATTGGAATATTTTTATCTGTGAGCTTGATTGCTCTTAAAACTTCCTCAGAGTCGTGAATGTCAATATATCGCATCAAAGGAAATCCGAGAAAGTTCATAGTTTCTTGTCTATGAATTAATGCAATTACTCTACTATTTCTTTTTTTCTCAATCGCCTCTAATAATTTAATTCGAGCAGATTCAAGCATCTTTTTTCTTAATAAAGGCTGAAGTGAAATTATCATTAAAAAGATCCAGAATAAAGATAAGAAGTCCATTTTACCTCCATATTACCAAGGATAATATTCATCAATGTATCTTCTACGTTTATATTTTTTAACTAATAAAAATGGAATTAAAATTATTCCACCCACAAATCCTCCAATATGTGCCCAATATGCTACTCCACCAAAAGCCTGAGCGTTTGAAACTACTGATAATAATCCACTGAAAAACTGAGTTATAAACCAAACTCCTGTATAAACAATTGCGGGCAATTCAATTATGTAAGGAAAAAATAAAATTGGAAACACTGTAATGACTTTTGCAGTTGGGAAAAATATAAGATATGCTGCCATTACTCCACTGATAGCACCACTTGCACCAATTGTTGGTATGTGTGAATCTTGATTAAGGTATATATGGGTTAACGCTGCTGCTACTCCAGATAAAATATAAAAAATTAAATATCTAATTGAGCCAAGTCTATCTTCAACATTATCACCAAAGATGTAAAGAGCAACCATATTTCCGATGATATGAGCCCAACCTCCGTGAAGAAACATTGAAGAGAATATTGTCATTACTTCAAAACTATCAAATTCATTTAGAAAACGATATGGAATTACTCCAAAAATTTGTACAAATTGTTGTGCCACTTCACCTAATGATAGTGTGAAAAAGAATATTAAAACATTTGAAACTATCAGTAACCAATTTATTATTGGAAATCTACGATGCGGTATATTATCTGCTAACGGAATCATAAATAATAATCAATCTTTATTGCAAGATAAAATTATTTCAGTGAAATTCAGAAAAATTTTTATTCAACATAACAGACAAAACCTTTTAAGTAAAAACTCTCTGGAAAGTTTATAACAATCGGATGGTCAGATGATTGAGTAAGCTGTTTTATGATTTTCACATTTTTACCTGAATCATTTGCTGCAGAATTTATAATCTTTCGAAACAACTCCAAAGAAATATGTCCTGAGCAAGAGAATGTAAATAAAATTCCACCTTTGTTTAATAATTTCATAGAAAGAAGATTTATATCTTTATAACCTCGAGAAGCTTTTGTAATATTCGGCTCTGAGTCAGCAAATTTGGGTGGGTCTAAAATTATTAAATCAAATTTTTTGTTTTCATCTCTAAATTTTCTCAATAATTTGAATACATCTCCTTCTATGTTCTGAAATTTATTTTTGGGAATGTTATTAATTGAATGATTTTCATCGGACATTTTTAATGCACTCTCTGATGAGTCAATATTCGTTACAAAACTTGCACCTCCATTTATGGCATAAATTGAAAAGCCTCCAGTGTATGAAAAGCAATTTAGGACGTTTTTACCATAAGAGAATTTTTGAACTAATAATCTGTTGTCCCTTTGATCTAAATAAAAGCCTGTTTTATGCCCATTACTCAAATCTGCATAGAAACTTAATCCGTTTTCTTTGAATAAAATTTTATCGGGTTGAAAATTTCCATATAGTATTCGGTTAAATTGTTGAAGTTTTTCTTTCTCTCTTGATTCAGTGTCTGAACGCTCATAAATTCCTAAACAATCATTTTGGGCTTTAATTATTTGTATAATAATATCTCTAAAAAATTCAGCACTAGCACTTAAAAATTGCACTACATAATAACCAGCATAATAATCAACAATCAACCCAGGTAATAAATCGCTTTCAGAATTTATAATTCTATAAGCATTAGTGTCTTCACTTTGAAAAATTGATTTTCTTAATTGCAAAGCATTATTAAATCTCTCTACAAAAAAGTTTTTATCAATAATTAAATCTGTGTCGAAACTCCAAATCCTAACAGATATCTGAGAATTTTGAGAGTATGAACCTATGGCTAAGTTTTCTTTTTGGTAGGACTTAACAATAACTAGTTGACCATTTACAGAGACATTTTCAACATTTGCTATAGCACCTGAGAAAATCCAAGGATGTCGCGATTTAATTATTGATTCTTTACCTTTCTTTAATGTGACAACTCCTAATTCATTACTCGGCGGCATACCAAGAGAAATAATATTTAACTCCAAGATGTGCAGAAATTAAATCAGTTCTTGATCTATTTACATCATACACTAAATTTCCATTTTGTATTCTAATTGAACCAGGCTTTAAGTAAGATGCTTCTGTTCCATAAAGATATCTTAATTTGAAATCGAGAAACAACAAATCTTGATTAGAATTGAAATCACCTGAAAGAAAATACGAAAATCCAAAGCCTCCACCATAACTCCACGCATAATCTTCAAAATTTGTACTTGATGCAAAATCATTTCCGGTATTTTCGCTCTTTACAGAAGTAGTCGTGCTTAAGTATGAACCACCAAACAAACCTTCCAAATAGGGTCTAATGCGTCCTTTCGGAAATCCAACAAGGAAAAGTAGATGAAAATTAGATAGATTATTTGTCCTATCAACATTAACTGTAACATCGGGAATTGTAGTGCTCAGAGGCTCTCTTCTCGATTCAGAGCCATAAATGTAAAAAGAAAGATTTAATCCTATTCCAAATGGAGTCTTTGGTTTTGGTGATATGAATAAAATATCACCATTGAGACCGAATCCAGCATTGTTAACCTTTTCTTTGAATTCTCCTTGAGGAAATGCAATTGAAAAATTCAAAGATGCAGATTGTGAATAAATGTTGTTTGTTATTACGAGAAGAATGAGAAAAAAAATCTTTCTCATAAATGATTTACCCTTATAATTTTATAATCTGAAGATTTTTTTATTTCCCAAATCATCTGAATCAGGATTATTATTTATTCCAAACTCTTTGGTAAAATCTTTTCTAATTTCATTGGATGTATCTGATAACTCATCCTTAATTTTTTTGAACTGTTCCAAGATTTGATTATTCTTTTCAATCTCTTTTTCTAAAGACTCATTTATCTTCTTTAAATTTTCTGATTTAATTTCTAAATCTTCTAATTCAATTTTCTGTGCGTGAACTGATTTTTGAAGTTCAACTAATTCATCAATTGCTTTCTCAATTTTTTGATTAAGCTCTTCATATTCAAGCTCTCTGTCTTTAATTTCTTTAATCGCTTTGAAATGTCCTTCTCTTAGATGAACAATTCTTTGTTCGGAAGACACGAATAATTCTTCAAGTATTTTTTCGATTGCAGATTTTTTCTGAGTTAGCAAGTCGATGTCTTTTCTTAGTTCTAAATTATCGTTTCTTTTAAGTGCAATTTCCCGTTCGTAGTTTGTAATTGTTTTAGCAAGGATGTTCTCTTTCTCATTCAAACTTGAAATTACGTTGTTAATTGAATTTAATTCACTTTGTTTTACCCTGAGTTGATCTTCTGTCAGTTTGAGTTTCTCAAGTTTTTCATTAATAATGTTTTCGTTTTTATCAATAATACCTTCAAGTTCTTTAATTTTCTTTTCAATGTTGTTTTTATGATTTGTTAGTTCCTTTATTTCATCATCAAATTTTTGAATCATTCTCAATAGTCTTTTTTCAATTTGATCGTTACTAAATTCAATTTCCTCTCTTCTTTTTTGGGAAAGTTGAATTAGCTCTAAAAGTTTTTCTTTTTCTGATTTAAGCGTATTTAATTCTTCTTGATGTTTTAATATTTCAGAATAAATTTCATTTTTTGTTTTCAAAAGTTCTTTTGCTTCATTATGAATTTCTATAATTCTTTTTTCTAAATCTGAGATTTCACTATTATATCTGTTAATTGTATCCTTCAAATTTTTATTCTGATTTTCCCAATCTAAAATTTCAGATTTTTTTTGTTCAAAACTCTCTGACAAATTTTTTAATTCTTTGTCGAGACGTAAAATCTCATTGTTCTTTTGTTGAATAATTGAGTCAAGATCAATAATCTTATCTTTCAGTTCCTTCTCAGTTTTTTGAATCAATTCAGAATTCTTTTTATCTATCAAAAGAGCTTCTTCTTTTTTTGATTTAATTTCTTCTTCAAGATCAGATAATTCTTTTTGTTTAGCTTCTATTTGTTTGTTGAGATTATCAATTTTCTCTGACAATTCATTTTCTAATTTTTGAGCAATTTCTCTTTTTTCTGAGATGATTTTATTTAATTCTTCAATTTCTTTACTCTCAATAAGGTTAATCTTTTCATTAAGCTTAAGTTGCAAATTTTCTAGTTCATTAGATTTAATTTCTATTTGAGAAAATAAGTTGTTAAGCTCTGCTTTTTTAGATTCTATGTCATTTTCTAATTGAGATTTAATTTTTTCTAAATTTTTTTCTAGACTTTCAAGTTCAGAAGTTTTCTCCTGAATTGATTGAGTAAGAATTTCTTCTTGTTGTTTAAGTTCAGATATTTTAATTGTTAATGAATTAAATTCAGTTTCAATCTCAGTGAAAGTTGGACTTACTTCATCAGACAGGTTTTCAAATGAAAAATCAATTTTTGATATTTCATCAGTTGAATTTGATTGAGAAATAGATGATATGTTTTCTTCTGGAATAAAGCCAATTTGTTCGTTGTCATCAATATCAACATTTGACTTTTCAGGGATGGTTATTTCTTGAGCTTCAACAATCTCGTTTTTAGAAGCATTTTCTTTTGTTATTTTCGAATCAATGAAAGTAGTATTGTAATTGATGTTTTGTAAGTTAGGATCAATTTGTTTGCTCTTCTTTGGTTTTATTTTCTTTTTTCGGCCAAAGTTAATTCCAAATATTTTCATTTTAATTCATCCCTTTGTATTTAAAAATATCTATAACTGCTTAGAATTCTTGTTAAAATTAGATTAACTTTTTTCAATGAAATTGTTAGGAAACAATTTCATTACTGCTGCGGCAATAGTTTCAGCAGCTAATTCATAACTCATCAACCCTGTATTTATAATTAAATGATACAAAGTTGGATCGTTGGCATCACGGAAGAAATGACTTTTTATGTAATTATTTCTGTCCTTATCCTCTTTGTTGATGTATTCGATTGCTTTATCTCTAGTAAATCCGAAAACTGTTTTTACGTGTTCAATTCTTTTTTCGAGAGGAGCAACTAATCTGACGTGAAAAGCATTTGGCAACTTTGATGTAATGATATTTCCTCCTCTTCCAACGATTATTGCTTTTCCCATTCTGCCAATCTGTAAAACTGTCTCGGTAGTTTTTTGAACTAATGTCCAATCCGATGGTTTAACTCCGAGCAATTCGTAAACTGCATCATTTATGTGACTATATTTTGATTCTGCTAGATAGTTGCTAACAATTTTGGGCAAATTATGATCTTCGATGATTTTTTGAATTAGTTCTTTATTAAAATAAGTCCATTTATGCTCTGATTCTTTTGAGTATTTGTCTAAAATTTTTATAAGTTTTTCAGACACTTCATACGAGCCAGAGCCTGTTTGACGAGAGATTGTTATACAAGGAAATGTTTCTTTCTTCTTGGACTGTTCTTCAGTTTTAGCTGAATGTGCTTCGATATATCTTTTGCATTTTTCATAAGAGCCAAGGACTAACATTTTTAACCTCGTTAAATTTTTATTTTTTTATTTATAAAATATTAAACAAAATTATCATTAAACCATTCTTTGATTTTTTCTAGTTCTGATCTGCTTTGATTTTTGTTGTAAAATTCGTTTTTAGATTTATCATAGTAATAATCTTTTTCCCATTTGTCTATGTTCTTAACTATTTGAGATATCGCATCAATAATAAAATAAAGTTCATCATTTGTCATAGTTGGATGTAGAGATAATCTGACCCATCCTGGTTTCTCGCTTAAATCACCTTGGTCAATTTTGCTTGTAATTCTTCTTGAATGATTTTGATCAACGTGAAGAAGATAGTGACCATAAGTGCCTGCACAGGAACATCCACCTCTTACTTGAACTCCAAATCTATCATTTAATAGTTTTACAATTAAGTTATAATGAATATTATTAACATAAAAAGAAATAACGCCCAAACGTTCTTCAATATTATCAGCAAGTATGACTAAGTCAGGAACTTTTCTAAGTTCTTCAAAAGCAATTTTTAAGAGTTCTTTTTCCCGACTTATGATTTTTTCAACATTCATCTTTTCCTTTAATTTAATTGCAAGAGCTGCTTTAATTGTTTGAAGAAAAGCAGGAGTTCCTCCATCTTCCCTGACTTCAATATTTTCATTAAACTTATGTTGACCCCAGGGGTTTGTCCAATCAACAGTTCCACCACCTGGTAAATCAGGAACTCTATTGTGATATAGTTTAGAGTTAAAAATTAAAACTCCTGGAGTCGCAGGTCCTCCGAGAAATTTGTGAGGTGAGAAGTAGATTGCATCAAAAGATTCATCGTTATCTTCCGGATGCATATTGATATTTACATACGGAGCAGCACAAGCAAAATCTATAAAACAGTATCCGCCATTTTGATGAATTATTTTTGCTAACTTATGAATTGGTGGTTCAATTCCTGTAACATTCGAAGCAGCAGTGAAAGATCCTATTTTTAATTGTCTGTTTTTATAGATATCCAATTTTTTTTGAAAATCATCCAAATCAACTAATCCCTCTTTATTTGGTTCTATAATTACTACATCAGCAATAGTTTCAAGCCAGGTGGTTTGATTTGAATGATGTTCCATATGAGTTATAAAAACAACTGGTTTTAATTCCTCAGGTAAGTGTAAAAAATCTGATAATTGCTCAGGGATCTTTAACCCTAAAATTCTTTGAAATTTGCAAACCATTGCCGTCATTCCAGAACCACTTGTAATTATAACATCATCCTTAGATGCGTTGCAGTGTCTTTTAATAATATTATGAGCTTCTTTGTATGCAAGTGTCATAGTAGTTCCTGTTTCACTTGCCTCTGAGTGAGTATTTCCAACCATAGGACCGAACTTATTTAGCAAAGTTTCCTCTATTGGTTTATATAATCTTCCACTTGCAATCCAATCTGCGTATATTAATTTTTGTTTTCCATAAGGTGAGTCAAACTCTGCATCTATTCCGAGGATATTTTTTCTAAATGGTAGAAAGTATTCTTCAAGAGTTGTCATAAGCTTTTTTTATTTTACTATCTAAATATAATATCAGAATTTCTTAAATACTTTAATAATTTTAATCGCATTTTTTAAGATATGTTAATACTGTTCAATAAACCATTTAATGTCCTTTGTCAATTTACTGACAAATTAGGTAGAAAAACTTTATCAGACTTCATCAAAATAAAGAATGTTTATCCGGCTGGAAGATTAGATTATGATAGTGAGGGATTAGTCATTCTCACTGATGATGGACGTCTGCAAAGTAAAATTTCAAACCCCAAATACAAATTTCCTAAAAGATACTGGGTACAAGTTGAAGGAGAAATATCAATTGATGCTATTAATAAGTTAAGACAAGGGATATTACTAAAAGATGGGATTACAAAACCAGCTTTGGTAGAAATAATTAAAGAACCACTGATATGGGAAAGAATACCTCCAATTCGTGAAAGAAAAAATATTCCAACTTCCTGGATTGAACTAACAATTTTTGAGGGAAGAAACAGACAAGTAAGAAGAATGACAGCAGCTGTTGGATTTCCTACCCTAAGATTAATTCGATATTCTATTGGTGAATGGAAATTAGGTAATTTACAACCAGGTGAATTTAGAATCTTAAATTAGTCTTTATTCTTTGCTGGTGAAAGAAATTTATTTCTAATTATAAATGTAAAATATATTAGACAGATTGCGGTTATAAATCCAGCAAAAATTGGTGCAAATATTGAAACTAAAGAAAGCACAATTGCAGAGATTATTTCAATAGTTGAAAAGATGAAATTATTTTTTCCCCCTGATTCAGCGGAGACTTTTAATCTTAGTAAACCAGTTGCTGCATTTATAGTACCGCTTATAGCTCCGCCAATTATCAGAGCAAAAATCCATTTTATATAGGGATTAAAATCTGCTATAACAGCACCTGTAATGATTATTCCTGTAATTATTGATAATGGATGTTCGACTGCATCTAAGAAATTATCTAACCAAGGGACAAAAAATGCCATCGTTTCAAAGACACAAATAACAATTAGAATAATTATAACAGGTAGAGATCCCATCCAAGTGAAATAGTTAGATAAAATTAAGTTGTTTGTAAAAGCAGATATTGAAACAACTAAAAGTGGAATAAATATTCTTACTCCAACTGCTGCTGCTAAGCCTACTCCTACAAAGAATGCTAAGAATTGATCTATCATTTAAAGTGTTTTTTAGTAATTAAAATCAAAATCCAATAACTAATAAGAATTTATTTGCAATAATAGTGATTTATTATAAATATCCCACTTTAAGATTTAAATTTAATAACTCATATTTGTTAATTTTACTTTTCCTCTGAATATCCAATAAATGCTAATTGTATAGGCTAGTACAAAAGGAAAACCAATTACAGCAATAATTAGCATAATAGTCAATGTTTTTTCTGAAGAAGCTGAGTTATAAATATTCAAACTGTATTCTGGATTTGGATTCGATAAAACAATATTTGGAAATATCCCAATTGCAAATAAAGTCAACAAAGCAGCTATCGAAGCAGATGATGATAAAAAAGCTCTAAACTCTCTTTGATGATGTATCTCTCTAGGAATATTTGCTATTGCAAGCATATTTAGTAAAGCAATTATAAAAAGTGGGGGAAATTCTTTGAAATGTCTTGCCATATTTGGATAATAAATCAGCGTAGCCATTGTTGTAGTAACATAACATATAACAAAGAAAATTATGGTATTATTAACCCATCCTTTTAATTTATTTTGAAGTTCACCTTCAGTTTTAAGAACTCCGTAAATTGCACCGTGCATCATAAACAAAGCAACAGTTGTTATTCCAACTAAAACAGTGTATGGATTTATCAATTCTAAAAATGAACCTATGTATTCTTTATTAGGTCCTAATTTGATTCCAGTTACGATGTTACCTAAAGCAATTCCCATTAAAAAAGCGATTAGAATACTTGAAATAGAAAACGCAATATCCCAAGAATTACGCCACCATTTCATTGGTCTTTTACTTCTAAATTCGATTGCGACAGCTCTGAAAATTAACATAAAAAGTAGTAGAATAATTGCATTGTAAAAACCTGAAAAGACAGTAGCATAAACTTCTGGGAATGCAGCAAATAAAGCTCCTCCTCCTGTCACTAACCATACTTCATTTCCATCCCAAACCGGTCCTATTGAATTCAACATTATTCTTCTTTCATCATCTGTATCAACTAATAAATGAAGAGCACCTATACCAAGATCAAATCCATCTAAAATTGCATAACCGGCTAACATTACTCCAATTAGAATAAACCATACAGTATTTAAGTCAAGTGTGAATTCCATATCACCTCTTATGCTTTTGGATGTCCTAATTCAGATGGAATTAAATCAACATTTTCGGGTCCGTGTTGGATTTTTTCATTAAGAAGATAAAGAAACAAAATAAATAGACCCACATAAATAATTGTAAACAAAATAAGTGAAAACCAGACTTGTCCTTCTGTAACGGCTTTTGAAAGACCTTCAGATGTTTTCATAATTCCATAAACAATCCAAGGTTGTCTCCCAACTTCTGCGGTTATCCATCCAAGTTGATTTGCAATTTGTGGAAGTAGAACTGAAAATACGAATATCCAAAGAAGCCATTTTTTACTAAACAAAGTACCTCTCCACCAATAAAATACTCCAAGGCTCGAGATTAAAATTAATAAGAAACCTATTGCAACCATAATGTGATATGCTTGAAATACAATATTTACAGGAGGTCTTTCATCTTTTGGAAAATCATTTAATCCTTTTACTTCTGTATCTGGTGAAAAACCAATTAAATAACTAAGCAATGATGGAATTGCAATACCGAATTTTACTTCTTGATTATCTTCATCAACCCAACCGAATAAATATAGTGGAGCATTTTTCTGCGTTTCAAATACAGCTTCCATTGCTGCCAATTTAGCAGGTTGATGTTTGCTAACACCAACAGCACTTTGATGTCCAGTATATAATTGGAATAATGATGAAATGAAAGCAACTACCAAAGCAATTTTTATCGATGATTTAGCAAATCGAATATGTTTATTCTTTATTAAATAATAAGCTGCAACACTTATGACTAAAAAACTTCCAGCGAGCCAGCAACCTGAAAGCACGTGGGATAATCTATCAATTGAAGAAGGATTTAAGACCATTGCCCAGAAATCTGTAATCTCTGCTCTTGCGTTTATTCCTTCACCAACGATATGAAAGCCTGCAGGAGTTTGCATCCACGAATTTGCTACTACAATCCATATTGCACTAAACATTGAACCGAGAGCGACCATCAAAGTTGAGAAGAAATGCATTTTGGGTCCTACTTTATCCCAACCAAAAACTAAAACAGCAAGAAATCCAGACTCAAGAAAGAAAGCGAAAATTCCTTCAGCAGCCAATGCGCTTCCAAAAACATCTCCTACAAATCTTGAATAAGTTGCCCAATTTGTTCCAAATTCAAACTCCATAACAATTCCACTTGCAACGCCGATTGCAAAAGTTAAAGCAAAAACTTTAACCCAAAACTTTGTCATATTCTCATAGAACTTGTCTTTAGTTTTAAGATACATACCCTCCATTACAACCATAACTACACCGAGACCAATACTAAGAGGTGGGTATATGTAATGAAAAGCTACTGTTATTGCGAATTGAAGTCTTGAAAGAATTTCTAAATCCATAAATATCCCTTATCTGAATTAGTTTGATAAAATCTAATCGTTAATTCTATTTCAATTTTATCAAAAAAATTTGTGATGTTTTATGATCAATCAAATGTAATTTCCTATTCTGATTCCATAATTACATTATAAATAACTTTATTTGATATCAAACTTAATTAAAATAAGATTTATTGAAAATAATTATTTAATTACCATTGTTAAAAATATTAAGTCTTTGAGCGAAATCGGCGGCAAATTTTTTAATCATCAATTCTATTTCCTGATTATGAGTTGCCCGGGAATAACTTTCAGCCATTTTTACAAAAATCTGATGAAAGTGAATGTTCATTTCTTCAATAGTCATTTCTTTAGTCCATAGATCCATTCCTAATGTAACTAATTCTTGTTTGTCCCATAAAGACAGAAACATTGACTTGGCTTCTTTTAAGCCATTAAAGTCTGCATCATCTGCTTGCCAAAGAATTTTTTGTGGAATCTTATTTTCATCTAATTCTACAAGAAATTTTATTTGAGATACTTTGTTCATTGTAAAACCCTAATACTTTTGATACTTTGCGTAACCTTTTGAAACCATTAAGTCATTAACATTAATGAGTTTTCCTTTATCATCTTTAATCCAAATTTCTGCAAGGTAGCGGCCATATTTCTCTTTTTTATCTTTGATTGTTTGAATCAAAACAGTTTTCTCTAAAACTAAACTCTTAAGGAAATCTCGAGATTTAATTCCATTTGATTTCTGCCTGCCTGTAATTTCAGGAGCATTAATTCGATTTAATCTGAGTTTCTCATCTTTAATCCAAGTATGTAGACCAAGGTCTATATCGACATTACAAGTATCCCCATCATAAACTGATTTGACAATTGCTTTGTAATGATAAAGATTTTGTTCCATACGTTTCCTTTCTTTTTCTTTGTATAGTAATTATTTTTCTAAAAAGAATTTCTAATTTGAAAGTGAAAATAAAGTATTTTTTCTTTATCTGCTTATTAATTATTTCCAACTCAGTTTCTCAAACAAGATTCAGTGTGGGAAGTCGTTTGGGTTACAGTAGTTTCAGCAGCTCTTCTCCCTCTATCGATGGATTTAGTTTTAATATTTATGTTCAAACCGATCAACCATTATTTGAAGAAGTGTATCCGAGATTAGCAATTGGATTGATGAGAGAAATTAATTCCATTCTTCCGTCTGATAAAACTCCATATTATCCGCAACTGTTTTCTTTATCATTCAATGGAGTTACTGCTCAATATTTTGATAGCAGAGTATATCTTGAAGAATCAGTTGGGCTTTTATTTATGAATGATAAAACCTTTAGTGATAGAAATTTATGGAACTATGGTGTATCATTATCATTTTTAGCTGGACTTGATAGAAGAAATTTTAATCTTCAAGGCTGGCAAACTGGAATCGGTGCAGAGTATGGTTTGACTTTTAATGGTTTCTTACCGAGTTACCTAAATGTGTATTTACAATTTCAATATAATTTTTAAAGTCTTATCTAATACAAATATATCCTGGCTTTAGAACCTGGGATTCGAAATAATTTCTTATCTCATCAATGTTTCTGGTTCTTCCTAAAACTATCATAAGCTTAATTCTGGCTTTTTGACCGTTTATATAATCAGCAAAGATTACTCCGATATCGTGCAAATGTTTTCCTGCTCCTGGGTAACTGTAAATATAATCTGTTTCACCAGCAGGGCAACGAGAGGTAAGAACAACTGGAATTCCTTTTTCAACAGCATATTTAATTCCTTCAAATGCGGGAGGCGGAACATTTCCAACTCCAAGTGCTTCAACAACTATCCCACTTACACCACTATCTGCAGAGAATCTGAAGAATTTATCATCCATACCTGCATAAACGGTAATCATATCAATATTATCATCTATAACGTCTGTTTCAATTTTTTCTAAGAAGTGGGGGAGTCTGTTGTAGATAACTCTTCCATTTTGAACAAATCCGAGATTACCAAAATCAAGACTTTTGAATGATTCAACCGAGTCAGAGTAAATTTTTGTAACTTCACTTGCAGCATTGATTTCACCATTTAAGCAAACAAGTACACCAAGATTTTTAGAATTCTCATTTAAGCATATTTGAATTGAATCTATCAAGTTTCGAGGTCCGTCCCAATCAGGCTCAGAGCTGTTTTTCATCGAGCCAGTCAATACAATTGGCAATGAAGTATTAATTGTTAAATCCAAAAAATAAGCAGTTTCTTCAAGAGTATCTGTTCCGTGGGTTATTACAATTCCATCATAAATATTTTTTGATAGAAACTCTTTAACCTTTTTTGATAGTTGTAGCATCAGTTGAGGAGTAATATGAGGTCCGGGATATTTTCCAAAATCATAATAATCAATATCTGCCAACGTTCTTACATCTGGAATCATATCAAGTAGTTCAGAGCCAGAAAATCTTGGAACTGCTCCACCAGTTTCCTGATCTATCATCATTGAAAATGTACCACCAGTGAACACGACTAAAATTTTTTTCATCTTCATTTTTGATATAGAATTTATTTTTCTGAATATGAAATATATTCTCTATTGTTTAAATAAATCTCATCTACTTTAATTATACCTCTTACAGAATTAGTAAGAAAGACTTCATCTGCTTTGATCAAATCTTCAAAAGAAAGCTTTGTTTCTTTTACGTCAGGATTAAGTTTTATAAAATGACTTCTGTAAATTCCATTTAATATGCCTGCAGAAAGGTCAGGAGTAAAGATTTTATTATTCTTTTTTATAAAAATGTTTGTAAAAGAACCTTCAGCTAATTCATTTTTTTCGTTGAAATAAATTACTTCAAAAAATCCCTGCTTAGAATAATATTTTAATTCATTGTCATATAACATTCTATTTGTTGTTTTGAAAAATTGAAACTTATCATCTGACCGAACTCTTGATTTTGAAATAATAACTTTGATTTTTGTCGATGAAGTAAAAATCTCTTTAATTTCGGTTGAGATAATTCCATACTTATTAAGTTTTATTTTTAATTTGTATTTATTATCATCTTTAACAGTATTTAATGATTTTTTAATTTGCTTTTGAATATCCTTTTCATCGAATTTGAATAAGAAATATTCTGCAGTTAATTTCATTCTCTCTAAATGCTCTTTGAGAAAAACACATTTACAATTTTCCACCAAAACAGTTTCAAAAATTTCAAAGTGCTTTTGAGGTGAAGTTAAAAATTTGCTTTTAAGTTTTACTTCTTCATATTCTTTCGGTGGCGCGCTATCCCAGACAATACCACTTCCAAGACCGATTTCACCTTTGTTAGTTTTTTTATCAATTACTAAAGTTCTGATTGCAACATTAAATGAGATTTTATCTTTGAGAAAGATTCCGATTGAACCTGTATAAACATTTCGTTTTTCTTTTTCAAGTTCTTGAATTATTTCCATAGTTCTGATTTTCGGAGCACCAGTAACAGAGCCGCAAGGAAAAATGTTTTTAATTATGTCAGAAAATTTTGTCCCTTTTTTTAGTGATGCCTGAATTTCTGAGACCATCTGAAATACTGTTTCATATTTTTCAATATAGAAAAGTTTATTGACTTTCACAGAACCGAATTTGCTTATTCTACCTAAATCATTTCTCAGTAAATCAACAATCATAACATTTTCAGCTTTTTCCTTTTCGCTAAGTTCTAATCTATACTTTGATAAATGATCACTTTGTAAGTTAAAACCTCTGTGAGAAGTTCCTTTCATTGGACGGGTTATAATTTTATTCTTATGAACTTCAAAGAAAAGTTCAGGTGAGATTGAAATAATAAACTTCTCTGGAAGATTAATTACTCCTATGTATTTTGCAGATTGATTAAACACAAGATTCTGAAAAAGTGAGCTAATTTCTCCAGTGAAAACAAATTTACCTTTTACTGTGAAATTTACCTGATAAGTGTCGCCAGCTTCAATGTAGTTTTTTATTCTCTGAATTGAATTGATGTATTCATTTCTTGAAACATTCAACCTGAAGTTTTTGATGTTATAGTTTGAATTAAAATCAAAAATTATTTTTTCTGAATTGATTACTTCAAATTCATTTTTATCGTAGAAGAGGAATTCAGCTAACAATTCTTTTTTATCGAGGAAGTGATTTAATTTTCTTTCGAATAAAAAACCTGCTTCATAATTAATAATTGCATAACCAACCAAGCCTTTTGAAATCAGTTCATCAATCAATTTAAAGTTTTGACTATGATTTGCTACAAAAATTTTTACAATTTTTTTTGGTTTATGGAAGAGAAAAGATTGAGCTTTTTTATAAATTGGTGGGGTGAAGAAAAATGCAGAATAATTTTTCTTTACTAAAATTTTGAATATTTCTTTAATATCAATCACTAAGTCTATTCAGCAATTAAAATATTCTTGGGTAAATTGTTGTTATCAAATAAACTGAACAAATTTGACTCAAAGTTGCTTTTAATGATATTTATATTTTTTTTTGCAATTGATGATGAAATCATTTCACCAAATTTATAAAGAACGTAAGGAAGTTTTTTGTTCGTGTATATAATTCTAAAAGCAACTGGAAGTATTTGAAAATCACTTTTAGATTTTTCACAAATAAAATTCACACCTTTATTGAAAATGATATTCTTTTCTTCTTGTGGTTGAATCTCTCCTTGCGGGTAAATAACAGTCAAATTTGATTTATCGTTAAGCAACTCAATAGTATAATTTAAACTTTCAATAACTGATTTGGGATTATTCTGATTGATTGAGTAAGCTCCAAGTTTTTGAAAAAACCAATATCTCTTTAATTGAGTTTCAAGCATCATAATGTGAAAGCTTTTATCTGTGAAATTTTTTATTAC
Source organism: Ignavibacterium sp. (assembly GCA_025056745.1). Lineage (GTDB taxonomy): Bacteria > Bacteroidota > Ignavibacteria > Ignavibacteriales > Ignavibacteriaceae > Ignavibacterium. Next base: position 40,129 of record JANWVQ010000102.1, read on the forward strand.
CTTGTAAATAAAAAATCCATCCCACCAGGAGAAGTGGTTTGGCAAAATCATCAAAGATTTGTTTGAGTCAATAATTGGAGTTTCACCAATGATGATAAACTCATTAAAATATTTTTTTAATAATCTGTTTAGGTAAATGTTAAAAATAGTGTTTGCCCAAATCTTATGATCAGCTTTTATCATTTTGTATAATTTTTTATAATTAAATCAGAAACAATTTTTCCAGATAAAATAACCAGTGGAATTCCTCCTCCGGGATGGGCACTTCCACCGCAAAAATAAAGATTCTTTATTGTTTTGGATTTATTTGATTGTCTTAAAAATGCTGCAGTCCTTGTGTCTGATGAAATTCCATAAATGCTGCCAAGATACGACGAAGTTTGATTTTCAATATCAAGTGGAGTTAACATTTCCTCAAAAATTATTTTCTTTTCGATATCAGTCTTTAGTGTTGTGTTGATTTTACTGATTACTGTATTTCTGGTTCTGCTAATTTCTTTTGTCCAATCCTGACCGCAATTGTAAGGTGCATTTACCATAACAAACCAATTTTCTTTTCCGAAAGGTGCATCGTTGGGATTTAATTTTGAGGAGATATAAATGTAAATAGTCGGATCGTACGGAATTATTTTTTCTTTTGTCAATTGGTCAAATTCTAATTTGTAATTATCAGAAAAAATTATGTTATGAGTTTCAAGTTCATTAAAAGTTCCATCAATTGCCCAATAAAAAACCAGGCCTGAAAATGATGGCTTTAGTTTTGAGTATCTCTTACTTTCTTTTGATTTAAAATTTTTCAACAATTTTTTGAAAGTAAAGTTTACATCAGCATTTGAAATAATAATATCAAAAAGTAATTCATCATTATTTATTTTTATTCCAACAGCAGATTGATTTTCAAGCATAATTTCATTAACTATTGAATTGAAATGAAATTGAACTCCTTTCTTTTTTGCAAGATTAAATAATGCTTCAGTAATTTTATAAATACCTCCAACTGGCAAAAAACTTCCCGGATTATATTCAACATAAGGAATGATATTCAAAGTTGCAGGAGCTTCAAAAGGGTTCGAGCCGTTATAAGTAGAGTATCTATCGAATAGTTGAACTATTCTTTTGTCTCTGAAAAAGCTTCTAACAGCTTTATGTACTGTTCTGAATGAATCAATCTTATGAATTTGGAATAAAGTTTTTATCGCTTTAATGTTAAAAAAAGTTTTAGGATTTCGCGGACTGTTAAATAAAAATATATCAGCAGTCAATTCATAGATTTTTCTTGAATAGTTAAAAAATTTTTTCAGTGATTCTCTGTTTTCTTTAGTTTTAAACCAAATTTCATCACTAAATTTATTCAAGTCTGAATAAGCATTTATGATTGTTCCATCAGAATAAAAATATTTGCATATAGGGTCAATTTTTTTTAGCTGAATATAATCGTTAAAATTTTCATTACATTCCTCAAACAACTGTTCAATAACATAAGGCATAGTAAGCAAAGAAGGTCCTTTATCAAATCTAAAACCATCTTTTATAAATTCAGATGCTTTTCCACCTGGATAAGAATTTTTTTCAAAGACGTGCACCTCGAAACCTTTGTTTGCCAATCTTGAAGCAGCGGAGAGACCACCGAGTCCGGCTCCTATTATAGCTACTTTTTTATCCATTATTCTTTTTTGACAAATTGTAGAACAATATCCACATTGAAATCATTGAAAAAGAATAAAAGAAGTCTTCAAGAGGAATTGTAGTTATTCGAATTGTTGAAAAAGCTTTTTGATTGTAAGTAACAATCGGAATTGATGTAAGTATATAGTTAACTATTAAGAAAGGCACATAAGTTATTGCAATTGTGATCCAGAAATTTCTTGAGAGTAATAAATTTTTATCTAAGAAATAAATTAACAAAACAGATGAAGATGAAAACAACATTACAGTATAAGTATAATTTCTACTTTGGTTTAATAAAGCAATCAAAATAAAAATCAAGGAGAAATTCCAAACGAAATATTCATTTAACTTTATTTTTTTATCGTTCAAGTAAAGATTCACTGTTTCAAAGATAAAAATGCAAGCATAAGGGACGGTTATAAAAAAAAGAATTTCTTCGATTGGCAATCCAAAGAAGGATATTCCAATTATATGTTCTTTTGCAAAAGCCCAATCTCCTCTTGCTGTTGCGATTACATCCCATATAAGGAAAGCAGAACTAACTATCAGAATGGAATACCAATAGTTAATCAACTTTTTATAAAATAAAATTTTTCTTTCAAAAGAAAGAATTAGGGGAACTATAATTATCATCAAGTTGATAAGTAAATACGTACTCATATCAACAAAATGATATTTTAATGTGATAAGTTCAATTGATAATTATTTCAATATTATCATCTTCTTGTGTTGAGAATTTTCCCCAACGAATATTTTATAAATATATATTCCACTAGAGAGGTCTGATGATTCAAAATTAATATCATAATAACCAGCGGTTTGATATTCATTTACAAGTGTGGAAATTTCATTTCCAATTACATCATAAATTTTCAAATTAACGAAATTATCTTGTGGGATAAAATAACTTATTATAGTTTGTGAATTAAATGGATTTGGATAGTTCTGAAATAATTTAAAGTCATTTGCTGATTTGATTTCGACTTCAATATGATCACTATATTTAAAACTTCCATCATTATCAATCTGTTTTAATCTATAAAAAATTTTCCCAGAAGGAATATTTTGATCGAGAAATTCATAATATCGAGGCGAATTTGAGTTTCCATTTCCTGGGACGAATCCAACTGATTGCCAATTTATTTTATCTGCTGATGAATTACTTGCTCTCTCTATTACGAAACCATAGTTATTAATTTCAGATGCAGTCTCCCAAGTTAATAAGATATTCTGATCTATAATCTTAGCTGTGAAATTAATTAATTCCACTGGTAATAATTCTTCAAAGTTCAAAAGAGCGAAAACAGGGAGATGGTCTGAAGCATAGTGAAGAGCATCCGCTACCGATTGAGGCACTGCATAATTTGGCATTCTGTTAATTGAATCGTTATAATGTAATCCATCATTGCCATAAACTGTATAACTGTTATTAACGTAAGTTATTCCACCTTGTTGAATAATCGCAGGGGAGAATAAAATCAGATCAAATCGGTCATCCAAACCACCTGTTGAACCACCACCAAAAGCTCGAACTCTGGGTGATTGAGTATGATGTATGGCATAAGCAGGGTTGTTCCAAACACCGGTTATGTTAATTACATCAGTAAAATATCCTGAAGCTGATTGATCTAACAATCTTTGATATGCAGGTTCGTTTGAACTATAAAAATTAAAATCTCCTAAAACTATATAATTACTATTTGGATTTAACGTTAAAGTATAATTTCTTAAAACATTTACTTCTGCAAGACGTTGTTGTTCATTATTGGTGCCGCTGCTTGCTTTAAGATGAACTGAGAAAATTCTTAAAGTATCTAAAGTGAAATTATGCACTAATTTGAATTCATTGATATCGCGTAAACTTGTAGGGATTCTTGTATTGCTTATAAAAGTAAAAAAGTTGGATTTGAAAAAAATAGCATTATCTGAATCAGGTCCGTCAATAAAATCTCCAGCTTGGTAAGATGAATTGATTGTCTTTAATACATTATTAAGAAATAAATTTACACCAGCTAAAGAAGTTATTTCTTGAACTACAAGAATATCAGGATTGGAACTAGAAATTATTGTGCTAAAAAATTGGTTTCGTGTATTTGGATCATTTCCTGGGTAGTTCAATATATTATATGTCATAATCTTGTGAGTGTATTGCGGAAATATTGTCCACAAAAAGATCACAGTTATTAAAATTATTTTCTTAATCAAAATCATCTCCAGTTTCTTAAATTTTATAATTAATAATCGAACTTTCAATTTAAATAATTTAGTGGCAATAACCTTAAAATATTTTGTTGGATTATTAAGATTTATTTAAAATAAAAAATCCCCTTGAACCGAAGCTCAAGGGGATTGAGAAATTTATTTAATCGGAGCTTATTTCATTAACATCATTTTCTTTACAGCATTAAATTTCTTCGAACCATCAACTGAATTAGCTTCAATTGAGTAGATATACATTCCAGAGGCGAAATTAGATGCGTTGAATACAACATCGTGGTAACCAGCTGACTTAATTCCATCAAATAAAACCGCAACCTTTTCTCCAAGAACGTTGAAAACAGTTAACGTAACTCTGCTTTCAAACGGAAGAGCAAAGTTTATAGTTGTAGTTGGATTGAAAGGATTCGGATAGTTTTGACTTAAAGCGAATTCTTGTGGTAATCCAACTTCAACTTCAATAACGTTGCTATAATCGTAGGTTCCATCAAGATCAACAATCTTTAGTCTATAAGCATATTTTCCGGTCTCAAGCTTAGAGTCTCTGAATGAGTATTGTTGAGGTTCGGTTGTCGTACCAGCAGATTTGATGAAACCAATAGAGTTCCAATTATCGCTATTTAGACTTCTTCTTTCGATTTCAAATCCTAAGTTATTAGTTTCTGTTGCGGTGCTCCAGTTCAGTATTACATCTCTATCGACAACTTTAGCAACGAATGATGTAAGCTCAACAGGAATGCTTGCATCAGTCTTATAAGAACCAATGCCATTGTTTGTTGCAAGAACGAAAATATCCAAAGTAAGGTCGTTTCTATATCTAAAATCAATATCACCAGTTCCGTTGGTATTAGTAGCAGAACCGAGAGTTGCGGAGGTACCATATAATTCAGCATTTGCAAAGTTTCCACCTGGAATTTTTACAACTCTAACATTATTGTTGCCAGCTCCATAAGCGAAGGTTGCAATGTATTCATCACTACCAACTGTACCAAGATAAAGTATTGCATTGGTTCCAGTTGCAATTATTGTTCCAGGGATTGTGCCGATCAAGTTTCCGTTTGCCTGATATTTTCTAGCATTTTGACCATTAGCATTCCAATAGAAATCACCATTTGGCAAAGGTCCTACTGCAGCTGATGCTATTCCAGTTGCTAAGTTATCACTGCACTGAATGATTTGTGGGGTAGGATTAAATGATCCACCACTCATTACCCATTTATAGACTTTATGATGTCCTGTAGTTGCACTTGCAGCCCAAATTTGAGCAGTTCCAGCACTGTAATCACCAACTACTGTAAATTTATCTCCAAGTCTGACTGGGTTTCCTGCATCTGCTAAGTAAGATAGAACTTCCACTGGTGCTGATGCTTCATTATTCCACATATAAACTTTGAATGCAGTCGTGTTAGCATTCGTTGTAAGGTTACAAGCTAATATCTTTCCATCTATAGTAACGTCTATATCATTCAAAGCAAAAGTTCCACCTGAAATTCCGGTAGTGTTCAATGTACCAATATCAAAGCCGGTGTTTGGGTTTATGATTCTAACGAAAGTGCCACCACTTCTGCTTACAACATAAAGTCTATCGTTGATTGCTTCTAATCCATCCGAAGTTCTACCGAATGCTAAGCCTCTTTCTGTATCTGTTCCGAACCAAGATGGAAGATTTGAGTTAGCTACAGAACGTTGCCAGTTAGTACTAATTGGAGGATTAACTGTTAATACACCTGAAACATTGGTTGTACCATTCCATTGACCACCACCATTTGTATTGAATCCACCATAATAGAAAGGTCCACCATATAATTGCCATCTGTAAGCATAATAATAAGTTCCTTGTGTTAAACCAGCTCCGATTGCAGCCATATATTCATCGTTATTTCCTACATCTAAGTTATAAACAGCTGGAACCCAAGTTGTCCAAGTGCTAGGATCTGTATTAGTAGGACTGATTCCAACCCAAGCATTAATTCCTGGAGCTTGACCAGGTTGATTTGTTACACCGTTGACCCAAATTTGTCCATAAACTGTTACAGTTTGACCCGGACTTATAGTTGCACTTCCTGGCCATTGTAAATTAGCCCAGCCAATGCTGACTCCAGTTGGGAACTCATAAGCACCAGGGGTAGGAGTATTTGTCCTAGTTGCACCAGTAATATCGGTTGTTATTCCTGTAATTGGTGTTCCCTTGAAGAATACTTGTGAACCAAATACAGGTCTTAAATTTAATGAATCTGTAAATTGTGGATTAACTGCAAGAGAATTTTGATCTTTTCCAGTTGCTGCTTGCCATTCTGATAGCGTTGTTCTTGGAATTGCATTTAATAGACCTAAAACTCCTTGGGAACCTGATGCAAAGTAATCATTATAATTTATATCACTAAATAAAGAACCAGTGAAAGCGTCTGTAGCTATTGCATAAGATCTTGCACCAGTATTTGCATTATTGGTTAGTGAATTTGAAAAGATATTATTTCTAATGTTAATTCCTTGAGCAGAGTTTTGAACAAATATTGCAGCTGTTACTGTTGCGGTAGCACTTCTGTCATAATTACCGAATAGGTTCACACTATTAAAATAAACGTTAACTCCACCAGTAACGCCTAATATTCGTATTCCAACTGTAGCATCAGAAGTAAATGCATTCCAACCATCACCACCTAATCTTGTAATTACATTATTGTAAATATTTATGTTTGAATTAAGATTTGATGTATTAACATCTATACCTTTACCACCGTAACCGACTGTTCCAGTATATATCAAGTTTGTAATAAAGTTATTAAATACGTTTGTATTAATAGTTTCCGTGCTAAGTATTATTCCTCTTGGATTAGTTCCTTGCTTAAAGTTATTGAATGTATTTCCTCTTATTACAAGACCATCAACATAGGAGACGTTTAATCCAATATTACCAACCGACTCTGAATCCACATCACTACCGAAAATATTATTTATTACGGCTCCGTTGTTTGTAATTCCGTTGGCAAGTCCAACAAATTGCATTCCTGTGAAAACTCTTCTTATATGATTATTTTCGATTGTAGTGTTATCATAATCACCACCTGAGAAATTCAATATTATTCCCCAGGAAGCGGCAGTATTATTTCCACCCCAGATATTAACGTTTTTAATAGTTGTATTTTGTGCACCTTTAATCCCATTATTAAATATTCCAATTACATAATGATTGGTTGCGGTGCTCGTGTTTTCAAAAGTAAGGCTTCTTGTATTCGGACCTAGTGTGGAGCCATCAAGAATGAGATAATCTACACCGAAGTTTACAAAAACACCAGTAGTTGAATTTCCGGTTATTCTTGAAGTTAATCCAGTGTTTGGTTTAATAGTTATCTTCCTAGATGCATTGGGTAGATTTTCATTGGTAATGTTTAATATGATTGGTAAAGTTTCAGTAGAGTATAAAGTATCTACCAATAAGAAGTTTACATCAGCAGTTAAACCTCTTGCATTCAAATCATTAATTGCAGCTGTTAAAGTTGCATAAACGCCTTCAACTCCTTGTGGGAAATCAAGATTTGGGTAATCAGATTTTTTAACTGAAAGACTTCCTTCGTAAACTGAACCATTTTCCATTGGTGTCCAAACTTCTTCTTCAACTTCGACCATTTGTAGTGAGCCCTTACCTTCACGAATATCACCATATAATACAGGCTCTGTCCATTCATCGGTTTTTCCTTCAGTTTGCGGAGCAGGAACCCAAATTTCTTTTAAAACTTTTCTTATTGATTTTTCAAAATAAATATTTTTACCCGTTATACTATTAAATGCATTTAGACCAACAGTATAATTTCCAGCTAAAGAAGTTTGTGTAATTATATATGAGAATGGGCTTGTAGGTGGTGTAGTTACAGCTGGTGGATTTGAAGAAAATCCTGCAGCTCCAAGTGCAGGCATTGCTCCTACTTGTGGAGTTGTACCTCCATCCTGTGCAACTATGTAATAAAATATTGTATCACCAGCAACTACTCCAGAGCCAAAATTAAAAGTATAGTTACTACCAGAAACACTACTTGGAGCAACTGCAGTATATGAACCACTGCTACCTTTTCTCCAGTATAATTGAGGCATACCTGTTCCGCTAGTTGGAACACCACTAAAGTCAGTTATATTAACTGTAAGTGTTCTAGCACTTGTTGAAGAAGTATTTGCCAATGGAGTAAGTGAAATTGTTGGAGGCACTACATCTTGATGAATACCAGTGAATTCATAAGCACCTATATCAGGGAAATTTGCATTTCTTGTATTGCCTGCAAAATCTGTGGTTATTCCTGCTATTGGTCTTCCTCCACTTTCAATTGGGGTGTTAGCACCTGCTATCAGATTTAGATTATATGGAGCTACAGCACTGACAAAAGGAGGAAGAACGGATACTGATTGTAAATCTCTAGGACCACCTAAACCACCACTAGCTAATGCATTTTGATATGATGCTAAAGTTTGAAAATTGGTTACTCCATCATAACCTACTAAGCGAGTTGAACTCGGATTGTCAATGAAATAAACATTATAATTTGAAGTTGGTGTGATTCTTAAAAGATTAGCATTGGATGTAGTATATACAACAGTTGCACGCGTTCCAGCAGCCATCGTATTAACGAATATATTATTTCGCATATCCAATGCAGATGTAGTCATATTTGTAAAGTAAACAACAGAAGATTGATGAGTTGTTACTGTTGGGGGAACAGCATTATCTATGTATGCTGTATTGTAGTATAAGTTGGCATTCATCAATCCGCCGGCTGTGTTCTGAACATCAAAAGCTCTGATTGATGGAGCTCCAGTTGAACGTGGTGCTCTTAAATCATATATTAAATTATTTGCAATAGTTGCATTAACCAAAGTTCCTGCACCGTGACCTAAATTAAGCACGATACCTCTTGCTAATGCTGTGGTGCTACCATTTGAATAAAGATCATAGATTCTGACATTACTAATATTCAAATTAGAGTTATTCCCCATTCTTAAAACTTCTAAACCAACAACACTACCTGATGTTACAGCTGTATTTTGTAATTCTAAATTGTAGATATTTAAATCACGGATGGTAATATTTCCATCATTAAAATCAGTTGAGCTGCTTGCAGGATTTAATCTTACTCCACTTAAAACATTCGTTGTCCATCCGGAGAGATTAACGATCAAGTCATAAATATCTGTTTTTTCAATTAATAAATTTCTTTGAGCATTTACTTCAATAGCTCTGATATCTGATCCAGTTCCAGTTGTTGCATTGATGTTTCTAAAGTTATTTCTACCAACGGAGGCAGTAATAACATTTCCAACATCAGGTCTTAAACCAGTGAATCCGTAAAGTTGAACTGCTGCTCTCCAGAATCTTTCTATTGTTACATCCTGGATGATATTGTAACTATTTGTTAAAGTTGAATCTACAAAACTTGAAGTAATTGTGGTTCCCAATCTTATTCCTACTGCATTCACATTTGCAACTGTTTGAGCATCTAAATCAATAAATAAATTTCTAAAAACATTAAATCTTGATCCAGCAGTGATAATTGGTGATACGTCTGCATTAGAGACGCAAATACCAAATTCATATTTTAAAGCTGTTGTTGTATTAAGTGAATTATCTACTAAATTTAAGCCATCAATAGTCACAAAACTTGCACCGTCTAATCTTATAATTGCATCAGCTGCTAAAACCGTAGTTCCAGTTCTAGCTCCGTATCGCGGGGATATGGTTACTGTACCGCTTTCTTTTGTTACAGTTATTCTATTAGTGTGAGATGCTCCTTGAATTGTTGTAAGATGGAAAACATCTTCATAAGTACCTGGGCGTATGTTTATAGTAACAGGACCGTTAACTCCTCTTGTGCTCAATGCTATAGCTGCTTGACTTAGAGTTGCGAAACTCGGTGATGTTCCACCTACGGTATAAGTTCCACTCATTGGAGCACCGGGAGTAGTGAATGTAATGATTGTGTTTGCATCTGGAGCCTGATTAACAGATGCAAATTCTAATCCCATTGTAGCATAATAAGTCCTTGAGCCAGAGGTACCACCTACATTTAAACTCAAATATGTCCCAGTTGCTCTAGTAGCTACAGTGATAGGTGAGTTATCAACTAACCCAATAGATGCAGTTGCGGTTGCAGGAACAGTTCCAAAAGTACCATAAATAAATTCTATTCTACTACCATTTTCATAGAGCTTTACTTGAAATTCAGCATTATTTGTTGCGTTACTAAAAGGCCATTTTACATTACGCCATTCCACTGTAAGAACTCTATTTGGCGCAGTTCCTGTAACAACTCTTGTTAATGATGCTGAATCTTGAATAGCCAAATCATCCCACAATGGTGCAATGATTCTTCTTAGTGTTCCAGCTAGCGCATTTGATGATGTTGCACTTGTAAGACCAGAACCTAATCTTATAAAACCATTTGTTGATACTTGGAAAGAGTCATAGCTCGCACCAAGATAATTAAACGTAAATCCGATAGGTACCGGAGCAGAGTAGCCTTCATCCAAAGTACCTGTGAGAGTAAATCCAACTCCACCCGTAATTGGAGTAAAAGTCGTCGTTCCAACTGAATAAACATACTTCATCTGCTGTGCACTCGATATAGAAAAAAGAATCAGAAAAAGGAAAGTAAAAGTGAGGATGACATTTCTCATAAGTCACTCCTTTGATTAGTTATTAATGTTTAATTGAAATAATTTTAATAAATCTTAGATGGAAACTAAAAATTTTATTTATTCAAGTCAAATAAAATTAAAAAATATTAGTTGATGATTATCATATATTAAACAATAATAATTACTCAAAAAAATAAACATTAATCATTCGTTTTATTAAATTAATAAAATAGTTGAGTATTAAGTTTATTAAAAACCCAAAACAAACAATTTCATTAATAATTTTCAAAGTAATCCAATTAATTCACCTTAAAAATATGTATTTCATAGTGGTAAATTTTTAAACGAATAGACATTAAAGGTTATTTGAAGCTCTATACATAAAGGGCAAAATAGATTAGGACATTCATATAATCTAGCATTTTACGAAGAAATATTAACTTTTAAATGATTATAAAAAACTCAAATTATTACTAATTTTCAAAAAATCTGTTTATCTAAATCAGATTTAGTCTATTAAGGTCAAAAATTACTTTAAATTATAATAAAATGACAAAAACATTTTTTTATTAATACTTTAGCTCCA